>JBDLII010000065.1:0-11262 GCA_039714995.1 Pseudomonadota bacterium
CTACGCTCGCAATGACGCAGCGTCTTTATTCATTCAGAGTTTTACTCGATGAACCTTTCTGTCTCGGTGATCATCCCGACCTTTAACAGGGCTGGCGTGCTGGCGCGGGCGCTTGATTCCGTGCTGCAGCAGAGCCTGCCACCTAAAGAGATCATCGTCGTCGACGATGGCTCCACGGACGGCACACGGGAACTGATCGAAGAGCTCCAGCGCAGCAAGCCAGGCTTCCTCAATGCGGATGCCGGGGAAGGCCAGATGCTGCGCTACATGCATCAGCACAATACCGGCGTCAGCGCTGCGCGCAATCGTGGCATCCGGCATGCCCGGGGCGAGTGGATTGCCTTTCTCGATTCGGATGATGCCTGGCTGCCCGGCAAACTCGAGACTCAGGCCGGGTTGATCGCAAAACGTCCCGGTCACCGCCTGTGCCATACAGAGGAGATCTGGATGCGTAACGGCGTGCGCGTCAATCCGATGAAAAAACACGCCAAGAGCGGCGGCTCGATTTTTCAGCAGTGCCTGCCGCGGTGCGTCATCTCACCCTCCTCGGCCCTCGTTCACCGCACGCTGTTTGAGGATGTCGGGGTGTTCGACGAGGACCTGCCGGCCTGCGAGGATTACGACCTGTGGCTGCGCATCAGCGCGCTTGAAGCAGTCATCTATGTCGACACGCCACAGATCGTCAAATATGGCGGCCATGACGACCAGCTGTCACGCAAACACTGGGGCATGGACCGCTTTCGCATCCGTGCGCTGCAGAAAATAGCTGATGACCCGCTGCTGGACAAAAAGCAGCAGCGCCTTGTCTACGAGACCCTGCAGCACAAGGCCCGCATCCTCCGCCTGGGCGCCGAAAAGCGCAACAATCCGCTGCGGGCAGACAAATACAGAGAGATCGAAGCCCATAGCAGCGCATGGCTGGACGGCACAGCCCCGGATGAGAAGCCGCCATGATCTGTTTTGTGGTTGCCTACAGGGCCGAAGCGGCGGCGCTGATCAGCCATTACGGGCTGCAGCAGAGCCGGCAGCATGCGTTTCCACTCTATACCGCGGATCAGATGACGCTGGTCATCTGCGGCAGCGGTAAAATCAATGCCGCTGCCGCCGTGGCATATCTCCATGGAGCAACAGGCTTCCACCGCGATGCCGTGTGGATCAACATCGGCATTGCCGGCCACGCATCCGCCGTCCCCGGCAGCGCCTGTCTCGCCGGCAAGGTGATCGACAAGGGGAGCGGGCGTGTCCTGCACCTGGCGCTTCCCGCTGCCCCGCCATGGGAAAGCGCAGCAGTCACGACCTATGACCAGCCACACCGGGGCCATGAGAAGCAGCAGGGTCTGTTCGATATGGAAGCCAGCGGCTTTGCCTTCACCGCACGGCGCTTTTCGCAGCCCCGGCTGGTGCACTGCATCAAGATCGTCTCGGACAACCGCAATACCGGCATCGGGATTCCCGACAGCGGCACGCTCGATCGATGGATGCAGCCACAGATGCGGCTGCTGGACAATTTTCTCCACTCACTCTCCCTGGTGGAAAACTGATGAATGAACAAAGCACGCTACTGGTCACCGGCTGCAGCCGCGGCATCGGCGCAGCCATTACCAGGCAACTGCTCGCGCAGAATCACCGGGTGATCGGCATCAGCCGCAAAACGCCGGATATCAGTTCCGATCATTTCACCCATCTGGCCGTTGATCTCAGCGACCTGCGCGCACTGCCTGAAAAACTGAACGAGATCACCGCCAGCCACCCCACTGTGGACAGCCTGATTCTGAATGCAGGTCAGGGGGACTTTGGCGCCCTGGAGCAGTTCTCCGTGCTACGCATCGAACAGCTGATCAACCTCAATCTCACCAGCCAGATCCTGATTACCCGCAAATTCCTGCCGGCAATGAAGGCAAAAAAGAGCGGCAACCTGATCTTTATCGGCTCGGAGGCAGCACTTGCGGGCGGCAGGAACGGCGCTGTCTACTGCGCGACCAAGTTCGGCCTGCGCGGGCTGGTGCAGTCGCTGCAGGAGGAGTGCGCAGCCAGCGGGGTGCGCGTCGGCATCATCAACCCCGGCATGGTCAATACCTCCTTTTTCGACGAACTGGGCTTCCAGCCCGGCGACAAGCCCGATCAACACCTGGTTGCCGAAGATGTCGCACAGGCTGCGCTGATGATGCTGAACGCACGCCAGGGAGCGGTATTCCAGGAGATCAATCTACAGCCGCAGAAAAAGGTTATCCACTTTGTGAAATGACAGAAAAGAAAGCTACCTTCTTCTTTCTGAACCACAGATGAACACAGATAAACACGGATTAACTGAAGCAGTAACTTCAACTTCTCAATAAAACCGTGAAGAGCGACATGTCATCTCGACTGAAAGGAGAGATCCAACTCTTACCGAAGTTTCAAGATTTCTCCCTACGGTCGAAATGACAGCCGTTAGGAGTTTTGCAAGAAGCTCAGAAAAACATGATTATCTGTGTGTATCTGTGTTCATCTGTGGTTAAAAAATACAGGAATCCACACAGCTACACCTCCGCCATATCCCCTTTTTCCTGCAGCCACTGCTTGCGGTCGCCGGCGCGCTTTTTGGCGAGCAGCATGTCCATCATGCGCATGGCCTCGTCCCGGGCATCAACGGTCAATTGCACCAGGCGCCTGGTATCAGGATGGATGGTGGTCTCGCGCAGCTGCTTCGGGTTCATCTCACCCAACCCCTTGAAGCGCTGGATGGAGATTTTCCCGCGCAGCTTCTCGGCGGCGATGCGGTCGAGAATACCCTGCCGCTCAGCCTCGTCGAGCGCATAGAAGACCTGCTTGCCGACGTCGATGCGAAACAGCGGCGGCATCGCGACATAGACGTGCCCTTCGGCGACCAGGCGGGGGAAATGACGCATGAAGAGCGCGCACAGCAGGGTGGCGATGTGCAGCCCGTCCGAGTCGGCGTCAGCGAGGATGCAGATCTTGCCGAACCGCAGCCGCGACAGATCGCTGCTGCCCGGGTCGGCGCCGATGGCCACGGAGATGTCATGCACCTCCTGTGAGGCCAGCACCTCGGCGGGGTCGACCTCCCAGGTATTGAGGATCTTGCCGCGCAGCGGCATGATCGCCTGGAATGTCTTGTCCCTGGCCTGTTTGGCGGAGCCGCCGGCGGAGTCTCCCTCCACCAGGAAGAGTTCGGTCATGCTGGAGTCCGTCGAGGTGCAGTCCGCCAGCTTGCCCGGCAGAGCCGGCCCCTGGGTCACCTTCTTGCGGGCTACCTTGCGCCCGGCGCGCATGCGTGACTGCGCGGAGTTGATCGCCAGCTCGGCGATCGCCTCGCCGGCGTCTGTGTGTTGGTTGAGCCACAGGCTGAAGCTGTCCTTGACGACGCCGGAGACAAAGGGCGCGCATTCACGCGACGAGAGCCGCTCCTTGGTCTGGCCGGAAAACTGCGGGTCCGCCAGCTTGACGGAGAGAATGTAGCTGAGCTTGCCCCACACATCATCCGGCGTGAGCTTGACGCCGCGGGGCAACAGATTGCGGAATTCACAGAATTCGCGCACCGCATCGGTCAGCCCCGAGCGCAGACCATTGACATGGGTCCCCCCCTGCACCGTCGGGATCAGGTTTACATAGCTCTCGGTGACTGCCTCGCCGCCTTCGGGCAGCCAGGCAAGCGCCCAGCTGGCCGCTTCGGTGTTTCCGGACATATCACCGACAAAAGGCTCCTCGGGCAGTCGCAGGCTCTGCTGCAGCGAATCGATCAGATAGTCGCGCAGTCCATCCTCGTAATGCCATTCGCTGGTTTCGCCGCTGTTCTCATCGCTGAAGCTGATATGCAGGCCGGGGCAGAGCACCGCCTTGGCGCGCAGCAGATGCCTGAGCTGCCGCAGGGAGAATTTCTTTGTATCAAAAAATGCGGCATCCGGCCAGAACCGCAGCGTGGTGCCGCTGTTGCGCCTGCCGACCGTGCCGATCTCCTCGAGCTCGCTCGCCTTCTCTCCGCGGGCGAAGGCGATGTTGTACTCCTTGCCGCCGCGTTTGATCCACACCTCGAGGTGGGTGGAGAGCGCATTGACGACCGAGATGCCGACTCCGTGTAGTCCGCCCGAGAATTGATAGTTCTTGTCAGAGAATTTACCGCCGGCATGGAGCTTGGTGAGTATGACCTCGACGCCGGAGACACCCTCCTCCGGATGGATATCGACAGGCATGCCGCGGCCATCGTCACGCACCTGCAGCGAACCATCCTTGAACAGGGTCACCTCGATCGTTTTGGCATAGCCGGCGATCGCCTCGTCGACGCTGTTGTCTATGACCTCCTGGGCAAGATGGTTCGGCCGAGTGGTATCGGTGTACATGCCGGGGCGCTTGCGCACCGGATCCAGACCGCTGAGCACCTCGATGGCGGAAGCATCATAACTACTCATCGCAGCATTACTCATTCAGGATTACTCATTATAATCAATGATCTGTGAATAGGGGGTGTGGAGTTGGTAGCTGCCGCCGAGAGATGCCCTGATGCCATCCGGGGTGCGCGGCGCCCCGCTGCTGCAGAAGTAGTTGTCGGCCAGTTCGCGGTGAAAATTCCTGCTGCCGCCCTGCTTGACGGATCGCCAGCGGGAGTTTTTCAGGGGGGTTATCTGCTCGCTGCTGCGGGGACTGGCATAGGCATAGTTGCGATACTCGCCGGTCGAGCAGCGCAGGCCCTCATAGTTGAGACTGCTGATGCGGCCGCCGCTCTTGATCGCGATCCAGTAGCGCACCACGCGATCGGCCTTGTTGACCTGGATCGACTCCACATCCAGGTAGAGCGAAGCATCTATCGGGCCCTGGGAAAGCTCCAGTTTTTTCAGCGCCTGCAGCGAGACAGCCGGAATCGCCCCTCTCTGCTCCTTCCATGGATCCACCAGCGAGTCGTTAAAATCGAACTTGTCGCGCTCATTCTCGCCCCGAAAACGGTCATAGGGATCAGTCACATCATCAGCCTGCACGCCGGATATCAGCAACATGGTCAGTAACGGCGGAAGCAGTCGTATCATCATTTTCTTCCCAATTCATGTAAGATTGCAATGATAGCCTTGCAGCATAACAGACATCAACTCAGAGAGCCGTATCCGTTGACAAAGAAGAAGTCCAACCCCAAAGAAGCTGACAGCATCCCCTTCGAACAGGCGCTGGCCGAACTGGAGGCGCTGGTAGAGACCATGGAGCAAGGTGATCTCACGCTGGAGGAGTCCCTGAAATCCTTCGAACGCGGCATCGCCCTGACGCGTCGCTGCCAGGAGTCGCTGCAGGCTGCAGAGCAGAAAGTCACGATGCTGAGCAGGGCGTCGGCGGATGCCGAAACGGAGCCCTTTGAGCCGTGATCAGCGACAGCAGCTACCTGAAAACCTGCCAGCAGCGGATCGAAGCGGCCCTGCAGCGGCAGTTGCCCTCCAGGCAACGCCTGCCTGTTGAACTGCACGAGGCGATGCACTATGCCGTGATGACGCCGGGAAAGCGCATCCGTCCCCTGCTCGTCTATGCCGCCGGCCATGCATTCGGCGCAACAACCGAAACCCTGGACAGGGCAGCCTGCGCCGTCGAGTTTATCCACGTCTTTTCGCTGATCCATGATGATCTGCCGGCGATGGATGACGATGACCTGCGCCGTGGCCAGCCCACATGCCACGTCAGGTTTGGCGAAGCCGTGGCCATACTTGCCGGTGACGCGTTGCAGTCGCTGGCATTCGAGATGCTGTGCGGCAGCGATATCAGCGATACCATACGTCTGAAAATGATTGCGACACTGGCCAGCGCCTCCGGATCACACGGCATGGCAGGAGGACAGGTAATGGACCTGACCGCCACCGGCAAGAGCCTGACACTGCCGGAGCTGGAAAACCTCCACATTCACAAAACCGGAGCCCTGATTCGCGCCAGTGTGCTGCTGGGAGCAATGACAGCCACCGGCGAAGCCCGCCAGCTGCAGCAGCTCGACCACTATGGCAAGTGCATCGGTCTCGCCTTTCAGATCGTCGACGATATCCTCGACATCACCGGCGACACCGAGAGTCTCGGCAAGACCGGTGGCAAGGATGCCGCACAGCAGAAAACCACCTACGCCTCGCTGCTGGGACTCTCGCAGGCGCGTGAGCGCGCCGCCCAGCTCCACGATGACGCCCTGGCCGCACTGGAGACGTTTGGCGGCAACGCCGAGCCGTTGCGGAAAATCGCCCACCTGATCGTCCAGCGGTCCTATTAAGCTCTGATTTGAAACGTCACTGCGGATTTGCAGGTCGGATAAGCGCCAGCGCATCCGGCAATGTGCGAAATTCCGCTGGATGCGCTGACGCTTATCCCCCCTACACCCCTGTAGACGAAGCGAGTTGATCAGAGGTTTCCTATCACATGACGGATTGTGGGTGTTTTCCCGCCTGACAACCATCGCCATTCACTGTAAAATGCTGTGTTCTGTGGAAATTCCAGCAGCATGATAAAGAGAGAAGCAGTAGTGGCAGAGCAGATCGCAGACGTTCAGGGCAGTGCCGATACCCGGCAGATTGCCATCAACAAGGTGGGTATCAAGGATATCCGCCACCCCGTGCGTGTGCGCGACCGCAGCGAAGGCGAGCAGCACACCATTGCCACCTTCAACATGTACGTCTACCTGCCGCATGATTTCAAGGGCACCCACATGTCCCGCTTCGTTGCGATCCTGAACAACCATGAACGCGAAATCACCGTCTCCTCGTTCAAGGATATGCTGATGGAGACGGCCGAGCTGCTCGAATCAGAGGTCGGTCATGTCGAGATGAGCTTCCCCTTCTTTATCAACAAGAAGGCGCCCGTCTCCGGGGTGGAGAGCCTGATGGATTACGAGGTCTCGTTGATCGGCGAGGTGCGTAACGGCATCCCCGAGATGTACACCCAGGTGAGAGTGCCGGTGACCAGCCTCTGCCCCTGCTCCAAGAAGATCTCCGATTTCGGCGCCCACAACCAGCGCTCCCATGTCACCGTGACCGTCTGCGCCGCTGACTTCATGTGGATCGAGGATATCATCGAGCTGGTGGAACGCGAAGCCTCCAGCGAACTCTACAGCCTGCTGAAGCGCCCCGACGAGAAACATGTCACAGAGCGCGCCTACAGCAACCCCAAGTTCGTCGAGGACATGGTGCGCGACGTCGCCGGAAGGCTGAACGAGGACGAGCGCATCACCGCCTACAAGGTCGAGGCCGAGAATTTCGAATCCATCCACAACCACTCGGCCTACGCGCTGATCGAGCGGGACAAGAGCGACTCGTAGGGTGCAATAAGCACAGCGCATTGCACCGGGCAGATGGCGGGATGCGCTTAGCTTATCCCACTCTACGCACTATCCCTGGTTCCCACGCTCCGCGTGGGAACGCATACTCATAAAGGGAAAAAGCCCAAAGCTAAAGGGACCTGGCGAGCCGGAAACCGGTATCGACGCTGCGGTAGCCCGGCGCTTTCCAGTAGCGGTCGGTAGAACGCAAGTCATGCGGTACAGTGCGCCACGAGCCGCCACGCAGCACACGGCGTTCACAGGCATCAGGATAATAGGGTGAGCCGTCAGACGGAACCGTCTCGTAGCTCGCCGAATAACAATCCTGCACCCACTCCCAGACATTGCCCGCCGTATCATGTAGCCCGTAATCATTACCTTCAAACGACCCCACCGGAGCCGTCTCCTTATTACCCCGTGGACTGCCGCAGCCTCTGCAGTTCGCCCACGCCTTGCCGTTCTGCTCGATGTCATCGCCCCACCAATACTGCGTTACGCTCCCTGCACGCGCAGCGTACTCCCACTCCGCCTCACTGGGCAGGCGGTACTCCCTCCCGGTCTGCTCACTGAGCCAGTTGGCATAAGCGACGGCGTCCTCCCAGCTGACATTGATTACGGGGCGTTTACCGCGTCCCCACCCCTGGTCATCGGGCAACTCGCGACCGGTCGCCAGCGCAAAAGCATCATACTGCTCGAAGGTCACCTCGTATTTTCCGATCTCAAAAGCCTTGATGATTGTCACGGCATGAACGGGGGTTTCATCTGACTGCCCCTGAGTGTTACCCATACGATATTTGCCCATGTCGCTGTAGACCATCTCCGGCAGGGGGATCCTTGACTTGGCCAGTTTGCTCTGCCCCCGGCCTCTGCCGCGGTCAGTCGTTTTTTTCAGTGACGAGAGGATGCGTTCGCTTGTTTCCGCCTCGTGCTGAACGACTGTCAGCTGGGTCCGCTGCACCAGGTCCAGTGACGGCTGCTGCTGCACCGTCTCCAGCACAGCTGCTATCGTCGTGTTTTTATCGATCAGACTCTTGATCTGATCGTTGGCGTCTTGCAATTCCTCGCGCAACTCCTCGTTGATCCTCTCGAGACCATCGATTCTCGACTTGTCCACTTGAGCATAAGTAGTGTAAGCGGTGTTCAAGCGCGAAACGCTCTCCTCTTCCAGTTTAGCGATCCGGGCGCTCTTTGCAGCGTCCCTGGCCAAAACCACCAGGGAGACAATGACAATGCCTGCTCCAACAGCGCCGCCGAGCAGCCCCATTTTCGCCCTTCTCGATAGGCGGTAGGGGCGGGCGTTGAAAATCGGTGCGGCCAGGCTGTCGTGCGCGAGTTCGAAGCTGAAGGTGTGGAGCTTCTCCTCCTTGCGCAGCAGGCGCCGGTTCACGAGGAATTCCAACTCCTGTTCCAGGAGGCCATACTTCTGCTGAATCTGCTCCAGCCCGAGGTGCCAGCGGTGCCCCTGATCGCTGAGCAGGCCAAGCTCACAGAGCTCTCGGGCCTTTCTCTTTGTTCTGTTCGCCACGGAACGGGCGCGCAGAGAACTCTTCCCGCTATTTCTGGCGCTGTGAAAAACAGTGTCATGGAGCGCATCCAGGGTACGCTTGTAGAACCTGGTGACGACCCTGTCGAGCTCTGCCTGGTTGCCAAGGAGTTTCTTGTCGACTACCACGGGGTCCCCGGCAGCGCTGCTCTGCAGGGCCGTCACCTTGCGCTCAACCTCCTGGCACTGCAGCTGCAGCTGATAGGGCTCGATGGCGCCGCTCTCCTCATCCCCGAGGTAGTCAAGCAGTGCATCCACGGCTTCCTGATGGTAGCTGAATGGCCGGGTATAAAAATCACCCGGCAATCTGGCGGGCTCCTCGATGGCCTGCTGCGCCCGCTCCCGCGTGAGCGGCAGAAGAATGAAACGCCTGCTGAGGATGGATGGAATCCGCGAAAACAGCTCCTGAAGCTGTCCGACATATTCAGTTCTGAGACTCAGGATGATGCGCATGTCAGGCGGAGCCTCGCTGTAACCCTTGCTTCCGTCGCGCATCCCTTCGCGTATCTGCAGCGGCAGGCTGCCGTTGACCAGATGACTCAACTCCCTGGCGATGGCGTCACGGGTCTCGCTGCCGTGCAGCGTGAATATCTCTTCGAACTGATCCAGCACCAGGCAGGGAATCAGCGCCTGGTCATCCCGCCAGAAGACAGTTGTCTTGAAAAACTCCCACCAGCTCCCTGTATCACTCCTGGCCGACATCTCTATCCCCGAGCCAATGTTGTGCTCCTGCTGCAACTCCGACTCGATGTTCTGTCGCAGTGTCAGGACTGCATTAAGGTTCGGGCTGTTGATCCTGACGCGCAGCGGCAGAATACCTGCATCAAGCAGGCGGGGAAAGACGCCGGCCTGAAGCAGTGATGTTTTACCGAGGCCGGATTTAGCATAGAGTACCGTAAGCCTGTTGGCGCTGACCTGGTTGGCGAGATCACGGCTCTCCTTGCCCCGCCCAAAGAAGAGCTTCCGATCGATTGCACTGACACCGAACGACGAGAGCCCGGGGTAGCGGTGGACAGCTTTCGGGGTGGTGTCCGGCTGGAGCGCCATCTTCTCCCCAGTCAGGTGGTCAGCTCGATCTTCCATCTCTACGCTCACGCCAATCCGCCTTGATATCATTGATCAGCCGTGCGAGGCCTTGCTCTTCGGTCAGATCCACCATGTTGATGTCAGCCTTCAACGTCTGCAGTCCTGGGCAAGGCTTGAGGATAACGGGGATGATGAAACTGCTATGATCATCCAGGTTGCGTCTCTTGTCTCGCTTCTGGGCTTCACGTATCTCGTCAAAGACCACGCTCTCTTCCGCTTCAACCAGTGATGGCGTCTGCATCACGACGAAGTAGTCAGCCTGCTCGCCGATAACCTTGCGGATAGCCTGCTCCCAACGGTCACCGCCGCGCAGGTTTTGTCTGTCCTGCCATGTGCGAATCTGCTCCCGCTCAAGTCGGTCGCGCACCTGCTCCACGCTGTCGCGGTCGGTACTCCTGTAGCTCAGGAACACCAGTGGCGAATCGTCGGGAAGTGCTGCCTGATGTTTCACCTGGCTCTTGCGCATCTGTTCGCATTTTTCCGCCAGTTGCTGTGCAAATTGGCCTGAATGATACTCCCGGAAGAGAAAAGCCTGCTGGTTCTCAAAATAGGCTGTCGTACTCCTGCTGTCCGGGTGATTGTAAAATTCACCCCCCTCGAACACCAGCGACGGTCGCAGGTTTGTCCTGTGCAGCACTCGCTCGGAACCCAGCAGGGTATGCAGCAGCAGGCGGACATACCACTGGGAAAAACCGAAGCCGAGAAACAGGAAGGTGCTCTGCTCGTTTTTCAACAGGCTTTCAATGAGAGGTGGAAGCGGCGGCGTGCTTGTGACGATGTTCTCTAGAAACTCCAGCAAATCGTTCTCGGACAGCACCATGGACTGCGGGTTTTCCACGGAACCATAGAGCTGATAAACCAACGGACATGACGCGTCGGGCTCCCTCAGGTCGGCATCGATGCTGCGCTTGAAGTCGTAATAGTGGTAGGTCGGCTGCCTTTGCGGCTCCTGCACCAGAGCGTTATGGAGATAGGGATCATGGGTAACGCTCAGGTAGAAACGAAACGGCAGAGCGGCAAGCACCCGATGGAGTTCGGTCGTCTTGCCATTCAGGCCTTGATAGAACCCTGCCGCCTGCTCCTCCAGCTTCCAGCGCTGTCCTCCATGATCGAGATACCTCTGCGCAATGAAGTGAAGCTCGGTTTTATCCATCGACTCCGGCATGGCATTGATTCCCGCAGCGATCGATGCTGACAACTGCCCACTGAGGGTTCCTCCCGAGGGATTGTCCGGGTCAATGGCGATATCGGGGCCGAGAACAAGAATACAGCGCCCGGCACTCAGCGCCGCTGCGATTTTTTTCCAGTCCTGTTCCGCTAGGAGTTCCATACCTCTCCCTTACAGCAATGTCTGTGACCAGCCTCTGAAATC
>JBDLII010000066.1:0-11260 GCA_039714995.1 Pseudomonadota bacterium
GCAACGATATTGACCAGCTTACCGGGCACGACGATGATTTTGCGAATCTGAGCATCGCCGATAAATCTTTTGACGTTCTCGTTTTGCAGCACCAGCGTTTCAATCACCGCCTGGTCGGCGTCCGCGGGCACCTGGACTTTTGCGCGCACCTTGCCATTGACCTGGGTGACATACTCGATCTGTTGCTGAACCAGGGCCTCTTCATCGACCTGCGGCCAGCCGGCGGTGAGGATGTCGTCGCCGTAGCCGAGCTCTCTCCACAGGTGGTGGGAGATGTGTGGCGCGATCGGCGCCAGCAGCTGCAGCACGATGCCGACACCTTCGCGCAACAGCGAGGCGTCATCGCTCTTGTAGAGGCTGTTGACCAGCGTCATGCAGGCTGACACGACGGTGTTGAACTGCTGGCGTTCATAATCAAACAGCGCTTTTTTCAGCACGCCGTGGAGGTCGCGCCTGATATCCCGTGATGTTTCGTCCTGACTGGCTGCGGCTGTACGAATCAACCCGGCGTTGTTCGCTGCCAGCATCCACAGACGGCGCAGAAAGCGATAGGCTCCTTCGACACCCTCGTCAGACCACTCCAGCGACTGGTCCGGGGGCGCCGTAAACATGGTGTAGAGGCGCACGGTATCGGCCCCGTAGCGATCGATCAGCTGCTGCGGATCGACGCCGTTGTTTTTTGATTTCGACATCTTCTCGACGCCGCCTGCAGATACCGGCAGGCCGTCGGATTTCAGCGTGAAGCCGTCGCCATCGCTCTCCACATCCGCCGGATTGAACCACTCCCTGGAGCCGTCCGCATTGCTGCGGTAGTAGGTCTCTGCGACCACCATGCCCTGGGTCAGCAGCCGCTTGAAGGGTTCATCGTGTTTTAACAGCCCCTCGTCGCGCATCAGTTTGTTGAAAAAACGCGCATACAGCAGGTGCAGCACCGCGTGCTCGATGCCGCCGACATACTGGTCCACCGGCAGCCAGTAGTTGGCGCGCTCATCGAGCATCGCGCTGTCGTTGTCGAACGAGCAGTAGCGGGCAAAATACCAGCTCGATTCAAAAAAGGTGTCGAAGGTGTCGGTCTCGCGCCTGTCGCCATTGCCGAGGTCATAAAACTGCGGCATTCTTTTCAGCGGTGAGCCCGAGCCATCGACATGGACATCTTCGGGCAGTCTCACCGGAAACTCGTCGGCAGCGCTCGACTCGCCGTTCGCCCTGTTGATGACCGGAATCGGGCAGCCCCAGTAGCGCTGGCGTGAGACCCCCCAGTCGCGCAGGCGAAAATTGGTCTTGATGCCGCCTTTGTCGTGCTGCTGCATCCACAGAGCGATGGCGTCGAAGGCTTCTGCGGAGGTGAGTCCGTCGAATTCACCCGAATTTTTTAACACCCCTTGCTCCACGTAGGCGCCATCCTCGACACCGCAGTCGCTGCCGTCATCCGCGAAGATCACCTGCTTGATGGCAATACCGTATTTTTTTGCAAATTCCCAGTCGCGCTGGTCATGTGCCGGTACGGCCATCACGGCGCCGGAGCCGTAGCTCATCAGTACGAAGTTTGCCGTATAGAGCGGAATGGCGTCACCGCTGACCGGGTGCAGCGCATTGAGGCCGAGCGCCATGCCCTTTTTCTCCATGGTCTCCACCTCGGCTTCGCTGACGCCTCCCTGCTTGCACTCCTCGATGAATGCCGCCAGTTCCGGATTGTTTGCGGCAGCCTGTTGAGCCAGTGGATGCTCTGCAGCCACGGCGACATAGGTGACGCCCATCAGGGTGTCGGGGCGCGTCGTATAGATACTGAGTGTTTCATCTGACCCTTCGAGACCAAACTCCATCTCGACGCCCTCCGAGCGACCGATCCAGTTGCGCTGCATGGTGCGCACCGCTTCCGGCCAGCCATCGAGCTGTTCGATGGAGTCGTGCAGCTCCTGGGCATAGTCGGTGATGCGCACAAACCACTGTTCGATGTCGCGTTTTTCGACCCTGGCGCCAGAGCGCCACCCCTTGCCATCGATGACCTGCTCGTTGGCTAGAACGGTCTGGTCGACAGGATCCCAGTTGACCGTGGCGCGTTTTTTGTAGGCAAGCCCCTTCTCCATCAGGCGGGTAAAGAGCCACTGCTCCCACTTGTAGTAGTCGGGGTCGCAGGTTGCCAGCTCGCGATCCCAGTCGTAGCCAAAACCGAGCAGCTTGAGTTGTGAACGCATCTCGTCGATGTTGGCATAGGTCCACTCGGCCGGCGGCCTGTTGTTTTTGATGGCCGCATTTTCAGCAGGCAGGCCGAAGGCGTCCCAGCCCATCGGCTGCAGCACGTTTTTCCCAAGCATGCGCTGATGGCGTGCAATGACATCGCCGATGGTGTAGTTGCGCACATGCCCCATATGCAGTTTTCCGGAGGGGTAGGGGAACATCGCCAGGCAGTAAAACTTTTCCCGCTGCGGATCTTCGACGGCCTTGAAGGTCTGCTGTTCTTCCCAGTCGTGCTGTGCCTGTTTTTCGATGACGGAGGGTGCGTAGGTTGATTCCATGATGATGGGGGGATTCACTGCGGTATCTGATTCGCTAAAGCATACCGCACCAGCAGGAATGACGTAACCATTGCGGCTCTTTTTTTGCATATCAGGTGTCATATCCGTTATTCTTGTCGGCTACCAGTTAAGTGCCATATTTACATTTACTCCATACATTTGTTGAATCTGTGCAGAGCCGGGATTTGCTTTTCAGGGACGCGTAAATACATCCCTGTAAACTCTGCTAAAACATCCCTGTTTTAGACAGCCCGGAAAAGCAAATCCCGGCCCTGCTTAGCTGCCCCTAGGTTCCAGGACGATGAAAAAAGAGATCCAGACATTGATTCAGCAGGCACTCGATCAGCTGAAGGCCGAGGGCGTACTGCCCTCCGACGTGCGCGCAGAGGCGATGGTCGAGCGTACCCGCGACGCCGCTCACGGAGATTTTGCCTCCAATGTGGCGATGGTGCTGTGCAAGCAGGCGAAAAGCAGCCCGCGTGATCTGGCGGAGAGGATCATTGCCACGCTGCCGGACTCGCCACTGGTCGAGAAGGTGGAGATAGCCGGTCCTGGATTTATCAACCTCACTCTTGCTTCCGCGGCAGGCTTCCAGGTGATACCGCAAATCCTGCAGCAGGGCGATGCATTCGGCCGTTCCGATGTCGGTGCGGGGAAGAGGGTGCAGGTCGAGTTCGTTTCGGCAAACCCGACCGGTCCGCTGCACGTGGGGCATGGCCGCGGCGCCGCCATCGGCGCAACCGTCGTCAATCTGCTGCAGGCGGCCGGTTTTGATGTGCACAGTGAATACTACGTCAACGATGCCGGGCGGCAGATGGATATCCTGGCGGCATCGGTCTGGCTGCGCTACCTTGAACTGGCCGGTGAGGAGCTGGTTTTTCCCGCCAATGGCTACAAGGGTGACTACATCTGGGATATCGCCGCGACGCTGCATCGCGAGCATGGCGACGAATACCGTCATCCGGCTTCGAAAGTGTTCGCTGAGGTTTGCGCCGATGAACCGGCAGGTGGGGACAAGGAGGCGCATATCGATGCGCTGATACTGAAGGCCAAGATACTGCTGGGCAGCAATGACTACGAGGTTGTCTTTCAGCAGGCTCTCGATGTTATTCTCGACGATATCCGTGACGACCTGGAGAAGTTCGGCATCCGTTACGACAGCTGGTTTTCGGAGCGCTCCCTGGTCGAATCGGGCGCTGTGAGCCGCGCCATCGAGCAGCTGCAGCAGGGCGGCCATATCTACGAGAAGAACAACGCGCTGTGGTTCCGCTCGTCAGAGTATGGCGATGAAAAGGACCGCGTGGTGGTGCGTGACAATGGCCAGACGACCTATTTTGCCTCCGACATCGCCTACCACATGGAGAAATTCGAACGTGGCTTCGAGCGGGTGATCGACGTCTGGGGAGCGGACCACCACGGCTATGTTCCCCGTATCAAGGGGTCGCTGCAGGCGCTGGGACGCGACCCCCGCAAGCTGGAGGTGATGCTGGTGCAGTTCGCGGTGCTCTACCGCGGCGGAGAAAAGGTGCAGATGTCGACTCGCTCCGGTGAATTTGTCACCATCCGCCAGCTGCGCAAGGAGGTTGGCCGTGATGCGGCGCGCTTTTTCTATGTGATGCGCAAGGCCGAGCAGCATCTCGATTTTGACCTGGACCTGGCAAGGTCGCAGTCGTCGGACAATCCGGTCTACTATGTGCAGTATGCGCATGCCAGGATCTGCGCGGTGCTGCGTCAGGCCGGAGAGAAGCAGCTGGACGTGACGCCATCCCGGGGGGATCAAAACCTGGAACTGCTGGTGGAACCGCATGAGCAGACGCTGTTGACGACGCTGTCGCGCTACCCTGAAGTGGTCCTGGCGGCGGCGCTCAAACATGAGCCGCACCAGTTGTGTCACTATCTACGGGATCTGGCGAACGATTTTCACACCTACTACAATGCCCACCCATTTCTGGTGGAGAATGATGCGTTGCGCGATGCGCGCATCAAGCTGGTGCTCGCTGTTCGCCATGTGCTGAAAAACGGATTGGGGCTGCTGGGCGTCTCTGCGCCCGAGAGTATGTAATGGCGACGGATTACAAATCCTATGTGAGGCGACCGGTTCATCAGAAGCACTCCCGCCAACAGCGCCGGCAGAAGCGCCGCAATGCGCCGCTGCCAGGTTGGTTGCTGTTTGCGGGGGGGCTGCTGCTGGGTGCCATGGCCATGGGATGGATGAAGTTGCAGCAGGGCGAGGCGAACAGCCCTGTGGAGCAGGCATCAGCCGTCGATGTGAAGCTGCAGCAGCAGGGTGAGGCAGCGCAGCAGTCAGTCGAGGAAAAAAAGCAGCAGCAAGCTCAGCAGCCTGAAGTGGAGCAGCACAGGTTTGATTTCTATACCGTTCTTCCTGGCAGGGAGGTCGAGGTGCAGCCAGATTCGCTGCGACCTGCGGCATCCGGGCCGGCTGCAGCCGCGGAAAAACCGGAAGCACCACTCGCCAGCGCGCAGGATAAACTGGAAAAGCCGCCGGAAAAAGCGCCTGAAACAGCGGCAGCAAACCGCTATCAGATGCAGCTTGCTTCCTTCCGCGTGCGTGCCGATGCAGAGCGGATGATGTCCAGCGCCGCCTTGAAAGGGATCACTTCGCGCATCGAGAAAGTCACGATCAACGACAAAGCCTATTACCGGGTGCGCAGCGGACCCTATAGCCGCGAGCAGGCGTATAGCCTGCATAAAAGGTTGAAAAAGAGTGGCATAGAGAGCCTCATCATGCGTATCAAGTAACAGGAGGCAGGCTTGCTTGCTCACTGGTGGCGCGACAATCTGGAGAGGTTCCGGCTGCAGCTGGCGAAGCAGGATGCACTCTTTCCGCTCGCGCTGCTTGGTTGCGCCGCGGGGGCGCTCTCGGGGCTGGTCATCGTGGCGTTTCGCCTGCTGGTTGAAGAGAGTCCTGCGGTCTTGTTTCCGGGCGGCGACAGTGAAAATTTTGAAGGCCTGGGCTGGGCGGCGCGGATGCTGCTGCCGTTGGCCGGCGGATTGCTGCTGATAGCCATGTTTCACTGGGGCGGCAAGGGCATCCAGGTGCTTGGTGTGGCGCGGGTGATGGAGCGCATGGCCTACCACCAGGGCTACCTGAAACTGCGCGGCTTCCTGCTGCAGTTTTTCGGCGCCGCCACGGCACTCATCGGCGGTTTCTCCGTTGGCCGCGAGGGACCGCATGTCTACCTTGGCGCAGCCGGCAGCAGCCTGATGGGGCAGTGGCTGTCGCTGCCAAACAACAGCATCCGCACGCTGGTCGGGTGTGGCACCGCGGCCGGGATTGCAGCCTCCTTCAATACCCCGCTCGCCGGTGTGATCTTTGCGCTGGAGGTGGTGATGCTGGAGTATACGCTGGCCAGCTTCATCCCGGTGATTCTTGCCGCCGCCAGCGCCACGCTGGTCTCTGTTGCCGTGTTCGGCAATCAGCCTGTATTCGATATCTCGATCCAGCGCCTCAGTGATCTGTCAGACCTCATCTTTATCCTGATGCTGGGGGTTGCCGCGGGCATCCTGTCGGCTGGTTTTATCCAGCTGGTGCAGACCATCGCGCATCACTCCAGATCCATGCAGCAGTGGCAGCGGCTGCTGCTGGCGACTCTGACGGCGTCACTCTTCGGCCTGCTGCTGCCACAGGTCATGGGTGTCGGCTATGACAGCGTTCACCAGGCGTTGGCGGGGAGTCTCGGATTGTCGATGCTGGCGCTGCTGGTGATCGGCAAACTGGTCGCAACCTCGGCCTGTGTCGGTCTGGGCATTCCGGGTGGAATGATCGGCCCGTCACTGTTTATCGGCGCCATGCTTGGCGGCCTCTTCAGTCACCTGAGCGCGCTGGCCGGTATCGATGTGAACCCCGGTTTTTTTGCCCTGCTGGGCATGGGTGCGGTGATGGGAGCGAGTCTGCAGGCGCCGCTGGCTGCGCTTGTTGCGATGATGGAGCTGACCTATAGTCCGGGCATCATCATGCCGGGTATGGTGGTCATCGTCATCGCATCACTGACTTCCAGTGAGTTGTTTGGCAAGGAGTCGCTGTTTATCACCATGCTCAAGGCGAGCGGCATGGAGTACTCCAGCAAGCCTGTGCATACGGCGCTGCGCCGGATCGGCGTTGCCGGCAGCATGAGCAAGTCGTTTGTGCGCAGCGATGCGGTCATTGACCACGACAAGGCTGCCGCACTGCTGGCGAACAAGCCTGAGTGGATATTGGTCAATCTCGAACGCAAGCCGTCAGTCTTGCTGCGGGCGGTGGATCTGGCAAATGTGCTTGAACGCGAATTTGAGCAGGGAGAGGGTGGTCGGCTGCGGAATATCGATCTGATGGGCATTCCGGCCAAACGCATCGAGATCAAAGCCGTGCATCTCCAGGCGACGCTGCTCGAGGCGCTTGAACTGCTCGACAGCGCCTCCGTGGAGGCACTCTATGTACAACGCCAGACGGCCCCGGGGATTCACCATATCTACGGCATTCTGACGCGAGAGATGGTCGAATCGGCGTATCAATAGGAAGCAAGCCATGCTGGCGAAGTTTCAGTATAATATCGAACCCTGGGTGCTGCAGACGCACCTGAATTTTACAAGAGGTATGTTCGATGACCACCATGTCAGACCGTGATGGTGTAATCTGGCTCGACGGCGAGATGGTTCCCTGGCGTGACGCCAAGGTTCATGTACTGACCCACACGTTGCACTACGGCATGGGGGTGTTCGAGGGCGTGCGCGCCTATCATGCAGAGAAGGGAACGGCGATTTTCCGGTTGCAGGAGCACACGGAACGCCTCTTTCGCTCCGCCCATATTCTGGGCATGAAGCTTCCTTTTGATGCCGACACCCTGAACCAGGCCCAGCTCGACGCAGTGCGGATGAACGGCCTCGACTCCGGCTATCTGCGCCCGATGGCTTTCTATGGCTCCGAGGGGATGGGGATTCGCGCCGACAACCTGCGCGTGCATGTCATGATCGCCGCATGGGAGTGGGGCGCCTATCTCGGTGATGAGGCGCTGGCGCAGGGGATACGCATCCGCACCTCCTCGTTTACGCGCCATCACGTCAACATCACCATGTGCCGCGCCAAGGCGAACGGCAACTACATCAATTCGATGCTGGCGCTGCAGGAGGCGATCGACACGGGCTATGACGAAGCCCTGCTGCTGGATGCCGAGGGCTATGTCATGGAGGGCAGCGGAGAGAATATCTTTATCGTCCGGGATGGCGTCATCTATACCCCGGATCTGACCTCTGCGCTGGACGGCATTACCCGCAGCACCATCATGGAGCTGGCGGACGGGCTGGGATACAGGGTTGTCGAGAAACGCATCACCAGGGATGAAGTCTACATTGCCGACGAGGCGTTTTTTACAGGCACTGCCGCTGAAGTGACGCCGATACGGGAGCTGGATGGGCGCACCATCGGCGGAGGTTCACGCGGGCCGCTGACCGGGCAGCTGCAGAGCCTCTATTTCGATGCGGTGCATGGCCGCAGCCCCCTGCATGAAGGGTGGCTGGCTTACGTTTGATCCTGCATGTGGTGCGCTTGCGAGGCCTCCTGTTCTGCTGCCGTACATGGATGTACAAATGCCGTGAGAGCAGTCTGCGCAGCAACGGCCTGCTCACGCCCCCGCTACGTCCCTGTGGATGAACCGCATCTGTCGGAACATGTCGTGATCGTGGTGACCTGAACGGCGATGAAAATCAAGGGCAGAACCCCCGTTAAAGAGCGCCGTAAAGGTGCGCCGGTGGCCGTTTCAGACGCGCCTGTTGTCGATCAGCACAAACTCGAAAGACATGCGCTGGAGCAGCGTTTGCTGGCATCATCAGGCGCCGCTTCAGCGGCTTCGAGCCGGACCTCCCGGGTTGTTCGGGGAGGGGTGGTCGTGATGCTGCTGCTGTTGATGACCCAGCTGCTCTATCTCTATCGTGACCAGGCTGTCGTGCGTCACACGATTGCCGCTGTCTGTGAGCATATTGGCTGCACGGTGGAGCCCGTTCGCAACCCCGGGATGATCAGCCTGTCGAACAGGGCCTTCACGGAGGTTGAGCTTGAAGCTGGCCTCTATCGACTGCAGCTGGGGCTGGTCAATCAGGCAAAGTTGGCGCAGTCATTCCCGCAGATCGAGATCTCCCTGGTCGACAGCAACGGCACCATCCAGGCGCGAAACAGGTTTCGCGCAGCGGACTATCTGCCGTCTGACATTGTGCGTAACCCGATGGCGCCGGGTGAAGAGTATCTTGCCAGTATTATCCTGAAAAGCAGCGCCGCGAATGTCAGCGGCTTCATGGTGGATTTTTTATGAGGCGAGTTATTTTGACGCCCATGAATTTGCGATTTGCGCATTGGCTCCAATTTCTGTAAAATCCCGCCTCTTGATTAACATTTCCGAGTCTTAATGCGATGAAAGCAGGCATACATCCTGAATACAAGGCGATCAAAGTTACCTGTCGCTGTGGCAACAGCTTTGAGACTGCCTCAACAGATACGAGTGGTGAGATGAATGTGGATATCTGCTCCGCATGTCACCCGTTTTATACCGGTCAGCAGAAGGTCGTTGACACCGGCGGGCGTGTCGACAAGTTCCGCAAGCGCTACAAGCGTTGATCTGCTGAACGCTTCAGCGACGCAAAGGCGCCTTGACGGGCGCCTTTTTTCATTCAGATCCATCTGGTATCGAGATCAATGAGTAAAGAGCACGCCGATCATGCCATCAACCAGGCGGCACTGGAATATCACGCCAAACCGGTGCCTGGAAAGCTTGCCGTGACGCTGACCAAGCCGGCCGAAACGCAGAGCGACCTTGCGCTGGCCTATACTCCTGGTGTCGCGGAGCCGGTGCGCCGCATTGCCGACAACCCGGAAGATGCCTACCGCTATACCGGCAAGGGAAACCTGGTTGCCGTCGTTACTGACGGTTCGGCGGTGCTTGGTCTCGGCAATACCGGAGCGCTTGCCGGCAAGCCGGTCATGGAGGGCAAGGCCCTGCTGTTCAAGCATTTTGCCGATATAGATGTTTTCGATATCGAGGTCGATGCCGAGCACCCACAGGAGTTTATCGAAACGGTGATGCGCATTGCGCCGACCTTCGGCGGTATCAACCTGGAGGATATCGCCGCCCCGCACTGTTTCGAGATCGAGCAGGCCCTCATCGAGCAACTCGATATTCCGGTATTTCACGATGACCAGCATGGCACGGCCATCATCATTGCCGCCGGACTGCTGAACGCGCTCGAATTGCAGAACAAGGCGCTCGCAGATGCGCGCATCGTCGTCATCGGCGCCGGCGCCGCCGGCATTGCCTCGATCCGCCTGCTCTCCTCCCTGGGGGCTCACCGTGACAATATCCTGACGCTCGACCGCGAGGGCGTGATTCACACCGGCCGCCAGGATCTCAATCCCTACAAATGGGGGGTAGCCGCCGATACCGACAGGCGCAGCCTGGCGGAGGCGATGGATGGCGCCGATATCGTCATCGGGGTTTCAGGCCCGGAACTGATTACACCTGAAATGCTTGCGAGTATGGCACCGGGGCCGATTGTGTTCGCGCTCTCCAATCCGGTGCCCGAGATTCGTCCCGAAATTGCCGCCGGGGTGCGTGATGACCTGATCATGGCGACCGGACGCAGCGACTATCCCAACCAGGTCAACAATGTGCTGGGGTTTCCCTTCATTTTTCGCGGCGCACTCGATGCCCGCGCCTGCTGTATCAATGACGCCATGCAGATTGCCGCGGTGCATGCGCTTAAAGACCTTACCCATGAGGCAGTTCCACGGCAGGTGCTGGACGCCTACGGACTCGAGTCGTTGGCATTTGGCGTGGACTATATCATCCCCAAGCCACTGGACGAGCGCCTCAGGAAGCATGTCGCGCCTGCAGTGATGCAGGCGGCAATCGATTCGGGTGTCGCCAGGGTGGGAGATAGCGCTTAATGCGATTTCGGCGCTGTTACTGCACTCCGTTGCTATGCGCTGTTGTTCTGTTTCCCGCGTCCGTCAATGCGGATGTCACCCGATCTGTCGATGAAGAGACCGGTCTCGTCAGCTGGCGGATGAGCGAAGGGAGCTTCGAGCTCGAACTGGCGCAGCTGCTGCCGGACCAGACGCGTGCTTTTTTTCTGGCGCGCGGCTTTTCACAGCAGATTGCCGATCGTATCGCCACGGGCTGTGTGATGCAGACCATCGGCCGCAACACTGCAGGCAAGGGGGCGTCGGGCGCAGTTGAAGTGAACCTGAAGCAGTGGCGCATGAAGCACGACAACGCCGAAGGACCGATCAAGCTCAAGGAGCAGTGGGACGGCGAATGGCCTCCCGGAGCGGTCAGCGAGGCCGCGCGTCTCGCCTTCCGCTGGGCGACTTTCCCCACACAACAGCGTTTCGAGGCGGGAGACTTTGGCTGGGGAATGACCAGCTTCGGACTGCCGCCCGGCGCGAATTTTGATCTCAAGGTTGTGTGGTCAGATGCAGGGATTCAACAGCAGCGCTGGCTCAAGGGAGTTCAGTGCGCCGAGGAGCAGGTTTTTTTTCGGGAGGAGCACTAGGCTTATTATCGGCGTTCGTAGCTTCTCAATAACTCCGTGCATAAGAGAAAATCCAATCGGATTTCAATCGCGGTCAGAAGACCGCTCCTACAACTGCATGTTGCGCCGGATGTAGGAAATGAAATGGACCCCTCCTTCCTTTATCGGCTTCGATGAGCCAGGATAGATATTCAACCATCTATCTGAACAGAGAAGGAGAGATCCAA
>JBDLII010000067.1:0-11104 GCA_039714995.1 Pseudomonadota bacterium
GGTGAGGCGGTCCTTGCCGTACATGATCTTGGTCAGGAAGTAGCCCTTGATGCAGTTGAGGCCCTTGTTGACCGGCGCATCGGGGTCGCCCTGGGTGGCGACGACCTTGCCATCCTTGACGCCGACCAGCACCGAACAGCCGGTGCCGCAGAAGCGGCAGGCCGTCTTGTCCCAGCGGATGTCCTTGTCGGCCTCTTCAGCTGCATTTGCAATGGTGACAGGCAGCGTCATGCCTGCACTGGCAGTGGCGGCGGCGATTGCCTGGCTCTTGATAAAATCTCGACGTGTAATCTTCATGCTCTAGTCTCCTTCCGGATCTGTACTCGGATTCTCTTCAAAATACTCGTAAATTAATGATGAACTGAGCACACCGGGGATGTTTTGCATCTCCATCATGGTTTGACTGCAAACCTCGCGCTCAGGATGATCAATGGTAACAACCAGCTTACCGCTTTCACTACTTGCGTGAATCTCAACGCCTTCCATCCCGGTGAGACTCTCGCTTATCGATGCCAGGTTTTCAGGCAGCGCCCGAACAACCAGACTGCAGATACTCATAATGCAACACTCTCTTTCTGGCCGGCAGCTTGACCGGCGCTATCACTCTGATTGATGGCGATTGCCTGAACCGGGCATGGCTTGATGCAGGCGCCGCAACCGTTGCAGGCATCTCTGTCCAGTTCGGGGCGCGAAACGCCCCCCAGCGCCAGTCTGAACTGGATCGCCTGCTCGTCACAGACCTCGCCGCAGGCTCGGCATACGACAGCCTGCATGGCCAGGCAGTTGGCGGCGATCTCCGCCTTCAGCCTCCATGGCGGCAGATCTGCGTCGATAACGAGTGCCGCCGGTTTGCACACCTCGACACAGCGCTGGCAAAAGGTGCATTCACCCCGTGTAAAATCGACTTGTGGATAGCGCCCCCGGCCACGAATCAGAATCTGCTCGGGACAGCTATCGATACAGGCCGAGCAGCCGTCACAGGCCTTGAGGAAATGCTCCTCGTCGAGCGACCATGGCGGCCTGACAGGAGATCCCCTGCCACGCCAGTTGCCGCGCAGGAACTCCACTCTGCTGATCTCTCGGTTTATCTGTTCAGGCACCTTTCCACTCCATTGGTTCAATATAGTGAATGATTCCGATAAAGAACTTGATACAAATCAACTTAGGCATCAATTCCATATTAAATATTTTTTTATACGCCTATAGTTTTTTTATATCGCATGCCTTTTGAAGGGTTGTTCGCGGCTCCTCTATTCCAGTCTCGCCGTGCTTATGAAGAAATCCAATCGCATTAAATCGCGGCCAGAAGACCGCTCCTACAACTCTATGCAAGATCAGATGTAGGAGCGACCTTCTGGCCGCGATAGTTCACCGGGTAATTGAGAAGTTACGATTCCTTCGGCTATCAACAGGAGATGTATCAGGTTGATTCGTCATTGCGAGGGAGCTTTAACGACCGCGGCAATCTCCAAACTGGATTGCCGCGTCGCCTCCGGCTCCTCGCAATGACGCTTCGCGCCTGCTTAATCAGGGACTCCCCGGAGATCACGCCTGATCGCATCGAGCAGCCCCATTGAAGCGGCCTCGATCATGTCGAAGACCTGCTCGAAACCCCTGTCGCCGCCGTAATAGGGATCCGGCACCTCACGCAAGCCCATGTCAGGCGCGAAGCTCATGAACAGATGCAGTTTTTGCCCCATCCCGGCAGGGCAGCTGCCTTCCAGCAAGGCGTAGTTGTCCTCATCCATGGCAAGCAGATAATCGAACTGCTCAAAATCATCCAGCGTCGTCTGGCGTGCACGCAGGTCGCTCAGATCGATATCCCGATAGCTTGCCGTCAGCTGCGCCCGTTCATCCGGAGGCTTGCCGACATGATAGGCATGGGTTCCCGCCGAATCGATGATGACAGCGTCCGATAATCCCTCGCTCTCCACCAGTTTGCGAAAAACACCATGGGCGGTTGGCGACCTGCAGATATTGCCCATGCAGACGAAGAGGACTTTGACAGTTTTCATGAGTCAGGTTGAAGTTTTAGGTTTTAGGTTTTAGGTACAGATCGTAGGCCGGATAAGCGCCAGCGCATCCGGCAATGTACGGAATTCTGGTGGATGCGCTATCGCTTATCCCCCCTACATCCTACATTGATCCTGGCTTTGCCAGGTTAGGCTTGAGATCCAGCCTTGTAGGGCGCAATAACCGCAGGGGATTGCGTCGCATGATTTTCCGTCCCTCATCCAATTGATTGTGGTGAATTGCCAAATATAAAACAAGTCACTGACCTTACCATGATTTTTCTGCGCCAGGACACAAATAAGCAACGGGTATTTCACCGCATGAAACATGACATGGCTCCCTCGACGGGCATCCGTTGCAATGCGCTCAGCCTAATATTCGATTATTTTTTTCATATTATACAGTATGTTATAAGGTTTATATAATATTCTGATTTACCTGGAAATCTGGGGCTGGCATAATCCCGCTGCGTTGCGCATAATCTGCGCCCCGACTCCAATTCAACCAAAGGATATTCCGACTGATGTGGTTCAAAAACCTGTTTCTCTATCGCTTTACCCAGCCCTTCACGCTCTCTGCCGACACGCTCGATCAGAAGCTCGCCGGCAAGGCTTTTCAGCCCGTTGACAAGCTCTCGCTCTACTCGACGGGATGGACGGAACCACTCGGTCACGAGGGAGAGCAGCTCGTGCATACAACCAACGGCTACATGATGATCTGCCTGCGCAAGGAGGAGAAAATCCTCCCGCCGGCGGCCGTCAGGGAGATCCTCGATGCGCGTGCGTTGGAGATCGAGCAGCGTGACAATCGCAAAATTCGCGGCAAGGAGCGCTCTGCGCTGAGAGATGAGGTGTTGCTGGATATGATGCCCCGCGCCTTCACCAAGAACAGCCGTATCTATGCCTATATCGACCCCAGGGGCGGATGGCTGGTCGTCGATGCGGCCAGCGTCAACAGAGCGGATGAGTTCGTCGCTTCGCTACGCGAAGCAATCGAGCAGCTGCATGCGGTTCCGCTGGCGATGGCCAGTGACCCCTCGGTAATGATGACCACTTGGCTTGACGCAGGTGCGGCGCCTGCCGGTTTCGAGATCGAGGATGAGTGCGAGCTGCGCGACCCGGTTGAGGATGGCGGTATCGTACGCATGCGCAAACATGATCTTGGCTCCAGTGAGATCCGCAGCCATCTCGAGGCCGGCAAGATGGCGACCCGTCTCGCGCTCTCCTATGATGACCGCATCAACTTCGTACTCGACAGCAGCATGGCCCTGAAACGCCTCAGGTTCCTGGACCTGGTCATGGACGAGGCCGGCGAGATCGATAGCGAGAGCGCCGCCGCCCGCTTTGACGGTGATTTCTCGATCATGACGCTGGAGCTGGCGCGTTTTTTCCCCCGGCTGCTGGAGGCGCTTGGCGGCGAGGCCGAAGCGCAGGAGCTGGATGCTGCATAGGGCCACTCCCTTCGGGAGTGAGTGAGGCGTGAGGGGTTAGGGGTAAGTTGAGTAGGTTGGGCAAAGGAGCGACAGCGACGTGCCCAACGGATGCACCCTTGATGTTGGGCACGCTACGCTTTGCCCAACCTACCGCTGAATTTTGTTTGGTTTTCTTTTTCCGTGTGTTCAGTGTGTTCCATGGTAAAAAAAACAGAAGTACAGAAGAACCAATATTCAGTATACTCACCGGTTGCATTCCCAGCCTTGATCGACACTCATGCCCGCCCAAAAATCAGTGAAACAGCGCCTTGTGCAGGACGATATCCGTCACGCCTGTTCTGATGTCTCGTTCACCCGCGGACGCCGCTATTTTGATAACGGACAGGTTCTGTCACTGGAGATCGAGGAGGAGTCACCGGACATCGTCCGCTTTCACACCCGCATCAAGGGACGGACGTCCAAACCCTATCAGCAGGATGTCAAGCTGCGCTACTCGCGCAAAAGAGGCGCTGTCGATATCGATGGCAACTGCAGCTGTCCGATGCGCTATAACTGCAAACATGTCGCCGCGGCCTGTTTGAAGTACCTGCGGAGCGATCATACAGATTCACACACGAGCGACGCTGAGTGGCGCCAGTGGCTGCAGCGGTTGCAGCAGAAACAGAGCGACAAACATCCCGGCAATGAGCGGCAAACCGGTTTTCTGGCGTATGTCCTGACGCCTTCCAGTGAGAGCCCGGATATTGCAGTCTCCCTGATCGTCACCAGCAGCAGAAAGCCGGAGGGGCTCGCTCGCGGCAAAAAGATTCAGCTGCGGAGTGTTTTTCTCGGTTACAGCAAACCCGACTACCTGGTTGACGACGATGAGGAGATCATCCGTCTGTTGAAGGTGGCTGTCAGCAACTACAATGGTCAGCCGCTGCTCTCAGGAACCACCGGCTACATGACCCTGCAGATGATGCTGGCCTCGGGACGCTGCTTCTGGAGCAACCTCGAGCGACCGGCGCTGGCCAATGGTGAAGAGCGGCAACTACAGGTCGCGTGGGATAGCAACGCGCAGCAGGAGTACCGCCTGGATGTCCGGGTCGTGCCGCGTGGAGTCATCGTGCCGAGCGATCCGCCTCTCTACATTGACCCGCAAGAGCAGACAGCGGGCAAACTGCAGACAGCCGGTTTCGATGCGGCACAGCTCAAGCTGCTGCTGCAGGCGCCGCCGATTCCGCAACAACATGCCGATGCATTCAGCAGAAGCATGCTCATCGAGGCGCCGGAGATCAAACTGCCCCCGCCCACGGTTGTCGAGATCAGGAAGATCAGCGAGGTGGAACCAGTACCGCTGCTGAGCCTTACTGTCGGAGAGAGCGATGGCGATGCCACCCATCTGGTCGTAGTGCGCTTTCTCTACGAAGAGGTAGAGATCTCTCCACTGCCCGATGGCAGTGAGGTTGTCATCAATGGTGACAAGGAGATCATCCGCCTGACGCGCGCGATCGATGCCGAGCAGCGTGCATTGCGTCAACTCGAGGACATGGGATTGTCGCCCGCCAGGGTTCCGCAGAGTGATGATCTGGTGCTCGCCTTCCACGCGGATTCAGTGATGGAGAGCGCCGGAAAATGGCATCACTTCCTCGACCAGGAGGTTCCCCGCCTGCGTGATCAGGGGTGGCGAATTATCGAGGATGAGAGCTTCCAACTCAGATTCCATGATGCCGAGGCCTGGCACGCCGGCATCGGCGAGGGCGGCAATGAGTGGTTCGACCTCAGCTTCGACATCAGTGTCAATGGCAGGAAGCTGCCGCTGCTGCCGCTGGTCACACAGATTCTCGAACACTATGATCTCGATGCGCTTCCCCGGACGCTGACGCTTTCACTGGATCACAGCGACAGCGACTACCTGAAACTGCCATCGAAGACTGTCAGGCCCATCCTCAAGACACTGCATGAGCTCTATGACAGCGCCACCGACATCAGTGACGACAAGCTGCGTCTGTCGCTGTTTGACGCTACGCAGCTTGCAGAGCTGGAGAGCGAGGGCCACTTCTCTCTCACCGGCGGCAAGGCGCTGCGGGAGTTTGGACGCAAGCTCAGGGATTTTACAGGCATTGAAGCGGTAGCTCCGCCTGCTTCGCTGCAGGCGGAGCTGCGCAATTACCAGCAGCAGGGGCTGAACTGGCTGCAGTTTTTGCGGGAATATGGTCTCGGCGGGGTGCTGGCCGACGATATGGGGCTGGGAAAGACCATCCAGACGCTGGCGCACCTGCTGGTCGAAAAAGAGAGCGGGCGCATGCAGTCTCCCTGCCTCATCGTGGCGCCCACCAGCCTGATGGGAAACTGGCGCCGCGAGGCGGAGCGTTTTGCCCCGGAACTCAGCGTGCTGATCCTGCAGGGCAGCGAACGCCACCGGCATTTTGACAGCGTCGGGAGCTATGACCTGGTGCTTACCACCTATCCGCTGCTGTCGCGGGACACAGACATCCTGCAGCAGCACAGCTACCACTACCTGATTCTGGACGAAGCGCAGATCATCAAGAATCCACGCGCCAAGTCGGCCCGCCTGGTGCGTACCCTGAAAACCAATCACCGCCTGTGTCTGACCGGAACTCCGATGGAGAACCACCTGGGCGAACTGTGGGCGCTGTTTGACTTTCTGATGCCCGGGTTTCTCGGCAATCAGCAGTTTTTCAACCGCAACTACCGCACGCCGGTCGAGAAACAGGGCGACAGCGGCAAGCGCCGCCTGCTCTCCAAGCGCGTCAAGCCCTTCATGCTGCGGCGCACCAAACAGGAGGTTGCCACCGAGCTGCCTCCAAAGACCGAGATGATCCGTTCCATTCCACTCGGCAAGCAGCAGGCAACCCTGTATGAGAGCATCCGGCTCAGCATGGAGAAGAAGGTGCGTCAGACCATTCAGAGCAAAGGACTGGCACGCAGCCATATCACGATCCTGGATGCGCTGCTGAAGCTGCGACAGTGCTGCTGCGACCCTTCACTGCTCGCTCTCGAGCAGGCAAAACAGGTGAATGAGTCCGCCAAACTGGAACTGCTGATGGAGCTGCTGCCCGAACTGCTGGAAGAGGGACGGCGCATCCTGCTGTTTTCACAATTCACCTCGATGCTGGAGATCATCGAGCAACAGCTGCATCAGGAGAAAATCCGCTATACCAAGCTAACCGGACAGACACGCAAACGCGACGCGGTGATCGAAAAATTCATGACTGGCGAGGTCAACCTGTTTCTGATCAGCCTGAAGGCCGGCGGCATCGGACTCAACCTGACAGCCGCTGACACCGTCATTATCTATGACCCCTGGTGGAATCCGGCGGTTGAATCCCAGGCGATGGACCGCGCGCACCGCATCGGCCAGGAAAACCCGGTCTTCGTCTACAAGCTGATCACCGAGAATACCGTCGAGGAGAAAATCCTCGCGATGCAGGAGCGCAAGCGCTCACTGGCGGAGGGCATCTACGACGAGAGCAAACAGGAGGGTCGGCTGCAGCTTACCGCCGAAGAGCTCGGTGAGCTGTTTACACTCCAGACAGAGGCAGTTGATTGAGCAGGTTGGGCACGCTGCGCTTTGCCCAACCTACTGCTATTGCATTGCAATCACGGTCAGAAGACCGCTCTTACATCAGGTGCAACATAGAGTTGTAGGAGCGGTCTTCTGACCGCGATGATGCACAGAGTTGATGAGAAATTACCCTGAAACTCGGCAAGCATCATACTCCCGCACCCGCCGGATAAACGCTTCACATTGGCCCGGCAGTTCCAGTCTGCGCTCGTCGATCACCGGCAGCTGCGGAAACCGCTCCATCAGCATACCGGCAAACAGTCCCGCGCCAACCGAGAGCTGCTGCACACCCGGCTCATCAAACCACGGCGTATCATCGATGCCGCAGCTCGGTGAGCGGGACTTGAAGACAAAACCGCCCAGTTCAGACCCCCACTGCTCGATGGCGCTTTGCGCATAACACAGCAGCTGCTCCGTGACATCATGCGTGTGGTGATCAACTTCACAGACCCTGAGCCCGGCCCTGCCCTGTATGATCTGAATCGGCGGCCTGGGAACGGCCATTCCTGCGCCAACTTCCGGACACAGCGGAATCAACTCAAACAGCGGCGCCAGCTCCCGCTCGAGCAGCGCACTGCGCTGGTCCCTGCCATCATAACGGACCCTGTGGCCGGCAAGGCAGGCGCTGATGCCAACCTGGATGCGCATCGGCATTGTCACAACTCCTGTGCTGATGGCGACGTCGTCAACACCTCGCGCAGCAGCGCCGTGGCGTAGCTGCCACGCTGCAGCGTGAACGCCAGCTGCAGCCGCTCTCCATCGAGGTTGAATTCAAGATCTCTGGCAACAGCGCGCAGCGGGCGCCGGTCCGCCTTGACGCCGCAACGCTGCAACCCCCCGGACCAGAACCGATGCGCTTTCAGGATGGAATCCTCATAGCAGAGTGCATCGCTCTGCGGCATGATCCGTGCCGGGATGCCAACCAAAGGTCCGGTCACATGGATCTGCTGATCAGCGAGCCTGCGACTGATCTCCCCATCGGTCTTATCGGCGCGGAACAGACTGTTTGAGCCTGACAGCTGCATCACATCTCCCGGCTTGGCGCTACACCAGCTGCCGTCACTGATGCGAGCCGCCAGAACCCGATTGAACAGCATGGAGCGCACCGCCGAGAGATAGAGCCCTTCGACCGGTGAGCCGGTCGCGCCGCGCTCCAGCACCGCGATAGCTCGCTTCAGATTCGCATGACCCCGGCCGAAACGCTGCTCGCCAAAATAGTTGGGAAATCCCAGTTCAGCAACCTGCTGCAGCCTCTCTGCAAGCTGCGGCGCATCACCCTCGACAGCACGCACCTGCAGCCTGAAGCGGTTCTGCCTGATGGCGCCACGACGCAGCTTGCGGCTGTGACGCCGCTGATCGAGGATGCGCATGTCCGGCGGCAGTCCGGAAAAATCGGGATCGGGAAGTCCTGGCAGATGCAGCGAGAACCACTGCCGGGTGACGGCATGCCTGTCTTTCAGTCCGGCCATGCTCACCATGCGGCGGCGTATTCCCGCAATTTGCGCCAGCTGCCTGGCGGCATCGCCGGAGTTGAGTGCCCTTTTTTCAACAAACAGATAGAGATGCTCCCCCTCGCCCGACAACTCGAACGGCAGGCTCTCCTCCACATAGAAATCCTCCAGCGCCGTGCGAATCACGCCACTGGCAACGGGACCGCCATGAACATGGGGCAGATCGGCGACACGAAACGATTCGGCCTGCAGATGATGGTTCATGGCAATTTTCAGCACATTCGGTGCAATGCGCTGTGCTTATTGCGCCCTACTGGATGACAGAAACGCCGAAATTCTATTGACCGCCTGCTGCATCTGTTCGATGGAGGTCGTGTAGGCAAATCGCAGATGCTGCTGCGGTCTGTTAGTGCCGAAATCCCTGCCCGGCGTCACTGCAACGCCCTGCTCCTCGAGCAGTTGGTGGCAGAAGGCGAAGCTGTCGTCGCACAGGTCGCTGCAGTCGGCATAGAGATAGAAGGCCCCCTGCGGCGGCCGCGACAACCTGAAGCCCAGCTGCTGCAGCTGCGGGTAGAGAAAATCCCTGCGCCTGCGAAACTCCTCCCGGCGCTGTTCGAGGATGGCCACAGTCTCCGCTGAAAAAGCCTCCAGGGCGGCATGCTGTGAAATGGTCGGCGCAGAGAGATAGAGATTCTGCGCCAGCTTGTCCATGATCGGCACAAAGGCGTCGGGGACCACCAGCCACCCCAGGCGCCAGCCTGTCATGCCGAAATACTTGGAGAAGCTGTTGACCACGAAGAGGTGATCGGCATCGAACTCCAGCGCCGTCGCGGGTGCATCCTCATAACCGAGCCCCTGGTAGATCTCATCGACGATGAGGTAGCCGCCCAGGCTTGCCGTTTGTTGAATCAGTGCTTCAAGCTGCGGCTGCGAAAAAACGGCACCGGTCGGATTGGCGGGCGAGGCAACCATCAGCAGAGAGATTTGCTGCTCCCAGTGGTCGGCGATCTGGCTGGGAGTGGGCATCCAGCTGTTCTCGGCAGAGACCGGCAGCGACACGGGTTCAGCGTCGCACAAATGGACAAAGTTGCGGTTGCAGGGATAGCCCGGGTCCGGCAGCAGCACCTTGTCACCCGGGTCGACCAGCGTACTCATCAGCATCTGCAAAGCCGTCGATGACCCCGGTGTGATCACGATGCGCCGGGCAGGCACATCGACGCCGAAACGCGATGCATACCAACGGCTCAATGCCTCACGCAGTTCGGGCAGCCCCAGCGCCGGCGTATAGCGGGTCTGGCCCCCGGCAAGCGCACGCTGACCGGCATCGACGACGGGCTGCGGCGTCGGGAAGTCGGGCTCGCCCACCTCCAGGTGAATCACCTCCCTGCCCTGCGCCTCGAGTTCGCGAGCCCTTGCCAGCAGCTTCATGACATGGAACGGCTGGATGTTGTCGATGCGCCGGGCTGTCATTCAAGCATTTGCTGCGGCATGAATACGCCGCACCGCGGCCATATCCACCAAATCGCCATCGATCCTGACGCCCGCAATGTTGTGCAGCGGACTCCCGGGATCGCCGAGCTGGTCAATGACCGAGGTGGCGCCATCGAAGTCATGCTCTTCAGTGTAGTGGTTGGTGGCGACAAGGACCGCCCTGATCCCGGAATCCTTCACCGAGATGACGCCGTTTTCCGAATCCTCGAAAGCGATGCACTCGGCTGGCTTCAGCAGCATCTGCTGCATCGCCCACTGGTAGATATCCGGCGCCGGCTTCTTGGCAGGCACGACATCTCCGGCGGCGATCACTTCAAACCAGGCGATGCTCTCGGCGCCGAGGGTATTTTCCAGCAGCGCGGTGACATTCGCCGGTGTGGTCGTGGTGGCGATCGCCAGGCGCATGCCGCTCCCCCTGGCCTCGTTGATGAGACGCTCGACGCCAGCCCGCAGTGGAATGCGTCCCTCCCCCAGCAGGTGCGTGTAGTGGTCCGTCTTGGATCGATGCAGCTCGGGGATCATGCTGTCGAGATCGACGTCAGCAGGCAGGGGAGGATTTTTCTGTTCGATGAAAAAACGGATGCGTTCCTTGCCGCCGGTTACCTGCAAGAGCCAGGCATAGTCATCCACCGACCAGTGCCATCCCAGTCCGGCATCATCAAATGCCAGGTTGAAGGCCACGCGATGGCCATCACGTTCGGTGTCGGCCAGCGTGCCGTCGACATCAAAAAGCAGCGCCTTGAGTTCACTCATCTCTCTCTCCTGAAAGGCTGCCTTACAATGCAACCGTTGGATAAAAATGGAAACAATATGAATCTCTGTGATGAGCAGCAGGGATGGGGTTTCCCATTCAGGGCTGTCTAAAACAGGGATGTTCTAGCAAAGCTTACGACATACATGGATGTATTAGTGTCGCAAGAGGCACGGATGCCGGAAGCGACCAGGGAAATATTCACGCGCCCCTGAAAGGGAAACCCCGACCCTGCACCGACCCGCTCAATGAACAGTCATATTGTGGGACCACAAAAATTGCGCCTAAGGTAACACAACCTTGACACAGCCACAAAAAATCGATTTGATAGAGTTCCCCTGACTGATTGAGTAGCCGCTGTTGAGCGATATACCCACTGGCATCCTGTTTGCCGTCCT
>JBDLII010000068.1:0-11055 GCA_039714995.1 Pseudomonadota bacterium
CGATGATCTCGTCGATGCCGCTGCGCGAGAGCACGCAGGGCACCCCCATGGCAAGACCGCTCTCTCCATACTCGCCGTCAAGAATCGCAACCGTCGGCAGGATACGACGCCGATTGTGGCTGATGGCGTCCACCATCGTCGCCACCGAGGCGCCGGGAGCATCATAGGCGCTGGAATTCTTGCGCAGCGCCAGGATTTCCGCCCCGCCGGAACGGGTCCTGTCGATGATCTGCTGCATGCGCTCAGCTTCGATGAAATGCGACAGCGGTATGCCGTTGACGGTGCAAAACCGCGGCAGAGGCACCATGGTATCGCCATGGCCGCCCAGGACGATAGTCGTGATATCCCGTGCTGAAAAACCGGTCTCCATGGCGATGAATGCCGCCATGCGCGAAGAGTCCAGCACTCCCGCCTGGCCGAGGATGCGGGAGCGGTCCCAGCCGGTGCGCTGCCACGCATGCCAGGTCAGGATATCGACAGGATTGCTCACCAGCAGCAGCATGCAATCAGGCGCATAGAGCATCACATCGTCCAGAATGCCGTCCAGGATGGCGATGTTGGTTTCCAGTACGTCTGAACGTGACATACCCGGCTTGCGCGGCACACCCGCCGTCACCACCACGAGCTCGGAATCCTGCATCGCAGCAGGGTCGTTGCTCCCCGTGACCCGGGTATCGAATTCAAAGAACGGTGCGGTCTGATAGATATCCAGCGCCATTCCCTGGGGGGCGTCTTCGCGGATATCGATCAATACCACCTCGCTGCATAACTCCTCCTCTGCCAGGATCTGCGCACTGGTTTCTCCCACGCGCCCGGCGCCAATGATGGTGATTTTTTTCATATTGATTCTCCTCCAAAAGGGTGGTCTGATCGAATTGTCATTGCGAGGAGCGTAGCGACGAAGCAATCTCTAACCTGTTGGTATCCAAGCATGAGATTATAAATTACATCCTTGTAATTTACCCTTCGGGTCGCGCCCGCCTGGCGCGTTCAATTTTGCTCCAAGCAAAATTAGTGCTGCGCTGCGCTCGCAATGACATATAAGTCAGAAATCTCCTAGCGGCAACCGGTCAGCTGAAAATCCGCCTTGCGATCCCGGGAGAATTCGACGCCCACCCTGCCACAGCGGCTGGCTTCGACACGCAACTCGACGGTATCCGGGTCGATCACTTTCAACTGCATCTCGATTCCCTGCGGAAACCGGGTGCTCACCTGGCTGGTGGCCGGTCGATGACCTCCGTGACTGACAGGCCAGTAGAGGACATAGTCCGTGTTGACATGGAGTGTGCGCCGCCTGTTTTTTGCGCTCAGATCGATCATCTCTCCTCCCGGGTCACGCGTGGCAAAAGACCACTCAACGCGACGCCGCTCGTTGTCGAGTTGCAACTCGGCAACCGCCCGGTAGTGACTATTCCACTGCAGCCGCCGCACCGGAAAGAGCGCAAACTGATGCACGGTGAAGCGGTCGTTGGGATCATTATTCTTGCTCATCGGCGGCAGGATATCGACGCTGGCCCATTCATCCCCGCTCTTTCGATACAGCATGAAGCTGACCACAGAGGCCTTTTCCCAGGTGGCGGGATTGACCTGAATCGATAGCGGATAGCCCGATACCGAGAAATCCGGCAGCGGGTCCGGATCCTCTTCAAAAAACGCCGGAGGGATATCGGTGGCACCATCCGCCGGCCAGACGACCAGCGCGGGGTTCCGCCGCCGCATCTCCAGCAGCCGCTGTTGCAGATATTCAGGACGCACCTGCAGCGGGTTGTGCGAGCAAAAAAGCTGGTAGCTCGCCGACTCCCTGTAGCGGCCGAATTCGGGCGTGCTCGCACAGATATCCCTGTACCAGTTTTCGTTCACGCGGGCCTTGCTGTCACAGATGGTGTAGTAGCGTCCGCTGTGTGGATAGCGCGCCTCGGCCGGCGGGCTTGCACAGAGTTGATCGAACCACCCCTTGCGCACCTTCCGGCGGCCATCACAAAGGGTGTAGTAGCGCCCCGGGCCCTGCAACAGTGCAGCCGCGGGGGGCTGCTGGCAAAAGCGCCGCATATAACCGGCATCAAGACGGGCATGGTTGGCGCAGGCTTCATGCCAGGGCTCCTTGTAGAGCGCCCGCGACGGAATCTGTTGGCACAGGTTATCGTGATAACTGCCGCTGACGAGTGTATCGAGACAGTAGACAGGTGGTGTAAAGAGCGCTTCGCTGTCAGGGCTGGTGCAGAGCCCGCGCAGATCGGAGCGTCCAAGCTCGAACACCTGCACCCCATTCTCCCCGGCAATGCCGATTTCATCGACTGTAAAATCCAGGAAGGTAAAACGGTGATAGATGGCGCTCATCAGGCCGTCGATCGCGGCATACACATCCATCTCCGCATCGCCCTGGCTGACATTCTCGAGAACAACATCATGCGGATAGCCTGCGTGCTGCACGCGCTGTGCGACCTTTTCGCCGGTAAAATAGTTGCCGTCCGGCAATTCGGCATGCGCTGAATGCAGCGGCTGCCCGCCGTCGCTCCAGTGATTGTTCGCCAGGTAAGCGGCATGATTTGCCGCCGCCCTGGCCAGCGCAGGCTGCTGCTGCAGCGTCGTCATTCCCGCCTGGGAGCGCAGCTGGTTGAGATAGGAAAGCCCCCCTGCAAGACTCCATCCGGGCAGCGTCCATACGAGCAGTAGCAGAGGGGGGAGTATGAAATGGCGATGACTGAAACTGATACTTCCCATTGGGTCACTCTACTCGTCAATCCGGCGCAGACCGGGATGACAATGTCGTTATGCTTGAGGAAGCTCTGGTCGAATCGTCATTGCGAGGAGCGCAGCGACGAAGCAATCTCTAACCCATGGATATTCAGGCATGAGATTATAAATTACATCCTTGTAATTTACCCTTCGGGTCGCGCCCGCCTGGCGCGTTCAATTTTGCTCCAAGCAAAATTAGTGCCGCGCTTAGCTCGCAATGACACCAAGTGGTGAGTTAATCAGATGCTCCCCAAGCAGACTCCATTCTTTACTGCCTCCTGGAGAAGAGGGAGAGCTATTTGTTCTTCAGCTCCTCGTCGATCTCCTTTTCGCTCGCCAGCCAGTCCGCATGCTCGTGACCCGGCTCGAAGTTGCGCTCCATGGCGCGAAAATAGGCCCTTGTCTGGATCATGACATAACGCATCTGCTGATCGACTACAGCGGCTGCTTTTTTTGCTGCCGCTTTTTTGGGCGTTGCTTTTTTAGGTGCCGCTTTCTTTGGTGCCGCTTTCTTTGGCGCCGCTTTCTTTGGTGCCGCTTTTTTAGCGACGCTCTTCTTTGCCACGACCTTCTTCTTCGCGACCTTCTTTTTTGAAACCGCCTTCTTTTTTGCTACTGTTTTCTTGCTCACTATTACTCTCTCTGAATGGTTATTGAATGGTTGGTTAACTGCCTTGCATTCTATATGAAAACGATAGATTGCCTGCAAGATTATTTGGCTTGCCGCAGTCGTTTTACTCGCCGGCGATCATCATCGACTCGATCAGCCAGGAACCGGTGCGTATGCTGCCCGGATAGTCATCATCGTTGCCCACGGCCACCAACTGCCGGAACATCGTTTTCAGGTTTCCGGCGATGGTGATCTCCTCCACCGGGTACTGGATCTCACCGTTTTCCACCCAGAAGCCGCTGGCGCCGCGCGAATAGTCCCCGGTTATCTGGTTGACTCCCTGGCCCATCAGTTCGGTCACCACCAGCCCGGTGTCCATCGTCTTCAGCAACGCAGCAAAATCCTGGTCACCCATAGCGATCGAGAGATTGCGCACACCGCCGGCATTGCCGGTGGTCTGCAGGCCCAGTTTGCGTGCCGAGTAGCTGCCCAGCACATAGCTCTTGAGGATGCCGTCCGCCACCAGGTCGCGTCGCTTTGTCGCCACGCCCTCGGCATCAAAGGCTGCGCTCGACAACCCCTGAATGAGATAGGGGTTCTCCTCGACATTGACCCATTGCGGAAAGATGGCAGTATCCAGCGCATCCAGCAGAAAGGAGGCGCGGCGATAGAGTGCCGAGCCGCTGATGGCGTGAACAAGATTGTTGAACAGGCCTGCCGCGGTTTCGGCGCGAAACAGCACCGGCGCCTGACGGGTCTTCAGTTTGCGCCCGTTGAGACGCGCAAGCGCACGCTGCGCGGCGCGCTCACCAATGTCTGCGGCTTCAGCCAGCGCTGCCGAAGAGCGCGCCGTGCTGTACCAGTAGTCACGCTGCATGGAGTCGCCCTGCTGTGCAATGACGCTGCAACTGAGCGAATGGTGGCTGCTCGGGTAACCATGCAGGAAGCCATGGGTATTGCCGTAGACACCGACAGCCTCGCCGGTATTGAGCGTCGCCCCTTCGGAGTTGCTGATCCGCGGATCATAGTCACGCGCGGCGGACTCGCACTCCACCGCTAGCCCCAGGGCCTGTTGAATATCGAGATCCCAGGGATGATAGAGCTCCAGGTCCGGAAACTCGGTCGCCATCAGCGCGGCATCCGCAAGCCCCGCATACTCATCCTCAGCGGTGTGTTTTGCAATCGCGCAGGCGGCGCTCACGGCTTCATGAATCGCCTCGCCGGAGAGTTCGGCCGTTGAGGCCGTGCCCTTGTGGTGGCCGAAATAGACGCTGATACTGAGGCTGTTGTCGCGCGTATGCTCAATCGTCTCAGGCTCCCCCAGGCGCACTGTCGCCGACAGCCCCATGTCACTACGGGCGGCAACTTCCGCTGATGAGGCGCCCTGGCGCACGGCCTCCCGGAGCACATCGTCGACAAGCTGCCGGAGCTGCGCCTCTTTCTGCTGCTGATCAAACTGCATCATACGGTACCGCCTATGGTCAGCTCATCGATTTTCAGCGTCGGCTGGCCGACCCCGACCGGTACGCTCTGCCCCTCCTTGCCGCAGACACCGATGCCGGGATCCAGCTGCAGATCGTTGCCGACCATGCTGATGCGGTTCATCACCTCCGGGCCGTTGCCGATCAGCGTGGCGCCCTTGACAGGCGAGCCGACCTTGCCATTCTCGATCAGGTAGGCTTCGCTGGCGGAGAAGACAAATTTGCCGGAGGTGATATCCACCTGGCCGCCGCCAAAATTGACGGCATAGAGCCCCCTGTCGACACTGGCGATGATCTCCGCGGGGTCCTGCTCACCAGCGAGCATGTAGGTGTTGGTCATGCGCGGCATCGGCAGATGGGCATAGGACTCGCGACGGCCGTTGCCGGTCGTCATGACACCCATCAGCGAGGCATTGTGCTTGTCCTGCATATAGCCCTTCAGAACCCCCTTCTCGATCAGCACCGTCTGCTGCGTGGCGGTGCCTTCATCATCCATGTTCAGTGAGCCACGCCGCTCAGCGAGCGTGCCGTCGTCCACCACGGTGCACAGCGGGGAGGCCACCCGCTCACCCAGCCGGCCGGCAAATGCCGAGGTCCCCTTGCGATTGAAGTCACCCTCCAGTCCGTGCCCGACGGCCTCGTGCAGCAGCACGCCAGGCCAGCCGGCGCCAAGCACGACCGGCATGGCGCCGGCCGGGGCATCGACGGCGCTGAGGTTGACCAGCGCCTGGCGTACGGCGTCACGCGCCAGCTCCAGGCCGCGGTTATCGCGGCTGAAGAACTCCAGCGTCGTGCGTCCGCCGGCGCCGGCAGTGCCCTGTTCACGCCGGCCGTCCTGCTCGACGATCACGTGCACGTTCATGCGCACCAGCGGACGAATATCACTGCGCAGCACGCCGTCACTGCCCGCCACCAGCACCAGCTCATAGGCGGCGACCAGGTTGGCGATCACCTGGCTGACGCGCACATCCTGGCTGCGCGCCTCCTGTTCGACCTGCTGCAACAGCTCGACCTTGGTGTCACGCGACAGCGTATCAAGCGGGTTTGTGGCGCCATAGAGCTGCTGCTCCCTGCCAGCGGCAGTGACAGCGATGCTTCTGTTCTGGCCGGCTCGTGCGATCGCCCGCGCCGTATCGGCAGCCTGTATCAGGTTGGGCAGTTGCAGTTCATCGGTGTAGGCAAAGCCGGTTTTTTCACCACTGATGGCGCGGATACCGGCACCCTGCTCGATACTGTAGGCGCCCTCCTTGACGATGCCATCCTCAAGTGTCCAGGCTTCCAGGCGGCTCGACTGAAAATAGATATCGGCAAAATCGATCTGATGACCGAGCAGGTGATCGAGCACATGGTCAAGGTGGCGCTGCTCCAGACCCGCAGGGGTCAGCAGCTGCTGTTCAACGATTTCCAGCATGAATGAATAATTTCCAAGATTGAAGTTGTAGAGAACGAGATTTCCTTTTCTTTACCACGGAGCACACTGAAAACACGGAAATGAAAACAAGATGATTCAGAGTGGTCCTTGTGTTCAGTGGTTCATATCCCTCTGATATGCAGAGAGGCCATCAAATCGCACATTGCAGACGGCGGTGGTCCAGGCTGGGGAAATTGCGCCGCGTCGTATGCAGCAGCTCGATGTCGAGTTTTGACGTCACGAAGCCCGAACCGCGCGGGACCTGTGCCAGCACCGTACCCCAGGGGTCGACGATCATGCTGTGGCCGTGGGTTTCACGGCCACTGACATGGTAGCCGCCCTGGGCCGCGGCGATCACATAACAGAGATTCTCGATGGCGCGGGCGCGAACCAGTGGCTCCCAGTGCGCCTTGCCGGTGGCTGCGGTAAACGCCGAGGGGATGGCAAAGATATCCGGCTTGCGCGACAGCATCGAGCGGAAAAGCTCCGGGAAACGCAGGTCATAACAGACGGCGACGCCGACATTGCCGAACGGCGTCTCAACCACCAGCGGCGCATCACCCGGCTCGATGACGCTGGACTCCCTGTATTGCTCATCGACATCCAACAGCTGCACATCAAACAGGTGCATTTTGTCGTAGCGCCCGGCGAGCTCACCGCTGTCGTCATAGACCAGGCAGGCCGCCCTGACCTTGCTGTCGTCATCGGTGGAAATCGGGATGGTACCGCCTACCAGCCAAACGCTATGTTTGCGCGCCAGCCCGGAGAGAAACCTCTGCAGATCCCCCTCCCCCGATCTCTCCTGAAACGCCAGCATATCGCTGCATTTCTGCCCCATAAAGGCGAAATTTTCCGGCAACACGATCAGGTTCGAACCCTCTCCAACCGCAGCCGAGACGATGCGCTCGACCTCGAACAGGTTGGCGCTGACATTCGGGCCGGTGGCCATCTGTACTGCTGTCGCTTTCAGGGGTGTAGACATTTCGCTGTGAATGATAGTCTGGCAGATAAATGAGCATAACATTGAAGCCGGATCATTGGAAATCTGCAAGGGGGTCTTCATAATCCCTGTCGAAAGGGAGTCCATTCTGCACAGGTGCTTGAGGTTGACTCGCGCCCTGTCGCTTTGTAACGGGAGTGGAACCCGGACCGGTGTCATCGAACGGCCGTGCGAACCGGTTGCGCTGCTCGCTGCTGCCTGCATTGCGTGAAACCCGTACGACATCGGGATTTTCCCACAGGCCGCTGACCTGGTAGTTGATCTCGACAATCTGGTCGATCTGCTCTCCGGCGACGGTTCCGGCCACCAGCAACGCCGCTCCTACCGCCGGCCCGCCGGCGGCAACCGCCGCCAGCGGCAGGACCCCGTGAATACCCGGAAGGACGCGAACCCTCTGGTTCACCCGGCGGGTGCCGAGGTTGATATCTCCGCTCACGCGGATGTCGGCTGCCGGCGCATTAATGACAAGATCATCCCGTGTGCTGATGACCCCCTGGTTCAGCACGAAATTACCGCGCATTTTGTCAAAACTGAATCCCTTTCGGGTGAGGTCGCTAAAATCGAGTTGCAAACGCCGTTTCAATGCGCCGATATTGAGAAACCCGAGAACGCGCGCCAGCCCCGGCTGCGCCTCCGCAAAACGCCCCTTCCGGGTATCCAGCAACAACGTGCCATCCAGACCACTCAGGGAGAAATCCGCGGGCGACCCCCGCCAGTTGAGTTTTGCATCGATGCTTCCCTGCGCCTCTTCAAGCTGATGCGAGAGGTCCAGCCCCCCCAGGGTTTCGCCAAGCTCTGCGGCAACCAGGGAGAGGTCCAGCTGCGTGGTGGGAACGCCCTGCTGCAGATTCCAGCTGCCGCTCGCCACCAGGCTGTCGTTTTTCGAGATCACCTTGAGCTTGGTGATCTCATGGCCGGAGCTGGTATGCCGGGTATTCATCGAAAGCTCCCCAAAGGGGTGGCCATTCAACAGAAGGGTATCGCTGGTCAGATGGATCGGCCTGATATCATGGGGGTTCGTGTGCCGTTTCCCGCGCTTGTCGGCAGGCGCAAGCTTGTCATCCAGGGAGTAGGCCAGATTCAGGCGCTCCAGATCCACCCTGATCTGCTGCTGTTTTGCATCCGGTATCGTCAACCTGCCGGCAAGTTCCTGCGCTTCGATGCTGCCACTCCATCGCTGCTGCCGGTAACGCATATCCATCTTCAAGTCCCCATAGCCGAGTTTGAAAACCGGTGCTGTCTCGCTCAGCTTCCACGCCAGGTCGAGGCTTTTTTTCTGCTGCCGCGTTTTCCCCAGCGAGAGGGGCAGATCAACCGCCATCCCCTTCAGGTCACTGCGTATGTGCAACAAGAGATCGCTTCTGCGCATCGTTGCCAGCGATGGCACATCCACAGCGAAGTTCCAGCGTGCACTGCCGCTGACCGGCGCGTCGGCAATGACCCTCTTTAACGAGGCCGCCGACAGGTCCACCGCTGCATTGATCTTGGTGACGCCGTCAGACACCTGGTTGATGGTCATCGTCAGCGGGCTGCCCAGCAGCCGCGCCTTGAGATTTGAAGCGCTGACGCCACTGTCGCTCATATTCAACATCCCGTTGACACCCTGCAGCGAGAGATCCACATTTTTTGCATTGATGGTTGCATCTTTCAACAGCAGCTCCCCCTGGAACTCAGCGGCTTGCTCCTTTTTCAGCGGTATCTGCATGACGACACTGAGATCACCCTCGCCCTGCATATCCAGCGCCTCCATCAATGGCGCGAATTTCTTCTTCAGCGGCGTCTCCCTGAGCAGGCGCACCGGGCCGGCCAGCGCGCCGGAGATATCACCCTGCAGGTGAATGGGAGATGGAGGCCTGAGCTGCATCTGCATGCTCGCCTGCCCGACCCTGTTGTCATAGATCCTGCCTTCACTGACGTTGACTTCGAGATGATTGCCGTGAAAACGCACCCTGGCAATGACGTCTTTCAGCGGCGGCCACTCCTCCTTGTAGGCGATCTCGGCATCCTGCACATCAAACAGCACCTCGTAAAAACCGTCATCACTGTCCTCAAAGGGAAAGCTCGCCAGCGGCCCCTGCAATACAAACCGCCCGGAGGGGATGAAGCCCTTGACCAGTGAACGCTCCAGCCATTGCACAACCTTCTGCGGCATCACATATGCCGGATAGTAGAGTGGTGCATGTTCGACATGCCCCTTCTGAAAATCAGTGACTATCTCCAGATCGCCTCTCCCCTGGGGAGGAATCCTGTAGCGTAAGCTGGTGGTCGTTTGAATATCCTCGGAGCTTGCCGCCAGGTTGTCCGCCGCCAGGATCCAGTCGCCATCCGGCTGTTTTTTCCAGCGCAGCTCTCCACCAACCTGGTTCAACCGCAGCGGCTGGCGAAACAGCGGTTTGAGATGGATCGAAGCATTGCTGCCGGCAATTTTCATACTCCCTCGATCCTGGGATGCCGTTAACACCACCCTGATCCCCCTGAGTTCCGGCAGGACTCCCGACGCCCGGGTCTCGAGCTGCTCAAGGGTGGCGCTGAATTCCCACTCGATTGGCCGCTGCATCTTCAGATGCAGGTAAGGGTTCAGCACCTCTCCCGTTGCCTGCATGGCAAACAGATCCTGCATCAGCGGATGATCGGGAGGGTGCACCGCCAGCGCCGTGAAGAGGCCCTCGATGCTGAAGACATCGGCGCCGAGATAGAGATTGCGCGGGCCCTGGCCATCGATCTGGCGGATGGCAAGAGCGATCGATTTTGTCGGCCATTGTGTCTCGCCATGCTTGATCAGCGGGTCGGCGACGTCAAGCAGCCAGCCGTTTTGCTCCCTGGTCCAGCGAAAGTTGCCGCCAAAATAGTCCAGCGCCACCTCCGGCGCCTCCCGCACCTCCCTGGATCGAAAATGCAGCTCCCTGCTATTCATGCTTCCCTGAAGCGTCTTCAGGCGCCCCTTCTCCCAGCGGCTCCAGATCTCCATGCTGGTTTTTGCATGCTCCAGCTCGTAGTGCCCCGGAAAGCGATTTTGCAGCAGCCAGGCAAGATCGAGCTGCTCCGTTTTCAGGTAGACCTCTCCCTGCCACAATTCAAGATTGTCACTCTCCGTCTGAAAATTCGAGATCAGCGTGAAACCGCCGGACTCCCCCCTGTCAATCAAGACCCTGGCTGACAGCTGGTGCTGCCTGCCGTCATTGCGGAGCAGCAGGTTGACCGGTGAGAAATCGAGCGGCAGCGAGTTTCTATGCACCAGGTCGATGACCGTCACTTCCGAATCGATGATTTCCAGAAACAGCGGCTGCAGGATCATTGCACTGAGATCGACATCCACATCATCGCCGGAGTCCTCGACGCCATGAATCGAAACCCGCCCGTCATTGTGGCGTATCACGGCAAGATGGGTGCCGACGACCTGGATTTCAGATGGCGCGATATTCAGGTGACGGAGCACCTCCAGCACGCTGAATTTGAGATAGACAGATTCCGCCTTGAGATCCGAGCCGCCTTCATCATTGACCAGGCGGAGGTTTTGCAGATGAAAGCCGTGGCCATCCTCATGCCAGAAGACGGAGACGCCATCCGCCTGGACATTCACCCCCGCGACAGCGCTGATCTGCGCCAGGATTGTATCTTTATAGGTTTCAATCAGCGGCGGCATGACATAGCGCGCGAAGCTCACCGCCAGGGCTGTAACAACCAGCAGCGAAACAACCAGCCTGGTAGCATGACGCATACTAGTGCTCCGTCAAGATTGTATTGATGGGTTCAGTTGGTCTGTCAGCGTTCATGGCAAGGCACACCTCGCAGCGAATGGCCTTAGTCCTTTGCAAGA
>JBDLII010000069.1:0-10921 GCA_039714995.1 Pseudomonadota bacterium
TCGTCAGGGCCGCTGTCAGCGTCGTTTTACCGTGGTCAACGTGGCCAATGGTACCGACGTTTACGTGCGGTTTTGTACGTTCAAATTTTTCTTTAGACATCACGCGTCTCCGGAGTAAGTCAAAAACAATTTCAAAATCAAAACTCGCGCGCACAGCACGCGCCATCTCACTGTTGCTACTGCATATGGAGCCCAGAAGCAGATTTGAACTGCCGACCTCACCCTTACCAAGGGTGTGCTCTACCAACTGAGCTATCTGGGCGCAATTTTTCAGATCCTTTTCAGAATCCTGGAGTTCCTGGACAGCTTCTCTCTGAACTCTTCATCCTATCCAAAATCCCATCAAACTGGAGCGGGTGATGGGAATCGAACCCACGTAGTCAGCTTGGAAGGCTGAAGTTCTACCATTAAACTACACCCGCAGATTTGCAGCCCCGCCACACATGCCAGCAGCTCTTCGGTCATTCAACTCCTTGAATAGTCAAGTAAAAAAAACAGAACGACAAAAGACCCTTGTTCAGAATTACCGGCAATGTGCCAGCCATATCTGATGACAAAGGCGTTAAATCTGGTGGAGGGGGGAGGATTTGAACCTCCGAAGGCTGAGCCGTCAGATTTACAGTCTGATCCCTTTGACCACTCGGGAACCCCTCCTAAAATCGAGCGCGTATTCTCCTATAACTGAGGGGTAGTGTCAACAAGCAGAGAGTAATTATTATTTGGCAGTTGGCACGAGTCTGTCGAGCCTGTTCGTCATTGCGAGGAGGCCCTGCCGACGCGACAATCCGCTTGTCATTGCGAAGGAGCGTAGCGACTGCGGCAATCTCCTGAGATTGCTTCGCTACGCTCGCAATGACGGGACTTAATTAATGCGCAAACTCAATCAGCCCTTGCCGCCACCCTTCACATCGATGCCGAGGCTCTTTAACTTGCGGTAGAGATGGGTACGCTCCATGCCGGCTTCCGCCGCCATGTGGGTGACATTGCGCTCATGCTTCTCCAGCTGATAGACCAGGTAGGCCTTCTCAAAGGCTTCGCGGGCCTCGCGCAGCGGCTGGTCGAACGAAACCACATTTCCAGCCGCCGTCGTCACTGCAGAAGCGGCGCCAATGGCCGCCTCCACCTCTTCGGCATCGATGTCGCCTTCGCCGCCGAGGATCAGCAGACGCTGCACCAGGTTTTTCAGTTCGCGGATATTCCCCTGCCACTGGTATTGACGCAGATAGTTTTGTGCGCCAATCGTGAATTCCCGGTACGGCAGGCGTTCATGCCTGGCAAAGTAGTCGGTGTAGAAGTTCAACAGATCGGGAATGTCATCCGCATGCTCCCGTAACGGCGGGATGTGAACCGGGACGACATTCAGCTGATAGAAGAGATCCTCGCGAAAACGCTGCTGATTGACCAGCTCCTCCAGGTTGTACTGTGTTGCTGCGATGATGCGTATATCCATCTGCACCGGTTCGGAACCACCGACGCGGAGAAAATCGCCGCTGTCAAGCACCCCGACCAGCTGCGCCTGCACATCGAGATCCATATCCGCCACCTCGTCCAGAAACAGGGTGCCGCCACGCGCCTGCTCCAGACGCCCATACTGAATCTGGCCGCCATCCTCCTGGCCGAAGAGTTCCAGCGCCGCATTGCCCGGCGCAATCGCGGAGACGACAACATCCACGAAGGGACGCCCGGCGCGGCTGCTGTTGGCATGCAGGTAGCGGGCGAAGGTTTCACGGCCGCTGCCCGGCTCGCCGGTAAACAACACCCAGGAGTCATGCCGGGCAATCCTCTTCACCTGCTCCTTCAAGCGCTGCGAGGAGGGGCTTCTGCCGGCAGGCTCCACTTCCATGGCATCATGCAGAACACGGCTCTCGCGCCTCAGGGCGCTGCTTTCGATCGCCCTCTCGATGGTCAGCATCAGCTTGGCGATGGTCAGCGGCTTCTCCAGGAAGTCGTAGGCGCCCAGGCGGGTCGCCTCAACGGCCGTCTCGACATTGCCGTGACCGGACATCATCACGACCGGGCTGGGCAGCTCGCCGCCGCTGGACTCTTTCCACTCTTTCAACAACGTGATGCCATCGGTATCCGGCATCCAGATATCCAGCAGCACCATATCCGGAAGCCGGTCCCGCAGCTGCTTGCGCGCACTTTCCGCATTCTCTGCAACGGCAACTTCATAACCCTCGTCTTCAAGAATATCTTTTACGGTTTCACGGATATCGGGCTCATCATCGATGACCAGAACATAGGAACGGTTCATTCACACTCTCGCAGGGATGGCGGCGGAATACGGCGGCAGCTCGGCTGAGCGGCTCTCTCTTCGGGCAGGCGCACAATAACACAAGCCCCGCCTGCGGGACGATTCATAATCCAGATCCCACCGCCGTGCTCATCGATGATCTTGCGCACGATCGCAAGTCCAAGACCGGTGCCCTTCTGCTTGGTGGTGACATAGGGCTCGAAAACCCGCTCCAGAAGATCCCCGGCAAAACCGGGACCGTTGTCGACGATCTCCAGTTCGATATAGTGACACCGCTGCTCCACGCCGGCTCGACTGCTGATACTGATCTGCTGGTCCTCCTGCTCCTGCACAGCCTCCTGTGCATTCTTGATCAGGTTGTGCACCACCTGGCGAAGCTTGACGGAATCCGCGAACAGGCGCGCATCTGCTGCATGCAGAGAGAGTGAAATGCCGTGCTCGTCCGTCCCGTAGAGGCCGACAACGGCCCGCAGCAGTTGGTCGAAGACAAGCGACTCCCTCTCCAGCTTCGACGGCCTGGCATACTCGGAGAAGTCGTTGACCATGTGCTTCATCGCCTCCACCTGCTGAATAATGGTGGTGGTGGCCCGCTCCAGCACATCGCCGTCATCCAGCTGCTGCAGATATTTTCGCCGCAGCCGCTCGGCGGAGAGCTGTATCGGCGTCAGCGGGTTCTTGATTTCATGCGCCAGCCTGCGGGCAACCTCCGCCCATGCCGACTCCCGCTGGGCGCGCAGCAGATCGGTAATGTCATCGAACATCAACACCAATGCGCCGCTCGGACCCTCGGCAACAACCAGCGGTGTCGTGCGCCAGCGCAGCACCTTTCTGCCCTCGTAGGTGTCCAGCGACTCCTGCCACTGCTGTTCATGTTCCGCTGACTCCCGGATCTCCCCGACTCTTTGCAGCAGCGGTTCCAGCAGCGGCTCCTCTTGCGCCAGTTGCGAGATGCTGCTGCCGACCCTGCGCTCGAGCGGAACGCCGAGAATTCCGCTGGCGGCACTGTTGACCGTGCGCAAGTCCCCTTCACCGCTAAAGGCAATGACGCCGGTGGAGAGATGCCCCAGCACGGTCTGCAGATAGGCCCGCTGCTCCTCGATCAGCCTTTTACTCTGTTCCGCGACATCCCTGGAGCGGCCGATGCGCAGCGTCATGGCGTTGAAGGATGAGGCCAGAAAGTCGATCTCGTCCCTGCCCTTGCGTCTCGGCAGGCGGGTCGTGTAGTCGCCCTCCGCAACGGAACGGGTCGCTTCCCCCAGGTCGACCAGTGGCGCCAGCAGCCGCCGGGCGGAGTAGATGGCGGCCCACACCGCGGTAAAAAAACTGAACAGCAGCACCATCAGCAGCGCCAGCGAGAATGTCATCTTCAGGGATTTTTTCAGGTAGTTGAGCCGCTGATAGTTTTCAAAAGTCTCCTGAACCTTGTCACTGAGACCACTGATACGCTCCGGGGTCGGATAGATTCCCTGCAGATAGAATGACTCGATGGGATCGATCACCACAACCCGTATATGCAGTAACTCCTCATCACCATGGGGTGTGAGACCAACGTAGGCTCCTGTCAGTGCGACCTGGCTCAGGATCGCACTATTTGGCCTGTCTGCCACCAGAACGCCGGGGTTGGCATGTCTGGATGCGACAATCTGACCATTGGCGTTCAGCACGGTCAGCTCAGTAGCGCCGCTGCGGCCGCGCAACTCTCCCAGGTAGACGATCAGGCCATCATCTCCCCTATCGGCGATCTCACTCTTCAACTCCTGGGTCTGATGCAGTAGATATCGCTTTTGCAGATCCATCGACGCCGTACCGAGCGACAGCGAATCCTGCATCGCCTGATCGACCTGTACATCGAACCAGCTATCGATGCCACGCAACAGAAACTGCATCGAATAGAAATAGACGACTGACATCGGCAGCAGTGACAACAGCACGAACAGCGCAACCATGCGCATGGTCAGGCGCGCTCCCGGCTGGTTGGCGCGGTACGCCCTGATCAACCTGACCAGGCTGATGCTGATCACCACCAGCAGGATCAGGAGTCCGAGGATGTTGAAGATCAGCAGCGGGATATAGAGCTGGTCGAGATTCTCCTGGTTTTGCACCGCGCTGCTCATCAGGTGCAGCGACACCAGCAGCCCGGCAAGCAGCGCTACCGCAAACAGCACCCTGGCACCGGCCTTGACTATTGATGCAGCGGCCATTCGCTCCACTCGCTCTCGATATCCCAGTCGGAATCGATATAGGCCATCGGACGCATCGGCAGCGGCAGGCTGTTGATCTCAAGCTCAGCCTTGATCTCCACATGGTAGCTCTTCTGCGGGTCCAGCTTGCCAGCGTCGACAAGGGCAATCTGCTTCAGTTCACCCAGATTGGAGAAGAGCGCCTTCCAGGAAACGAAATTTCGCTGATTGCGGGGATTTTCACTGCTAATCTCATACAGTGACGAGAGCGGCCGGTAACGCAGCCGGGAGTGGATCTTGCGCTTTGCGACAGCGCGTGCATACCAACCGTACCAGCTATCCGACTCCCTGACGCTGACCGTCACGGTAAAATCCAGCGGAATGCCGTTTTTCAACGCTTCGATCACCGCATCCGTCGGAAAATAGTCAATATCGGCATCCATAAAATAGACACCACTGTTTTCCCACAGCGTGACATCCCTGACAGTGGCACCGCCTGCGGCTGCATCGACCGTCAGCAGCATCAGAAACAGCAGCGGCAATACCTTTGAATAGGGCATCACATGTTCCCCTTCAGACTTTTCCCAGCAAAGCATAGTAAAAACCATCCATGTTCGACTCTCCCGGCAGAATCTGCCAGCCGACGGACTGACGATAACCCGCAGCGAGATCAATGGCGATCTCAACGGCATCGTCTTGGCTGGCCAGAAAACGCTCCAGCTGCTGCTGATTCTCTTCGGGCAGCAGCGAGCAGGTCACATAGAGCAGCATGCCGCCGGGTTGCAGCAGCGGCCACACGGAGTCGAGAATTTGCCGCTGACGATCGGCCAGGGCATCGATATCAGCGGACTTTCTCAGCATCTTGATATCGGGATGGCGGCCGACAACACCTGTAGCGGAACAGGGAACATCCAGCAGTATGCGCTGATAATCACGGTCCCGCCACTCGCCCTGCTGCAGTGAAACATCAGCCGCTATCAGGCGCGCCTGCTGCCCCAGGCGCTGCAGATTCTCCGCGACACGCTGCAGACGCCCGGCATCGGCGTCGACTGCTGTCACGGCGGCATCAGGCTGACGCTCGAGGATATGTGTCGTTTTTCCACCGGGCGCAGCACAGGCATCCAGCACTTCATCACCGGGGCGTGCATCGAGCAGCACCGCTGCATACTGCGCACCCGCATCCTGCACCGAGAGACGGCCCGCCGCAAATCCCGGCAGCGCCTCGACTGCAACAGCCTTGTCCAGCAGCAGCGCCGAATCGGGATGTTGCAGCACCTGTGAAGAGATATCTGCCGCAGCCAGTTCGGCGCGGGCAGCCTCGACGCCAATCCTGCTGCCATTGACCCTCAGCGTCATCCGCGGACGCTGCAGATAACTCTCCGCAATGCGGCGCCACTGCCGGGGCCATGCCTGCTGCAGACGCTGCAGCAGCCACTCCGGCAAAGCCAGCATGGCGGCATCATCCCCGTTCAATTGCTGCAGCAGCGTCTCCTGTTCACGTAAAAAGCGCCGCAACACGGCATTTGTCAGGCTTTTTGCCCAGCCTTTGCCCAATGTGCCGGTCGCGGCGACTGTCTCAGAAACAGCGGCATGCGCTGGAATGCGGGTGTGCAGCAGCTGATAGAGGCCGGCCAGCATCAATGCGTGGATGACTCTCTGTGACGATTTGAGCGGTTTGTTCAGCAGCTCTTTCAGCAACGCCTCGAGTTGAAAAAACCAGCGGCAAACACCATAGGAGATCTCTGCGGTCAGGGCGCGCTCCTTCTCAGGAAGCCTGCCGGCAACAGCCTGCAGGGCGGTTTCCAGGTTGCGCCCCTGCAACACCTGCTCGATGACCAGGGCGCTGGCCGAGCGTGAATCAAGGGAGGGCATCAGCCCAGGACCACGGCATCGAGCGTGTGTGCATTGAGAAAATCAGCCGCAGACATCGCTTTTTTTCCGGGCAGTTGCAGTGTGAGAATGCGCAGCACGCCCTCTCCGGCGGCAACATCGATGCCTTGCGGCGAACAGTGGGTAACAGTGCCGGGAACGGCCCCGCTTGCAGCAGCATCGAGATGGCGCGACTCCCACACCCGCAGCTGCCTGTCATCCAGGGTCGTATAGGCAACCGGCCAGCTGTTGTAGGCGCACACCTTGCGGTGAATCAGGGCGGCAGGCTCCCGCCAGTCGATGCAGGCCTCCTGTTTGCTGAGTTTATGTGCATAGGTCACACCCTCCTGTGGTTGCACAACGGGATGATGCTCGCTGCTTTCGAGCAGCGGCAGGGCCTCCAGCAACGCCTCCGCTCCCAGCTTTGCAAGCCGGTCATGCAGGTGGGCGCCCGTTTCATCGGCCATGATCTCAAGGCTGCGGCTCAGCCACACCGGCCCCGTATCCAGGCCTGTCTCCATCTGCATGATACTGATGCCTGTCTGCCGGTCTCCGGCAATGATAGCGCGTTGAATGGGCGCCGCTCCCCGCCAGCGCGGCAGCAGTGACGCATGCACATTGAGACATCCCAGCCCCGGGGCAGCCAGAACCTCGCGGGGAAGAATCAGTCCGTAGGCCACCACGATCATCAGATCGGGCTGCAGCTGGCGCAGCTCCTGCAGCGTTTCGCGACTGCTGAAATCGTGGGGCTGATAGAGCGGAATCCGTGCATCGAGGGCGACCTGCTTGACAGGACCGTTGGTCACTTTTCTGCCTCGTCCCAGCGGGCGGTCAGGCTGCGTATAGACGGCGACGACATCATGGCCGGATGCAAGCAGCGCCTGCAGCACAGGGACAGAAAAATCCGGTGTTCCGGCAAAAATGACGCGCATCAGATCACCACGGCCTGGCGGCTCCGCTTCTCCATTTTTTTGCGAATACGCTGGCGTTTCAGGTTTGAGAGATAATCGACAAAGAGCTTGCCGTCCAGGTGGTCGATCTCATGCTGAATGCAGACCGCCAGCAGGCCGCCCTCCTCGATCTCGATCACCCTGCCATCCCGGTCCAGCGCGCGCACCCTGATGTGTTCGGCGCGTGTCACGGTCTCAAACACACCGGGCACAGAGAGACACCCCTCTTCGCAGCTCTCCGCGCCATCTTGTTCAATAATTTCAGGGTTGATCAGACACAATGGCTGGTCATGGTTTTCACTGATATCGATCACGATGATGCGTTTTGCGATGTTCACCTGTATCGCCGCAAGACCGATTCCAGGTGCAGCATACATGGTTTCAAACATGTCATCGACCAGCTTGCGGATCGTCGCATCAACATCCTCCACAGGAAGCGCCTGGTTGCGCAGGCGCGCATCGGGAAAGTGGAGTATCTCTAGTTTTGCCATAAGTTTGTCATCTTTGTATCAATCTCTATCCTGAAACGTCGAGTTCAGGTATATTCCTCATGCGACCTATGATATATAAAAATCACATTCATTTCCTGTAATCGGAGTCGGGGAACTGGAAGCCGGGAGCCACGAAACATGTCCAAACCAAGAATACAACTGTCGATTGCAGTCCTGATACTGCTGCTCTGCGCTCCCGCCATGGCGGTGCAACTTCGTGACGGGCACCCCAATGAAGTGATCGTCACCAGGGGCGATACCCTGTGGGATATTTCCGGACGCTTTCTTGAGCACCCCTGGGAGTGGCCCAGGCTGTGGAAAAACAACCCTTCGATTAACAATCCGCACCTGATCTACCCGGGCGACCGCCTGCGCCTGACATGGGTCAACGGCCAGCCGCGCCTGGTACGCCATCGCGGACGTGGTAAAGGTTCGCCGATTGGCATCGTCTCACTGCGGGAGTTGCGTACTTTTCTCTCCAGGCCCTATCTGCTGGATGATGCAACGATCGAGACTTCCGGATATATCATCGGTTTTCGCGAAGGCACGCTGATTGCAGGGCCCGGAGAACGCGCCTACGCACGACATCTCGGCCCGGATTACCGGGAATCCGTCAACACCGGTACGCCAACCACCTGGACAGCACCGGAGGGCTACACGCCACCGCCCCGAAGCGATAGCAACCTGCCGGAGGGATTCAAGATTGTCACGAACGCTCCCAGGGAGAAGCCCCGCCGGCCCCCGGCGAACAATTTCGACATTGTCCGGCCGGGAGCCCTGTACAGGGATTATGAAACAGGCGAGGTGCTCGGCCGGGTCGCGCTCTTCGTCGGCACCGCCGAACTGGTTTACGATGGCGATCCCGCGACCATCACCATCACCTCGACTACGATGGAGGTGATGCAGGGCGACCGCCTGATTCCGTCAACTGCCGGCAGGGCCGGCAAACAGCTCTATTTTCACCCCGGGGCGCCGACGCAGACCGTCGACGGGCACATCATCGACGTTCCCGGCGGCGTGAATACCGCCGGCCAATACAATGTGGTGGCCATCGACAGGGGCGCCCGCGACGGCCTCGACCAGGGCGATGTGCTGCTCGTCAATACCAGCGCACGCCTCCTGCATGACCGTTTTGAGTCCAGAACCTATGATGATTCCGGATTGCCCAGGGATCGCTACAGCGGCGAGCAGCCAACAGTGGTGCTGCCCGAAGAGCGCGCCGGACGGATCATCATCTTCCGGGTTTTCGAGCGTGTCAGCTTCGCCTTGATATCGAGTGCAACCCGCTCCATCAAGACCGGCTACCCGGTGCATAGTCCAAGGTAGTCATTGAGTCACCAACATCTTTCCAAACATATCAAATCTCAATTATGGCTCTCGCGAAGACGCAAAGCCCGCCAAGAGAAAACCTTAGCGTCTTCGCGTCTTTGCGAGAGATGAGTAAAGCTTTTATGCCTTGTCAGACTGGATCCTGGTTTTATTCGGAGCCTGCCTGAGAATACAAGACCCGAGCAATGGAATGCTGAAATCAACGCAATCACAATGGCTGGCGCTGATCCGTGCACCCCGCCTCGGCTCGATAAGCATCCATAAACTGCTGCGGCATTTTGGCTCGATTGCAGATATTTTTTCTGCCTCCGCCGGCCAGCTGCATGCCGCCGGGCTTAAACCCAGCATCAGTGAAGCTATACTGCACCCCGATGAGGAGCTGATCGCCACTGACATTGCCTGGCTGGAACAGAGCGGTCATCATCTTGTGACCTGGGGCAACCCGCGCTACCCTGCCCTGCTGAGCGAAATCCCCGACCCTCCGGCCGCCCTCTTTCTCAAGGGCAATCCGGAGTTGCTCAAACTCCCTCAGCTGGCGATAGTCGGCAGCCGCAATCCGACATCCGGCGGCGCACGGAACGCCACGGAATTTGCCCGGCACCTGGCCTCCTGCGGCCTGGGGATCTGCAGCGGCATGGCGACCGGCATCGATGCCGCCAGCCACCATGGCGCTCTGCAGGCAGACGGCTTCACCATTGCCGTGGTTGCCACGGGGCTGGATCGCGTCTATCCTGCCAGCAATCGTGAACTCGCCCTCCGGATTGCCAGCGAAGGGCTGCTGATCTCCGAGTTCCCCCCGGGTATCGGCCCCAATGCCGGCCATTTTCCCAGACGCAACCGCATTATCTCCGGTCTTTCGGTGGGAGCACTGGTGGTTGAGGCCGCGCTCAGAAGCGGCTCGCTGATTACCGCCCGCCTTGCCGCTGAACAGGGACGGGAGGTATTTGCGATTCCGGGGTCTATTCACAACCCGCTGGCAAGGGGCTGTCACGGACTGATACGCCAGGGAGCCAAGCTGGTGGAGACCGCGGAACACATCCTGGAGGAGCTCTCTCCGCTGCTTGCCAACTCGCAAGTTGCCGCTGAAACAGCAGATTCCAGCTACGGTGAACACCATCATCCCGAGGCACCACTCGATGAAAAATATCTCTCGCTGCTGGACTCCATTGGCTATGATCCGTTGACGATTGATGAACTCATTCAAAAAAGCAGATTGACGCCGGAAGCGGTTTCCTCCATGCTATTGATACTGGAACTGCATGGCTATGTTGAATCTTTACCCGGCAGCCGCACCTGCCGCACCTCACTCAGCCCGCAAGGGGAAACGCACTCCCCTTCCCTGTAACTTCTTCACCCAGGTAAGCCGCCGTGAATGAAAATATCATTGACGTACTGATCTATATCTACGAAACCTACATGGACGGCGAGAAACAACTCCCATCAGATCAGGTACTTATAGAGGAACATCTGCGTAAAGTCGGCTTCCAGGAAGGCGAGATCACCAAGGCGTTTGACTGGCTTGACGAGCTTGCCTGGCATCAGGGAGCACTTCATGAAATCGACAACCTCGGCCACGCATCCATGCGCGTCTACTCTGACGAGGAGACGCAACGCATCGACCTGGAAAGCAGGGGCCTGCTGCTCTATCTGGAGCAAAACGGCATCCTCGATCCCGTCAGCCGCGAACTGGTCATCGAGCGCGCCATGGCGCTGGAAAACCTGGAACTCGACAGCGATGATATCCAGTGGATCGCACTACTGGTATTACTGAATCAGCCGGGCCAGGAGGAGGCATTCAACGTCATGCAGAACATGGTCTATGACGGCACTCCGGATCTGCTGCACTGA
>JBDLII010000070.1:0-10846 GCA_039714995.1 Pseudomonadota bacterium
GCAGCGCTGGTTTCTGATCGGTGCCGGAGTGGTGCTGGGCTCGCTACTGTTTGCATGGTTGCTGCCACTGCTGCGTTTCCGCCGCGGCAGCCGATCCAGCTGGAGCGACATCTAATGAGCGTCCGGACATTGCAGACATCGTCATTCCGGCGGATGCCGGAATCCAGGATGGCGATACATTCCCTGGATCCCGGCATCCGCCGGGATAACATGATTTCACTTCATGCCAACCGTGGCACAAAATTAAAACTGCTCACTCTGTGCGCATCCCTGCTGCTCCTTGCCGGCTGCTCACCCCATCCCGGCAGCGGCATCTGGGCGGCTGACTCCGACAACGCGCCGGGATTTACAAAAATCGATGTGCAATTCAATGGCCGGGCAGACATCTACAACGCCTCTGAAGAGAAGGCCGTTCGCCGCTGTTTCTGGGGTGGCATGAGCTCCCGCCAGATCACGCTCGACTGTGTGCAGGCGGCAAATACTGATATCAAGGAGCAGTACCGGCTGACCGTGACGCAGGATGACTCTGCCGAACTGAGCAGCGACCAGCAGTTGCTCGGAACCTTCGCGAAGCAGCCACGCAGCGAGTAATGTACGAAGCGGATGATCTGCTGGCAGTGGCAAACATGGAGATGCCATTTGGCAAATACCGCGGCCGGGCACTGATCGATCTTCCCGAACCCTATCTGTTGTGGTTTCAAGAGAGGGGATTTCCCAATGGACGGCTGGGAATGCTGATGACCCTCTGCCTTGAGATCAGGATCAACGGCCTGGAGCACCTCGTCAACCCGCTGCGCAGCGACAAGTAAACGACCATCACATTTTCATTTAATCGCGGTCAGAAGACCGCTCCTACACCCGGTACCATAATAGAGTTGCAGGAGCGGTCTTCCGACCGCGAATATGCACAGGCTGACCGAGAGTTGCCCGCGGCGTTCCTATTCCAGTCGTCAGTGTGTTCCGTGGTTTATATCCCCGGCAATTGCAGATGATCCTGCTTTCTTGCGCGGATCTCCCTGACCGCTTTTTTGTAGAAGGGGCGCAGTGATTTTTTCAGGTGCGCCAGCACTTCGCGATTAGGGATCTCCTTCAGTACGCTGAAGAGCGCCAGCGCGTAGGTGGTGTCGTACTGGGAGAGATAGCTGCTGCGATCGGCGCCCGGTCGTTTGCAGCTGCCGCAGCCGCCGGTCTGGAAGGTGAAGGCGCTGTTGGCGAACATCAGGCCGAAGCCCATGAAGACGGCCAGCACCTCGGTCACATGCGGCAGATTCTGCTCACCGCCCGGCGGCGGCTCCTTAGCCAGCAGGCCGAGCTGGTAAGCCAGCTGGTGGGAATAGGTGGCGATCAACGCCTCCGGGTTCAACACCTGGTCAGGGTTGTAGGTGATCGGCAGCCTGTTGGCATCATCGACCGATTTCCGGATGACGCCCTTGGCGCCACGCAACGCCCCGCTGATCTCGACCCTTGGTGGCTCAATCAGGCAGCTGTTGTGATCCAGCAGCAGCGTGGGCCAGTGCTGCATACCGGCATAGGACTTGACCTGCTCGAAGATCAGGTCCGCCATGCCGTGGACGCTGTTCTCCCGCCCCGGAAAGAATTCATTGGATGGAATCACCAGGATGGTCTCGTTATAGAAGACCCCGGCATCGAAGTTGCGCAGCGCCCAGGCGAATGACGCGAACAGCCATTGCACAGAGTCGTCATCGAGCAATTGTCGCTTTTGCAGCAGGCCAAACATCGTCATGATCACCTAGAAAGCAGAGCACATTATCTTATAAGGAAAGCTGGTAGAATAGCGTGTTTTTCGACTCGGAACGAATCGACCGCGATGACCGACAGATTTCAACTGCTGCAAAGCCACCTCGAACAGCGCATCCTGATCCTGGACGGCGCCATGGGCACGATGATCCAGCGCCACAAGCTCGGGGAGTCCGACTACCGCGGCGAGCGTTTTGCCGACTGGCCTGTCGACGTCAAGGGCAACAACGACCTGCTGACGCTGACCCAGCCGCACATTATCCGCGACATCCACAAGGCCTACCTTGAAGCGGGTGCTGACATCATCGAGACCAACAGCTTCAACGCCACCCGGGTCTCGATGTCCGACTACCGGATGGAGGAGCTGGCCTACGAGATCAATGTTGCAGCCGCCCGCACCGCACGCGAAGCTGCGGACGAGTATACGACTGCCGGGAGACCGCGCTTCGTGGCCGGCGTCATCGGCCCCACCAGCCGTACCTGCTCGATCTCGCCGGACGTCAACGACCCGGGGTATCGCAACATCAGCTTCCAACAGCTGGTCGACGACTATGTCAGCTCGGTGCGCGGCTTGGTCGAGGGCGGCGCCGATCTGCTGCTGATCGAGACGATTTTTGACACCCTGAATGCCAAGGCGGCGATCTTCGCCTGCCACCAGGTGTTCGACGAGGATGGCGTCAAACTTCCACTCATGATCTCCGGCACCATCACCGACGCCTCCGGTCGCACCCTCTCCGGCCAGACGACAGAGGCCTTCTACAACAGCCTGCGCCACTCGGGCGCGATCTCCATCGGTCTCAACTGCGCCCTCGGACCCGACATGCTGCGCCAGTATGTCGAGGAGATGTCGCGCGTGTGCGGGAACTTCGTCTCCGCCCATCCGAACGCCGGACTGCCGAACGAGTTCGGCGACTACGACCTGGATGCCGCCCACATGGCGGAGTATATCGGCGAGTGGGCCGACTCGGGGCTGCTGAATATCGTCGGCGGCTGCTGCGGCACCACACCGGAGCATATTCGCGCCATCGCAGCTGCGGTGGCGGACAAGGCGCCGCGCCAACTGCCGCAGCTGCCCCGGGAGTGCCGTCTCTCAGGGCTGGAGCCGCTGAACATCGGCGCGGAATCGCTGTTCGTCAATGTCGGTGAACGCGCCAATGTCACCGGCTCCGCCATCTTCAAACGGCTGATACTGAACGAGGAGTATGAAGAGGCGCTGGACGTATGCCGCACCCAGGTGGAGAACGGCGCCCAGATCGTCGACATCAACATGGATGAAGGCATGCTCGACGGCAAGGCGGCAATGGTGCGCTTTTTGAACCTGTGCGCCGGAGAACCCGACATCGCCAGGGTCCCCTTCATGATCGACTCCTCCAAGTGGGAGATCATCGAGGCCGGACTGCAGTGCGTGCAGGGCAAGGCGATCGTCAACTCTATCTCCATCAAGGAGGGTGAAGAGCGCTTCATCGAACACGCCAGGCTGTGCAAGCGCTACGGCGCAGCCATTATCGTCATGGCCTTCGATGAACAGGGACAGGCGGATACACAGCAGCGCAAGATCGAGATCTGCAGCCGCGCCTACAAGATCCTGACGGATGAGGTCGGCTATCCTGCCGAGGATATCATCTTCGATCCCAACATCTTCGCCGTCGCGACCGGCATCGAGGAACACAACAACTACGGTGTCGATTTCATCGAGGCCACCCGCGCCATCAGGCAGAGCCTGCCCCATGCGCTGGTCTCCGGCGGCGTCTCCAACGTCTCCTTCTCGTTTCGCGGCAACAACCCGGTGCGTGAAGCGATCCACGCGGTGTTTCTCTATCACGCCATTCATGCCGGCATGGATATGGGCATCGTCAACGCCGCCCAGCTGGCGGTCTACGACGAATTGCCGGAGGAGCTGCGAGATGCCGTCGAGGATGTCGTGCTCAACCGCCGTGCCGATGCCGGCGACCGGCTGGTCGAAATCGCGCCCAACTATCTGGGAGACGGCTCGTCGCAGGCAGAAGAGAGTCCGGAGTGGCGGGAGTGGCCTGTCGAAAAACGCCTCGAACACTCGCTGGTCAAGGGGATCACCGAGTACATCGATGCCGACACCGAGGAGGCGCTGAACAAATTTGGACGCCCCATCCGGGTCATCGAGGGGCCGCTGATGGACGGCATGAATATCGTCGGCGACCTGTTCGGCGACGGCAAGATGTTTTTGCCGCAGGTGGTCAAGTCCGCGCGGGTGATGAAAAAATCCGTCGCCTGGCTGGAACCGCATCTCGAGGACGAAAAGGCTGGATGCGCGGGACAGTCGCAGGGAAAGATCCTGATGGCAACGGTCAAGGGCGATGTGCATGACATCGGCAAGAACATCGTCGGCGTGGTGCTGCAGTGCAATAACTACGAGGTGATCGACCTGGGTGTCATGGTTCCGGCAGAGACCATTCTGCAGAGAGCGAAAGAGGAGCGTGTCGACATCATCGGCCTCTCCGGGCTGATAACCCCCTCTCTCGACGAGATGGTGCATGTCGCGAGGGAGATGACGCGGCAGGAGTTCAGCGTCCCGCTGATGATCGGCGGCGCCACCACCTCGAAGGCGCATACCGCCGTCAAGATCGAGCCCGAATATGCGCATGGCGCCGTCTATGTCAGCGACGCTTCGCGCGCCGTCGGCGTTGCCAGCACGCTGCTCTCAGATGAGATGAAGGAGACGTTTCTCGGCGAACTGCAGAGCGAGTACGCCGGGGTGCGTGAGCGCCGCGCCGTCAAAAACGAGATGAAAAACCTGATACCAATCGAGCAGGCGCGCGCCAACCCGACAGCGATCGAGTGGCAGAGCTATCAGCCCGTCACTCCTCGCATCCTTCAATCCGGCTACACAGTCGAAGCGGGTTTCAGGGTTGCCGGTGCGCATGGCAACCTGCTGGTTGCCGATGACATCCCCCTGGAACAGATCACCCCCTTCATCGACTGGACCTTCTTTTTCCATGCCTGGCAGCTGAAGGGACGTTATCCCAGAATCCTCGATGACGCCGTCAAGGGCGAGGAGGCGCGCAAATTGTTTGCCGATGCCGAAGCAATGCTGCGGCAGGTCGTTGCAGAGAAATGGCTGCGCGCCAGCGCCGTGGTGGGGCTCTTCCCCGCTAACGCAGCCGCCGACGACGTCGAGGTCTACAGCGATGAATCACGCGGGGAGCTGGTCACTACCCTGCACTTCCTGCGCAAGCAGGGCAAACAGCCCGCGGGAAAATACAACGAATCGCTGGCAGATTTCGTGGCGCCAAAATCGAGCGGCATCGAGGACTACATCGGCGGCTTTGCCGCCACGGCCGGGCTCGGCATCGATGAGAAAATTGCCGCATTCGAGGCCGATCACGACGACTACTCGGCGCTGATGCTGAAGGCGCTGGCCGACCGACTGGCGGAGGCTTTGACAGAGTGGCTGCACCTGAAGGTGCGCACCCGGCTGTGGGGCTATGCAGCGGATGAGGATTTCAGCAATGACGAACTCATCGCGGAGAAGTACCATGGCATTCGCCCGGCCATGGGCTATCCGGCCAGCCCGGATCACACCGAGAAGGATCTGCTGTGGAAGCTGCTCGATGCAGAAAACAACACCGGCATCTGGTTGACGGAATCGAAGGCGATGTCACCGGCAGCCTCGGTCAGCGGGCTCTATTTCGCCCACCCGCAGAGCCGCTATTTCGCCGTCGGCAAACTCAACAGGGACCAGCTTGCCGACTATGCCGCTCGCAAGGAGTATCAGCTGGCAGAGATGGAGCGCTGGCTGGGGCCGAACCTGGCCTATGATCCGGATTGATGACGCTTGCACATGCGGCGCAATGCGCTGCGCTTATTGCGCCCTACGGGCTACGAGATAAACGAAATGTCATTGCGAGGGAACTCAAGCGACCGCGGCAATCTCATGCATTGATATCAATAAGTTAGAGATTATAAAGGAACCTCTGATCTAATTGTTTTTCCCGTCATTGCGAGCGCAGCGAAGCAATCTCGTTCATATAAACCAATAGCTTGGAGATTGCTTCGTCGCTACGCTCCTCGCAATGACGAGGAACTTCTCAACCGGATCAACCCACGTAGCTGTAAAAGAGCGTACCTTTCAGCTTGTTGAAGACGAGACGCTTGTCCTGCGGGCGGATCGAGAAGCAGCCCAGACTGCGGCCGCCGGAAGCGACATACTCGGCCGTGTGAATAATGATATCGCGGCCACCCTTTCTGGGTGGCAGACCAACCAACCTGTTGTGCAACTCCAGCCCCTGCACATGGAGATAGGGGTAGCCCTTGCTGCTGGTGCGCCCCTCTTTGTTACCCACCTTGTAGAACCCCTTGGTGGTTTGATTGGAACCGTTTGCATTGCTGGTCGAGACGACGCGCCCGCCTGCAGGCCCCGAGTTGCGTCCATGTGCAACCTGCACCGAGGTCACGCCGGCTGTATTCAGGTTGATGATATGCAGGCGTTTGCTCGTCGCCAGCTTGGTATAGTCGGCGATAGCGATATTTGTCTGCGCCAGCCCGGTCGACTTCCTGTTCTTCTGGTAATATTTGAAAGCACGCACCAGCGCATTCCTGTTGACTACCCCGGAAGCGGCAACCTTGTGAAAAACCGCTGCCAACCGGGAGTCCCCAGGCTGCCAGTTGCTGTCATCGACGGCCGATGATGAGCCAATGCCCCACCTTTTCCAGAACGGCTTCTTCGGTTTCTGATCATCGCTTTCGCCGGCGTCACCACTCTCACCCGGAAGGTTTTCGCTGTTTTCCCCGTCGCCCGGGGAGGCTTTCTGCGGCATGTCCGGCTGCGCGCTCCCGCTGCTTTGCGCTTCACTCGTTGCAGCTGAGTCTGCAGAGACAACGGCAGCGGCTTTGCCCGTTTGATCGGTGACATGGTAGCTGCCATCCCCGCTCCTGGTTGCAGTCAGCTTTTTGACGACGCCGATGAATTCACTCGAGTGGATTTCACTGCCATCCATCATCATGACGATACGGTCGCCCTTGCGAACCTCCCTGTTGAAATTGAGATAGGGGGCCAGAATCTCTTCAAGCTTTTTCAGCTGGACCGCATTCAGTCCGGCCTCTCTGGCGGCGCTGAACAGCGAAATTGTCACAACGCCTTGCAGACGCTTCATCCCGCCAGGCGCTGTACTGTCGCTACCCGCGCTGCTGACTGCAGCCTCCGCAGGCTGCTCCGGCTGCTGCTGAACAGCGTCACCGGCCGTGGCTGCGGATGCTTCTTCGGTGAGCACCCTGCCATCTGCACCCCTCACTTCATAGTCACTCAGGCTGCCGCCGCTGCGAGTGGCGACCAGGGTTCTTTTGGCGCCATCATACTCGAGCCGGTGTACCTGGTCGGCATCATTACCGGATTTGGCTGCGTCTGGATCGAGCATGATCGTCAGCTTGTCGCCTTCACGCAGATCACGCCGCGGATCGAGATAGGGATTGAGGATTTTTCCAACCCGGGCGCTCTGGTTGGCGCTCAAGCCCGCATCGGTCGTCGCCTGATAGAGGGATGCGGTAATCACCGCCTTGTGCTTAATGTAGTCGCCTGAAGGTTGCTGCTGTGCGTCAGCCGCAACGCCCTCTGGTTGCATCCCCTCGGCTGCAGGGGCAGTCGCAACGCTCTCTGGTTGCATCTCCTCGGCTGCAGGTGCGGCCGCCGGACTTTCTTCCCTGTCTGCCGTGATACTCCCGGCAGATTCAACCATTTCAGTGTCAACCGGGGTATTTGCCTCCGCCATGCTCTCCTCTGTCTCTGCCGGAGTGACTGCCTCTTCAGCGGCAGCATCGGCTTCATCACCCGGAACAGGCGTATCGGCAGTAAAGCCATCGGCTGTGGCCCAGACGACACTCTTCCCGGGTGACTCATCCATTGATTGTTCTGCAGCCGTTGTGGAGGAATCCATCGTTGATTCGGCTTCGACGGCCAACTCTGCTGTGGAGGAGTCCATCGTTGATTCGGCTTCGACGGCCGACTGTGCTGAGGAGGCGTCCGGCGTTGAGTCGGCTTCGACGACCGACTCCGCAGCGAAGGAATCCGGTGTTGATTCTGCTTCTGCAGCCAATTCCGCCTCGCTTGCAGTCACGGCTTCCAACACTGCAGGATCCACATGGTCATCCGTTTCTGAAACCGCGGCTTCAACCTGCTCCTCTGCTAAGGAGACATCCTCGGCGGCCGGAGCGTTTACAGGCACCACATCAAACTCAATCGCTTCCGACAGTGTTGACGCAGCATCCTCCGGGGCGCCGCTCTCCTGCGGCTTTTCCTGATCCAGGGAAACGGCATTATTGGTCTCTTTTTTTGATGGGTTTGGATCGTAGATATAGAAGACGTAAAGCACCACGGCTAACAGGGCGACAACAGGAATGACCAATAAACTTTTCATACTACTCCTCGTGAGAAGATCACGTGCATTGCGTGATCTTCAGATATATTCATTGGGGAAGGGGTGGACTATGCAGACTGGGCCCAACTCATTGGCGTGCATCAATTGACAGGGAAATCTTGCGCATATCTGGGTTTTGAGTATAAATTCTACAACAAGTTCAAACTGAATTGCAGAGATTTTCGATCACCCGGATCTGAAAATATGCTGACAACAGGATTCCGATGAAAAAGATTGAGTCGCGCCGTCAACTGCAGCAGGAGGTGGTCGGATTTCGCAGCCGCTTCAAAAGCGTCCTGCTGGCCACGGCATCCCCGGAAAACGTCCCGGATGCCAGCTACACACCTTATATCCTCGATCAGAATGGAAAAATCTGCATCTTTGTCAGCCAGCTGGCGCAGCACACCAGCAACCTGCTCGACGCGCCCAAGGCCTCCTTGCTGTGGATCGCCAATGAAGCGGATAGCCGCAATCTCTTTGCGCGCCGGCGGCTGACGCTGCAGTGCACTGTCGGCGAGGTGGCAGCGAGCGGCGAACAGAGAGATCAGCTATTGGTGCAGATGCAGCAAACCCATGGCAAGACGATCGAGGTGCTGCGCTCGCTGCCTGATTTCCATCTTTTCAGTCTTGAAGCCTACCAGGGCAACTACGTGCGGGGCTTTGGACAGGCGTTCAGCGCTACCGGCGATGAGTTGCTTGCCTGGTTGGAAAACTCCTCGGAGAAATAGAGCAGGCTGTTGAAAACCCGCATTTATCCCTTCTCCCTCCGGGAGAATGTTAGGATCAGGGGTTTTGCATAGAGCTGTAGGAGCGCTCTTCTGACCGCGATTTTGCACGGAGTTATTGAGAAGTCACCTGCATTCACCATTTACCTGACGTAACTGCTAAAATGGCTCGCACTCTTCATCAGCGGACATCCAGGTGACAGACAAGACACCCTCCCTCAGCTACCGGGATGCCGGCGTCGATATCGATGCCGGCAACCGGCTGGTCGATCGCATCGGTCCGATCGTCAAACAGACTTTTCGCCCCGGCGTACTGACCGGCATTGGCGGCTTTGGCGGCCTGTTTGAACTACCGGTAGATCGATACTCCCGGCCGGTGCTGGTCTCCGGCACCGACGGCGTCGGCACAAAGCTGAAAGTTGCAATGATGATGCAGCGCCACGACAGCATCGGCATCGATCTGGTCGCGATGTGCGTCAACGACATCATCGTTGCCGGCGCGGAACCGCTCTTTTTTCTCGACTACTATGCAACCGGACAGCTCAACGTGGATGCTGCAGCACAGGTTGTCAGCGGCATCGCCGAGGGGTGCCGGCAATCCGGCGCAGCCCTGATCGGCGGCGAAACCGCAGAGATGCCGGGCATGTACGAGGGCGAGGATTACGACCTTGCCGGTTTTGCCGTCGGCATCGTGGAGAAGTCGCGGATATTAACGCCTGAGAGGGTGGAAGCCGGCGATGTGCTGCTGGGGATGGCCTCATCCGGACCCCACTCCAACGGCTACTCGCTGATCCGGCGCATCCTTGAAGTTACCGACGCCGATCTCGATCAACCCATGGGGGATACGACGCTGGGCGAGGCGCTGCTTGCGCCGACGCGCATCTATGTCAAGCCGCTGCTGGAGATGATCGACAAGATTCCGGTCCATGCGCTAGCTCACATCACCGGCGGCGGGCTGCCGGAAAACCTGCCGCGCGTGCTCCCGGAAGGCACCGATGCCATGATCGACACCACCAGCTGGCAACGCCCCGTAGTATTCGACTGGCTGCAGCAGCAGGGCAATGTCGAGGAGAGCGAAATGCTGCGCACCTTCAACTGCGGCATCGGCATGGTGGCAGTTGTTGCAGAGGCAGATGCCGAACAGGCGCAGGCATTACTGGAAGAAACCGGCGAGACCGTCTATCGCATTGGGAAGATCACGGCCGGTGATGGTGCGCCTGGAGTTTACTACAGTGATTGATCGCGGTCAGACGACCGCTCCTACAGCACATCCGGGCAACACGATCTACCGATGAAAAAAACACTCTCCGTTGTAGTGCTGATCTCGGGCAGCGGCAGCAATCTGCAGGCATTGATCGATGCCGCCGGACAGGAGGATTATCCGGCCCGTATCTCCGCCGTCATCAGCAACCGGGAGGATGCCTATGGACTGCAGCGCGCACGGGCTGCCGGAATTCCCTGCAGGGTGCTGTCACACCAGGGGCATGATGACAGGGAGGCCTACGACCGGTCGCTGATGGAACTGATCGATGTTTTCGATCCCGGACTGGTGGTGCTGGCGGGCTTCATGCGCATACTGACTGAGGGCTTTGTCAATCACTACAGCGGCCGGATGCTGAACATCCACCCCTCGCTGCTGCCGAAATTCAGGGGACTGCACACCCATCAAAGGGCGCTGGATGCCGCCGAAGCAGAGCATGGCGCCAGCGTCCATTTTGTCACCCGGGAGCTCGACGGTGGTCCGCTGATCGTGCAGTCGCGGGTGCCTGTTCTCCCCGGAGACACCGCCGAGGTGCTGGCCGCGCGGGTCCTCGAACAGGAACACATCATCTATCCACGGGCGGTGAAGTGGTTTGCCGAGGGGCGTTTGAAACTCGAGAACGGGGTGGCGATGTTCGATAACAAGGCCATCACAGGGCTGTAGGATGCAATAAGCGCAGCGCATTGCACCTTTCCATGCGGCGCAATGCCCTTAGG
>JBDLII010000071.1:0-10774 GCA_039714995.1 Pseudomonadota bacterium
ATGTAGGCTCGCGTCGGCATCCATGCCTCCGACGTTTCCTACAGATACACCCAATAGCAGTGACTTGTCAGCTGAAATGACAAGGTGCTGAACAGTTACTAAAAAAATGTCATGGCTGTATTCGGTCAATCGAATATGAGCCGTATTTGAGGAGGCAACACATGGCCAGGTTTACAGCCGACGAGTGGCAGAAGATTCGCGACAGGCTCAATGCCGATCCGCAGCGTTACGGGCTGCCCGGACGCGTCTATGGGTCGGCCGTTCTTGCTTCGGCCAATATCCGCAAGCTGGGGGCCAGGGACAAACGTGACATCCATACATGGCGGTTTCTTGCCGATGTTTTCAGCCATTTCGATTTGCTGGCTGTGCAGGAGGTGCTGGAGGATATGGAGGGGTTGCGTCACCTTGAAGAGTTGATGGGGGAGGATTTCGGCATGGTCGTCTCCGATACTACGGGTTCATTTCCGAACGAGGGCGGGCTGGCGGAGCGTCTGGCATTCATCTTCAACTGGACTATCGTCAACCGCAAGGAGATGGTCACCGACGTCACATTTGATCGCACGAAAGTATTGGAGGTGATCGAGGAGGAGGGGGACGCCATCCAGGATGCGGTGGAGGAGGCAAGACAGAACAGGGAGTATCGCAAGAAGCTGAAGAGCTATCAGAAAAAACTGGAGAAATTCCAGGCAGAGGGTGGACGCGAGCCGCAGAAGCCCAGGCTTCCTGTCAAGATGCCGGCATTCCTGACTTTCATTCGCACGCCGTTTGGTGTGACATTCGAGATTCGCGGCCACCCAGGCGCTGAACGCTACACTTTCATGGCAATCAATGCGCACCTCTATTATGGCAACTTTATCGACGATCGCCGCCAGGAGTTTGATGCGTTGATGAACTGGATCATGGGACGCGTGCAGGAGTGTGATGAAGGCGATGCAATGAACATCCTGCTGCTGGGTGATCTGAACCTGGACTTCGATAATCCCGAAAATGACCGCAAGCGCATCAGCGAACTCATCGAAGAGCTGAACAGGACGGGAGGCAGGGAGGTGAATGTCTACTTCCCCTTTCTGCACCCGCATCCACAGCGATCGGAGCAGCAGTTGATGGGCAGCGACGGCCGGCCGCTGAAGAGCAATGCGCGCTTGAGTGAAACTTTCGACCAGGTTGGCTTTTTCTCACGGGACGAGCGCTTGAAGCAGCTGAAGAATGAAGATGCCGGGAAGGCTGAACGGGGGCCGGATTTCGGTGTCTTCGACTTCGTCAACCTCTTCAGTGAGGCCCTGCAGGGCAAGCCATTTGAAGAGCTTGACAAGGAGCAGCGGAAAGCTTTTGTCAAGCGCTTCGAAGACAACGTCAGCGACCACATGCCGCTGTGGTTTCGCATCCCTCTGCCGGATGTCGAGGATGGCATCGGGTCGGAATCCTGAGCATTTTTCCACCGCGGTCAGAAGACCGCCCCTACGATATTTCCCGCCCCTTGTAGGAGCGGTGTTCTGACCGCGATGTTCCTGGAACGGAGCTCAACTCTTACGCCTGCTTCTGCCTCGCCTGTTTTGATCACCTTGGCGCGATCGGTTCGGCTGTTGCCTGCCCCGGCCGCCACGGGGCTTGCCCGCTCCGCCGCCTGAGCGACGTCCTGCCTGGATGGGCTTGGCCATGATGGTGGGGTCCGGTTCATAGCCGTCGATCACCACCTTGGGAATCTCGCGCTTCAGCAGCCGCTCGATATCATGCAGCAGCTTCTTTTCGTCGATGCACACCAGTGAGACCGCCTCGCCCTCGTTGCCGGCGCGGCCGGTGCGGCCGATACGGTGGACATAGTCTTCAGGGACGTTGGGCAGTTCGAAGTTGACGACATGGGGAAGCTGGTCGATGTCGAGCCCACGGGCGGCGATATCGGTGGCTACCAGCACCCTGACATCGCCCGCCTTGAAGTTGGCCAACGCCCGGGTGCGTGCACCCTGGCTCTTGTTGCCGTGGATGGCCGCGGCGCTGATGCCGTCCTTCTCGAGCTGCTGGGTGAGGCGGTTGGCGCCGTGCTTGGTGCGGGTGAAGACCAGCACCTGCCGCCAGTCGTGCGAGCCGATCAGGTAGGAGAGCAGGGCGCGCTTTTTTTCCCGGTCGACCGGGTGCACTACCTGGGCCACACTCTCTGCAGCGGTGTTGCGGCGCGCGACCTCGATCATGGCCGGATCATCCAGCAGCGTGCTGGCGAGTTGCTTGATCTCTTTGGAGAAGGTGGCCGAGAAGAGCAGGTTCTGGCGGCCGGACGGCAGCAGGTTCAGCACCTTGCGGATGTCGTGGATGAAGCCCATGTCGAGCATGCGGTCGGCCTCGTCCAGCACCAGGACCTCTACCCTTGAGAGATCGACGGTGCCCTGCCCGGCATGATCCAGAAGCCGGCCTGGAGTTGCCACCAGGATGTCGACACCCTGGCGCAGCTTGCTGATCTGGGGGTTGATCTTGACGCCGCCGAAAATGACCATCGACCGCAGCGGTAGGTATTTGCCGTAGGTGGCGACGCTTTCGCCCACCTGGGCCGCCAGCTCCCGCGTGGGAGTGAGGATCAGTGCCCGCACCGGCCGTTTCCCTTTGGACGGATGGCCGTTGAGCTGCTCCAGCAGCGGCAGGGTGAAACCGGCCGTCTTGCCTGTGCCGGTCTGTGCACCGCCCATGATGTCCTGGCCCTTGAGGATCACAGGGATCGCCTGGCGCTGGATGGGGGTGGGTTCATGATAACCCTGTTCGCGCACGGCGCGCAGGATGCCGGCCGACAGGCCGAGTGAATCAAATGACATGAGAAAATGGTTTCCTAAGTGTGTTTGTCAGGGAGGCGCAAAGCCGGATATCAGCCCAGCAGGTCGTCGGCGACGCGGTACCTGGGATCCTCGATGACGTTCACTTCCACCAGGTCTCCCGCCTGGCGCAACAGCTTGCGGCATTCGGCGCTGAGATGGCGCAGGTGCAGGCGCTTACCGGCGTTCAGGTAGCGCTCCGCCAGGGTGTCGATCGCCTCGATGGCGCTGTGGTCCATAACGCGCGAATTCTGGAACTCGACGACTACGTCATCGGGATCGTTTTTCGGGTCGAAAAGCTCCTGGAAATTTTTTACCGAGGCGAAGAACAGCGGCCCCTGCAGTTCGTAGACCTTGCCGCCCAGCTTGCCCTCGTAGCTGTTGACGTTGATATGCTTGGCGTGCTCCCAGGCGAACACCAGTGCCGAGACGATCACTCCCACCACCACGGCAATGGCAAGGTCGGTGGCCACGGTCACAGCGGAGACCAGTACCAGCACAAAGGCGTCGGAGCGGGGGATCTTGCCGATGATGCGCAGGCTGGACCACTCGAAGGTGCCTATGACCACCATGAACATGACGCCGGTCAGCGCGGCCAGCGGGATCATCTCGATCAGGCCGGAGGCGAACAGGATAAATGCCAGCAGGAACAGCGCGGCCGAGATCCCGGAGAGGCGTCCGCGCCCGCCCGAGTTGATGTTGATCATACTCTGGCCGATCATCGCGCAGCCGCCCATGCCGCCGAAGAAACCCGTCACGGTATTGGCGACTCCCTGGCCGACACACTCCTTGTTGCCGCGCCCGCGGGTTTCGGTGAGTTCGTCGATGAGGCTCAGCGTCAGCAGTGATTCGATCAGGCCGATGGCCGCCAGGATCACCGCATAGGGAAAGATGATGCGCAGCGTCTCCCACGTGAGAGGCACTGACGGGATGCTGAACTGCGGCAGGCCGCCGGCGATGGAGGCCATATCACCCACGGTGCGGCTCTCCAGCCCAAGTCCGATGACGATCAGGGTGACTGTGATGATCGCCGCCAGGGAGGAGGGAATCGCCTTCGTCAGCCTGGGAAGATACTTGATAATTGCCATGGTCAAAACCACCAGCGCCAGCATGGTGTAGAGCGTATTGCCCTGCAGCCATTGGCTCTGCCCGCTCGCATCTGTCGTCTGGAATGAATTCAGCTGCGCCAGAAAGATGACGATGGCGAGGCCGTTGACAAAACCGAGCATCACCGGATGCGGCACCATGCGGATAAACTTGCCCAGCTTGAGTGCGCCGACCAGCATCTGGATCAGCCCCATCAGCACCACCGTGGCGAACAGGTACTGCACCCCGTGCTCGGCCACCAGCGCTACCATGACGACGGCCAGGGCGCCGGTCGCACCGGAGATCATCCCCGGCCGCCCACCGATAACCGCGGTGATCAGGCCCACCATGAATGCGGCATAGAGGCCGACCAGGGGCTCTACCCCGGCGACGAAGGCGAAGGCCACCGCTTCCGGCACCAGCGCCAGGGCAACGGTCAGGCCGGACAGAAGATCATCCCTCGGGCAGCCGCGATCGGTGCAGTCAAAATTGAAAAACACGGGAAAACCTCGGGAATTCGGTGGCGAATAGTGCGGGCGAGAGGGGAGGGGCGTGTTAGGCACCCGCATAATGAAGCAGAGCAGAATACCTGATTCGTGCTGAGCTGTCAAGATGGCGCATTGAAACAACGCTCGAATCAGAGTGTTATGGAGGGGTACGCTAACTTCTTAAAAAGCCCGTGCTTCATCGCGGTCAGAAGACCACTCCTGCAACTTCATGTTGCACCAGATGTAGGAGCGCTCTTCTGACCGCGATTGAAGTGCGGTTGAATTTTGCTCCTACGCACGGCATTTTGAGGCGTTTCGGGGTAAGGATAAGTCTGATCTCATGACTTGGCATCGATACAAGCAACGGTTTGCAACGCAATCTCCAACTCTTCGTCGGTTGGAACCACTAGCACGCTGACAGGGCTTGTATCGCTGTGAATGGAAAAGGAGCCTCCTCCGCGGTAGGAATTTCTGTCGCCGTCAATTTCAACACCAAGCGTTGTCAGACCGGCGCAGGCCTGTGCTCGCGTTCCGGCGTCGTTTTCACCAATACCGCCGGTAAACACGATGGCGTCGATATGACCCAGGACTGCATAGTAGGCGCCAATGTATTTCTTGATGCGGTAGCAGTACATCTCCAGCGCCAGGCGGGCGCGTTGATCACCGGCGTCGGCAAGGCGGTGGACTTCGCGCATGTCGTTGGATCCGCAGACGCCCTTCAGCCCGCTCTCCCTGTTCATCAGGGTCTCCAGCTCCTCGTTGCCGAGGCCGGCTTCCCGGCCAAGGTAGAAATGGATCGCCGGATCGATGTCGCCACAGCGGGTGCCCATCATCAAGCCCTCCAGCGGCGTCATACCCATCGAGGTGTCCACGCTCTTGCCATGGCGGATGGCGGCAGCGCTTGCGCCGTTGCCGAGATGCAGTGTGATCAGGCTCAGCGAGGAGAGCGGCTTGCCCAGCAGCCTGGCCGCTTGTTTGGCGACAAAATAGTGCGAAGTGCCATGAAATCCGTAGCGGCGTACATGCTGTTCTGTATAGAGCGTTTCGGGAAGTGCGTAGCGCCAGGCATACTCGGGGATCGAGTGATGAAAGGCGGTGTCGAAGACGGCCACCTGGGGGATGTTGGGCGCCGCATGCAATGCGACCTCGATGCCCATCAGGTTGGCCGGGTTGTGCAGCGGGGCCAGCGGGATCATGGTGCGGATGCGAGCGACGACTTTTTCGTCGATCAGCGTTGGCTCCCTGAACTGCTCGCCGCCATGTACCACGCGGTGCCCGATGGCTGTCAACCCGGACATCTCCCGGATCGTCCCAGTCTCTCGCAGCACCACGCCGATGCTTGCCAGACCCCCGCGGTGAGTCGAAATAGAGAGTTGCCTGGTCTGTTTCTCCTCCTCGCCATGCTGACTGTCGATGTGGCTGTGTACCGCCTGAGGTTCGCCGATGCGCTCGATGATACCCGAAGCCAGCACCCTGACCCCGGTCATCTGAAACAGCTGGTACTTGATCGACGAACTCCCCGAGTTGATGACCAGTATCTTCATGTTGACGGCGTCTCTGCCTGCGCCTGGACAGCCGTGATGGCGACAGTGTTGACGATGTCGGTGACAGTACAGCCGCGGCTGAGATCGTTGACCGGCTTGTTCAGTCCCTGCAGCACAGGTCCAATCGCCACGGCTCCTGAAGAGCGCTGCACTGCCTTGTAGGTGTTGTTGCCGGTATTGAGATCGGGGAAGATGAAGACGGTGGCATTGCCCGCCACCTCGCTGTCGGGCAGCTTGGTTTTGGCGACGCCGGCATCCACTGCGGCATCGTACTGCATCGGGCCCTCGATCATCAGGTCCGGACGCATTGCCTGCGCCAGTCGGGTCGCCTCGCGCACCTCGTCCACGGCTTCGCCCTTGCCGGACTCTCCGGTGGAGTAGGAGAGCATGGCGATACGCGGCTCGATGCCGAACATCTGCGCCGTCTCCGCCGAGCTGACGGCAATATTCGCCAGCTGCTCTGCATCCGGATCGGGATTGACCGCACAGTCGCCATAGACCAGCACACGATCCTCGAGGCACATCAGGAAGACGCTGGAGACGATGGAGATGCCCGCTTTGGTCTTGATGATCTCGAAAGACGGCCTAATCGTGTGCTGCGTGGTGTGCACCGCGCCGGAAACCATGCCGTCGGCGTGGCCGTGGTGAACCATCATGGTGCCGAAGTAGCTGACGTCCGCCATGGTATCGAACGCCATATCTCGCGAGATGCCTTTATGCCGGCGCAGCCGGTAATAGCTGTCGGCATACTGCTGACGAAGCTCCGACTGCTCCGGATCGATAATCGCAGCCTCTTCCAGACGCAGTCCCAGGGTCAGGATCTGTTGCTGGATTTCATCGCTGTTTCCCAACAGTGTCAGGCGCGCCACACCACGCAGAGTCAGGATCTCGGCGGCGCGCAGGATACGCTCTTCGCTGCCCTCCGGCAGTACGATGTGCTGCTGTTGCGCCCTGGCGCGCTGTACCAGTTCGTACTCGAACATCAGCGGCGTCAGCCGGGGGCTGCGGCTGGTTTCCAGCAGTTGCCGGAACTGCTCGAGATCGACATTGGCTTCGACAATCCCCAGTGCGGCAGCGATCTTGTGCTGATCCTCCGCTGTCAATTCCGCCTTGATACGGCTGACATTCAACGCCGTGGTAAAGGTGTCGTCGCGCACCCCGAGTATGGCAAAAGGCGGCTTGCCAAGTCCCGACAACAGCTCCATGATCTGGGCTGCCGGCTTGCGCCCGCCGGTCAACAGCAGGCCTGCTATCTGCGGATAGGCTGTTGAGGGGTGGGAGAGGATGCATGCAAGGATAATGTCCGCTCGGTCGGACGGCGTGATGATCAGGCTGTCCTCCTCGACATAGTCGAGAAAATCGGGCGCCTGCATGGCGGCTACTGTGGTGTTCCGCACGATACGGTTGATGCCGGACGCATCGCCAATAGCAACACCTGCGTCGAGGCTGCGCATGATGTCGCCGATGGTTGGCTTTGACAGCGATGGTTCCCGGGGTACCAGGTAGATTGGTGATCCAGCCAATGTGGAATTTTCAAACTGAGTCTGCAGCAATCCAATCTGTTCGGCAGGGACGCTGTTGATGACGGTGGCCAGAATATCGCAGTGGCGCTCCTGCAGGGATTTCAGAAATCTTCTGGCCGCATTCCCGATCTCCTCGTTGCTGCGGTTGCTGCCGCGTACGACCGGCATGATCAGGCAGCCCAGGTTGTTGGCGGCATCGCTGTTGAAGTCGAACTCCAGGGCGGAGTGCCCCTCGCGGTAGTCCGTTCCGGCACAGAGTACGATGTCGCATTTCGTCTGCAGATTTCTGTATTTTGCCAGGACTCTTTTCAGCAATTCGTCATCGCGGTTTGCGGTCATCAATTCGCGCGCTTCATCGCTGCTGCAGCCGTACATCTCCTGGTAGGGCAGACCAAGTTGATAACGTGCGGCGATCAGCTGAATCAGCGGGTCCCGTTGCTCACCAGAACGGATGACGGGCCTGAAAAATCCGACTCGACCGCCATGCCCGGAGAGGAACTCCATCATGGCGAGCACGATGACGGATTTACCGCTGCTGCGTTCAGCGCCTGTAATATAGATGTTTTGCGTCATGATTCATGACTCCCAAAGCAAAATGCGCAATTCCTGCTATGATCCACCGGATATTATCGTATTCAACTTCGTGTGAAAGCTTCTACGCGCTCTATTCTAATTCCATTGTTCTGTCTTGTCTCCTGTGCCTCCACAGCTGCATGGGCTGTTGAGGTGCCGGAGTCACAAACGATCGAGCATACGGAGGCCGATGAGAGTATTGACTCCACCCTCGAGCAGCGTGACAGGCTAGTTGACGACCCTGCCAGGCCCAGCGTTTTCCCCGGGTTTTACAACACATTCCGAAGCTGGCGCGAGGAGACGAAGAAAAAGTTTCGACTGGAGAGCGTCTTCAGCTATGACATGCTCGGGCAGGCTGCAGTCGATAAGCAAGGCATTTTGGGAGCCTCTTCCGGAGACGCCACCCTCAGCCTTCGCTGGTTGATGTTTGGTCAGAGACATCACCGACCTGTCTATCTCTCCATGAGCGTGCGTGACCGCCATGCCTACAGTGATATTGCCCCCTCTCAAATCAGTGCCGAAGCCGGCCTGCTATGGAAGACGGTTAACGGCTTCAGCGATGCCGGATTCCAGGTGCCTGATTTCTATGTCAGTCATGAGTCGATGGATCAGCGCCTCACGCTGCGCTTCGGCCAGTTCAGCATCGACAGCTTCTATGACAACCATTCGCTGCGCAGCGCCAAGCGTTTTTTTCTCAACCAGGCCTTCTCCTCGAATCCCGCCGTGGGATTTCCGGGCTTTGGCGCCGGGCTGGCCCTGCAGTGGAAAAACGACGGACGCTGGGATCTCTCCATCGGCGCCTCCAATATGCAGGGTCCGGATCAATCGGAACGGGTCGATCTGAAGCTGGACTCTTCGGCGCTCTTCTTCGCCCTGCAGTATGGATACAACTTTCCCGGTTTCAAGAGCCGCAGCGCCAGGGTGCAGTTGATGGCCTGGGGCACTGAAAATAACAGCGAAGAGCAACTGCCTGACGGCAGCGGGCTCTCACTGACGCTGGAACAGCAGGGTGCTTCCAGCAACGAACATTTTGTTGCCCGCTATGCCTACTCGCATGGCGATGCTGCCCAGGTGGACCAGCTGTTGATGATCGGCTGGGGAAAGGATATTCACACCTTCGATCATTTCGGCATTGGTATCGGCGTGGCCAGGCCCGCAGCTTTCAACGACACCTGGCAGGGCGTCGGAGAGATCTACTACCGCTGGCAGGTCGCCAAGGAGCTCAGAATTACACCGGATGTGCAGATCATCGCGGGAGACGCACTGCATGGCAGTATGCAGGTCGTCGCCGGGCTGCGCCTTGGCATCACCTTCTGATAGTTTCATCCTGATATTTTTTTATGCAACAATGCGTTCTGTATCTACGACTGGAGGAACCCGATGGAGCACTTTCTACCATTATTGAAGAGTGAAATACTCGAGGCTCTGCATACCCATCCTTCGCTGATGCTGTTCCTGGTCATCGGCATGGGTTACCTGATCGGTAGAATCGGATTCGGCAACTTCTCCTTCGGGCCTGTCGCAGGCGTACTCTTCGCCGGCCTGTTCTTCGGCCATTTCGGCTTTCGCATCACCGAAGGCGCGCAGACCGTCGGCTTCTCGATGTTCATCTTCTCGGTCGGCTACCAGGCCGGACCGAGCTTTTTTACCGTCCTCAGGGAGGATGGTGTCAGGTATGTCATGCTTGCAATTGTGGTCGCCACAACCGGTTTCATCCTGGCGGTTGCCGGCACCTCCCTGCTGAGTCTGCAACCCGGCATGTCGGCGGGTCTGCTGGCCGGAGGGCTGACCAGTTCGCCGACACTGGCTGCGGCGCAGGAGGCGGTCAGGCACGGCATGGTCTCCCTGCCCGAAGGTTGGTCGCAGGAGACGGTCATCAACAATGTCGCCACAGGCTATGCGATCACCTATATCTTCGGCCTCGCCGGGTTGATCACGATGCTCAAATTGCTGCCGCGCTGGTTGGGTATCGATCTTGCGACAGAGGCGCAGCGCATGTCCAGCGAGACAGGTGATACCGGAGCAGAGCCTGTGAACGTCACTTCCCGCTGCTACCGTGTCACCAATGAGGAGATGACCAACGTCCCAATCTCCGAGCTGCGCGACGCCTACTGGGATCAGGCAACGGTTGTCAGACGTGTCGTGGGCGAGGAACGCAGAGCGCTTGAACCCGACGACCGGCTGCAGATCGGCGACAGGCTGGAACTCATGGGGCCGCGCAGCTTCTTTGTCAATGTCGCTCATCGGTTGGGTGAAGAGGTACCGCCGAAGTGGCGCATCCGCGATGTGACGGATACCGCCCAGATCGTCGTCCTCCACAAGGAGGTCGTTGGCAGCAAACTGATCGATATCGATATTCCCCGTCGTTTCGGATTGCTGCTGGTGCGCATGACGCACCTGGGTGTCGAGGTGCCTCACGGTGATGAAATCGAGCTGGCCAAGGGGGATATCCTGACTGTTGTTGGCAACGCCGCACAGATCGACGCATTGGGTGCCTACCTGGGCTATGTGGAACGCGACATCGCGGAGACGGATATGGTCACCTTTGCATTCGGCATCGTTGTCGGTGTGCTTGTCGGCATGTTGTCCATCGAGCTGGGCGGCGTCTCCATCGGTCTCGGCTCCGCCGGCGGACTGCTGGCCTCCGGGCTGGTGATCAGCTATCTGCGCAGCAAGCGTCCGACCTTTGGCCGCCTGCCGGATGCCGCGCAGTGGTTCCTGATGGAGTTCGGCCTGCTGCTGTTCATGACCGGGGTGGGGCTGCG
>JBDLII010000072.1:0-10653 GCA_039714995.1 Pseudomonadota bacterium
AGCCGAATACCACCGTCAGGATCATCCACGGGGTGACAAAGTAGTAGAGCTTGCGCTCCATGATCTTGAAGCGCTCTTTGCCGGCTGTGTCATCGGTCATCGCGTGGTAGACGAACAGCCGCGGCAGGTAGAAGAGCCCGGCGAACCAGGCTGTCATGAAGAAGAGGTGAAAGGCCTTTAACCACATGGTGCTGAATTCCAGGTTGTCATGCGTTGATAGAAGATGATGGGGGCGATTTCAATAACCGCTCTATCGCTCGACAGCTGCATATCGCGGTCAGAAGAGCGCTCCCACTCCTGAATTACGATTGTAGGAGCAGTCTTCTGACCGCGATAGAAAAGCGATGCCGCAAGTCTTGCTACTGCTTCGGCAACTCCCTGCTGCTCCCCTCCATCGCATCGATACCGACCTTCCGTTCGGACGCCGTTGCATCTGCAGTGGTAGCCCCCTCATCGCTGCTGAACCAGTTGCCGATTTTACGCACAACCAGCTTCAGGGCGCGCCAGATTTTTGGCAGCAGCCAGATGGCCAGCAGAATGAAGGCGATCAGCAGCGCGATAAACAGCCAGGGGTAGGTCAGCGCCGCCCACAGACCGCCGATAACGGCAAGGTCTTCTGAAATCGAGGCAACCCAGTTGGTGACGGGTTCAGGTGAAGTATTGATCATCAGACGCGACCCCGCTTTGGTGAAGTGACTGGTTGCGGCAACCCCGCCGCCCAGCAGTGCGGCTGCCAGGTCGACCGCCTGGTTGACCTCCAGCCCCTCGACGGCGCCGACCGCCATCATGGCACCGGCGGGGATGCGGATGAAGGTGTGGATGGCGTCCCACCCGGAGTCGACGCCTGGTGTTTTGTCGGCAAAGAATTCGATGAAATACATGATGGCGGCGACGCCGATCACCAGCGGGTTCTCCACCAGCGCCATCCCCTCCGGCAGGTCGGCATAACCGCTGTTGCCAAGTATCCCGAGCACCAGTATGGCTGCGTAGAGGTTGATCCCTGATGCCCACGAGGCGCCGAGCATCAGGGCAATGGCTTGAATGGTTTCATGTTCCATGCGTCTTTATCTCCGCAGAAGCAGCTTTCGAATCTGTAATATGCGGCTAATAGGAAAAAAATTCAATTTTATCGAAGACGGGATGTTTGCATTGTGTGGGTTTTTGTCATGACGCAATCCCATTGCGGCTTCGTTTCCCGGGAAATATTGAGTATCATGATGTGGAATAGTTTGTAGAGCAGAAGATACAGAGATGATCAAAGTCGGCATCGTCGGGGGAACGGGTTATACAGGAGTGGAGCTGCTGCGTCTGCTGGCGCTGCATCCGCATGCGGAGGTGGTTGCGGTTACCTCGCGCGCAGAAGCGGGCCGTGAAGTCGCCGACCTTTTTCCCAGCCTCCGGGGTCACAACGCACTGGCCTTCACGGAACCAGATACTGCAGTGCTGCATGGCTGTGATCTGGTGTTTTTTGCGACGCCGAACGGTATTGCGATGCAGTCGGCCCCGGAACTGCTGCAGGCGGGAGTACGGGTGATCGACCTGGCCGCTGATTTCCGCATACAGGATCAGGCATTGTGGGAGCAGTGGTACGCCATGACACACGCCTCTCCCGGGCTGTTGTCGCAGGCAGTCTATGGACTGCCCGAGATTCATCGTGAAAAAATCGCCTCGGCGAATCTCGTGGCCAATCCGGGCTGCTATCCGACGGCCACCATACTTGGCTTTCTACCGCTGCTGGAAGCGGGGGTTGTCGATCCGGATTCGCTGATCGCCGATTGCAAATCCGGCGCCAGCGGCGCCGGCCGCGGCGCCAGTGTGGCGACACTGCTGGCGGAGTGCGGTGAAAGCTTCAAGGCCTATGGCGTCAGCGGCCACCGCCATCTTCCCGAGATACGACAGGTGCTGGGATGGACGCTGGGGGAGCTGCCGGGATTGACCTTTACACCTCATCTGCTGCCGATGATTCGCGGCATCCTGGCGACCCTCTATGCGCGACTGACCGGCGAGGGTGTGGATCTGCAGCAACTCTATCAAGCGCGTTACGCTGACGAGCCTTTTGTCGACGTTCTTCCCGCTGGATCCCTGCCGGAGACCCGTGGCGTGCGCGGCACCAATGGTTGCCAGATAGCTATTCACCAGCCGCAAGGGGGGAGTACTGTCGTCGTCTTGTCGGTCATAGACAACCTCGTCAAGGGCGCAGCCGGCCAGGCCGTACAGAATATGAATCTGATGTTTGGTCTGTCCGAGACAAGTGGATTGGATTACGTTGCCCTATCTCCCTGACAACCGCCTGTTTAGCCGTCGTCCACAGCGGATCCACATCGATGCGCCGACCATCCATCTCACCTGCGGCAGCCATCTGCTGAGGTGGATCCTGGCAGCACTGGTGCTGGCCGGCGGCATGGCCTATCTCGGCAGGATGATCTATCTTCTGGATCGTGAAAATGCACAGGGTGACCTGGGCAAGGTTGAAACTGTCGTCGATGAACTGCAGCTGAAAATTGCACAACTGGAGAAGGAGAGAGATGCATTAAGCCAGTCTGTCGCCACGCTCGAACGCGCAGCCCAGGTCGACAAGGAGGCGCAAAGGCATGTGCAGGAGGAGTTGATGGCGTTGCAGGAGGAGCGTCAACAGTTGCAGGAGGAGGTCGCCGTTCTGAAGCGGGTTGCGGGGAAAACCAAGGGGACGGCAAAAAGCGGCAACAAGCCCAAGGGCGGAAAGAGCAGTAAGAAAAAGAGCCAGAGTAGTAACAAGAACTCCGGTACCAAGAAGTTGAAAATGGATCTTCCTGCGGATGTGAAAAAAGGCAAATTCTAGGAAAAAAGTGATGAAAAAAAGATTCAAGCCGCCGCCTTTTACGACGGTCATCGGGGCCGGGACGGTGGTTGATGGCAATGTCTCATTTTTTGGCGGACTGCATCTCGATGGTGAGATCAGAGGCGATGTCACGGCTGACAGCGCGAGTAAAAATTCAACCCTGACGGTGAGTGACCAGGCCAGAGTCAACGGCAATGTACGAGTTGCAAACATCATCGTCAATGGCTCTATCGCGGGTGATGTCCACTCGAGTTCACTGGTTGAGTTGGCGGAAAATGCGCACGTCAGTGGCGAGATTCACTACCGGCAGCTCGAGATGGCGATGGGTGCCAGCGTTGACGGCGGCATGGTGCATCTGCCGGAAAAGGAGGGTGGCGAGGCGCAGGAAGCCGGGCTAGAGAACCAAAAAGATGCGGAATCCTAAGAGCCTGTCGGATTATGGATGATTCTACTGCGCTGGCAGGGAAGCGGCCCAAATTTCCCCGATTTTTCGTTGCGTAGGGTCCACTATGCGCCTCAAAATCGTGAAAATCTGTACTCGCTTCCCCACCATGCTCGCTACGAACCCCATAACCCGACAGGCTCCTAGCCTCATAATTCTTGACTAAAATGGTAGGAAAAGCGATAGTTAGCCTATCCTTTGGTTTTCTGGAGTAAATGAACATGGCTGAAGCACAGACGCAAATGGAGAGTCCGCTGGTATTCACAGCCGCTGCCGCGGCGAAAGTCTCCGCGCTTATCGAGGAGGAGGGCAATCCCGGGCTGATGCTGCGCGTCTATATCCAGGGCGGCGGCTGTTCAGGTTTTCAATATGGCTTCACTTTTGATGAAGAGGTGAAAGAGGGCGACACCGAGATCGAAACGGATGGTGTCAAACTGCTTGTCGATCCGATGAGTTTTCAGTACCTGACAGGGGCTGAAATCGACTACAGCGAAGGGCTGCAGGGAGCACAGTTTGTCATCCGCAACCCGAACGCATCGACGACCTGCGGCTGCGGCTCCTCATTCTCCGTTTAGCACATCCTCCACTTAGCACACCGTCATTGCGAGTGCAGCGTGGCAATCTCGTCTAAATTTAAATCAACAGCGTAGAGATTATAAATTACATCCTTGTAATTTACCCTTCGGGTCGCCCCGCCTGGCGCGTTCAATTTTGCTCCAAGCAAAATTAGTGCTTCGTCGCTACGCTCCTCGCAATGACATTCGATCAGAGCTTCCTTAGGTGTCGCCCCGAGATTGCTTTAGAGTCTCGCCGGCGGCGGTGCTTGCCGGGGCTTCCTCCAGGGTCTCCTCCTTGAGCCGGTCCAGTGTTTCCAGCAGCGGGTCGGCATAGGCGCGGAATTTTTTCCTGCTCTTTCCCGACAGGGCTTCGGCAATCGGCAGGCTGTGCGAGAGCGGATTGACATGCTTGCCGTTGATGCGGAACTCATAATGCAGATGCGGTCCCGTTGCCAGCCCGGTGGACCCGACATAGCCGATTACCTGGTTCTGACGCACGTGGGCGCCCTTTTTCAGGCCGCTCTTGAAGGCTGAAAGATGGCCGTAGACGGTGGTGTATTTACCATGTTTGAGATAGATTACCTTGCCGTAGCCGCGCTGGCGGCCAACGATGCTGACGCTGCCGTCGGCGGTGGCCCACACCGGTGTCCCTTTCGGAGCGGCGTAGTCGACCCCCTTGTGTGAACGCCAGCGCCGCAGCACGGGATGCCAGCGACTGCCGGTGAACCTGGAGCTGATGCGGGAAAAACTCAGCGGGGTGCGGATAAACTGCTTGCGACGGCTGCGTCCCTGCGGGTCCAGGTAGTCGACATCTCCCCTGGAGTCGGCATAACGGATAACGCGGTGTTTTTTCTTGCCGTTGATGAACTCCGCGGCGAGAATCGACCCTGTGCCGATGCGCTGGCCTTCCACATAACGCCCTTCATAGATGACGCCGAAATAGTCGCCTTTTTTCAGCTCCCGGCCGAAGTCGATATCCCAGTTGAACAGTTTTGCCATCTTGATGATCAGACTCTCTGTCATGCCGGCGCGGATACCGTCGCTGAAGAGCGACGACTCGATGGTGCCATGGGCCGACTCTATCTTGACCTGGACCTCTTTCTGCTGCTTGCTGATCTGGATGTCGTCGTCGCTGATCAGGTAGCTGGTGCTGTGCGTCGAATCGATGTTGTGGATGACCTCGACCAGTTGATTCTCCTTCGAGAACCTGAAGTGAAGCATCTGCCCGGGCCGCAGGCGCGCCAGGCGCTGCCTGGATTTTTTATCGAGCAGGATAAAGCGCTGGTAGAGCGCCTTGTCGATGCCGAGCTTGTTGAAAATGGCAAGCAGGGTATCACCGGCCCTGACCTGGTGGATGACCAGCAGCGGTTGTGATGCAATGACGCCCGGTTGCATCTCCTCAACCGCCTCTTCGGCTACAGTATCGGGCGCTTCGGCAGGCATCCCCTCCTGTGGTGGGAAGGCGAGATCAAGCTGCTGTTGTTCGGGCCGGGGCTCATGTTCCGGCAGCAGCCAGATGATCAGGGCTGCGAGAGCAATAACGATGAGAAAACCGGACAGAAAGGATTTCATGCAGACTTGAGCAATAACGATTTGAGCAGTGATGATTTGATGAACAGGCCAGGCGAAACATTATAATCCGCAACAGCGGCTAATGACAGCGACGGGAATTTCCGGTAGATTGCCCAGGATTTTCTTACAGATTTGTTGACAAGGGTAGCTGATGACTTCCACGGCAGAAGCAATCGAACTGATCTCCAGGGGTGCCGACGAGATATTGCGTGAAGATGGCCTGATCAAAAAACTGGAGCAGGGCAGGCCCCTGCGCATCAAGGCGGGATTCGATCCGACTGCTCCGGACCTGCATCTTGGCCATACGGTATTGATCAATAAACTGCATCTCTTCCAGCAACTGGGACACGAGGTGATATTCCTGATCGGTGATTTTACCGGCATGATCGGCGATCCCACCGGCAAGAGTGCCACCCGTTTGCCGTTGACGCGGGAGCAGGTGGTGGAGAATGCCGCCAGCTACAAGGCGCAGATCTTCAAGATCCTCGATGAAGAGAAGACGCGCGTGGTGTTCAACTCCGAGTGGATGGGTGCGATGGGCGCGGCCGACCTGGTGCAGTTGGCGGCTAGTCATACGGTGGCGCGCATGCTGGAGCGCGATGATTTCCATAAACGCTACAAGCAGGGCCAGCCCATTGCCGTGCATGAATTCCTCTATCCGCTGATCCAGGGCTATGATTCGGTGGTGCTTGAGGCGGATGTCGAACTCGGCGGCACCGATCAGAAATTCAACCTGCTGGTCGGCAGACAGCTTCAGGAGCAGCGTGGCCAGGAGCCGCAGGTGGTCATCACCATGCCGATTCTCGAGGGGCTCGACGGCGTGCAGAAGATGTCCAAGTCACTGGATAACTACATTGGTATCACCGAACCCCCGGACGAGATGTTCGGCAAGCTGATGTCGATCTCCGATACGCTGATGTGGCGCTATTTCGAGCTGCTGAGTTTTCGTCCCATGGAGGAGATCCGGGAGTTCCGCCGCCAGGTCAAAGCGGGCGCCAATCCCCGCGACATCAAGTTTCTGCTGGCCGAGGAGATCATCGCCCGTTTTCATGATGCTGCTGCAGCGACGCGGGCGCGGGAGAATTTCATCGCCCGTTTCCAGAAGGGCGCCATGCCAGACGAGATGCCGGAGAAGAACCTTGCCACGGATGAACAGGGCATCGGCATCGCCACGCTGCTGCGCGAAGCCGGCCTGGTGCAGAGCAACGGTGAAGCGATGCGTATGATCAAGCAGAATGCCGTGAAGATCGATGGTGAACGGATCACTGACCGCTCCCTGCAGTGCATGGTGGGCGAGACCCATGTCTACCAGGTGGGAAAGCGGCGTTTTGCGCGGGTGACCGTTGCAGCGTCAGGTTAGGGCGTTGCCGGGATGACGGTACTTCCGCTGTTCCGTGGTCTCCCGATGCTGGTTCTTGTTGCCGCATTGCTTGTCGAAGGGGCGGTGTACGCTGAAGCAACATCCGAGCCGCAGGATGAAGCACAACAACCCGAGCCATCACCGGCTCCACAATCCCCCCCGTCTGCCGACGATTCGGCAACCGAAGAACCGCCGCCGGTCGTTGAAGATGATAAAATCACCGTTCCGGTGAGCGAAGCGGTGCAGGCGGCGGCGGAGCTGATGCGCCCCGCAGGCGCCTTGCTGGACCAGGTGGTGGCGGCGATGGTGCGTCTGAACCCGGAGGTCTTCAAGGATGGCGATCTGCGGCATGTCACATTTTCAGCGCCGCTGAACATTCCGTCATCCGAGAAGATTCTGACAGAGAATCCTGCCGGACTGCCCGGGCTGCTTGTGGAGCTGGACAGAGTAGCGGAGGCTTCGCCTGCAGCAGGAAGTGATGTCGGGAGTGATGCGGGTAGCAGTGCCGTCTCCCGGCAGCAACCGGATGCTGACTATGAGACTCCCCGGGAAGTCGCTGCCGCAGAAGAAGCCATCATGCCTGCGCCATCAATGCCTGCCGGGAAAGGCCCTGGTTTCTCTGGCTGGCTGGTCATTCTCGGCTTGAGTACCCTGCTGGCGTTGTCTCTGCTGTGGATGCTGCTTCGGACCAGGGCAGCGGTTGGCGGGCGCAGGGGATACAGGCCTCTCCCGGCAAGCAGGCGCGTGCTGCGCCATACAGTGGGAAAAACGTCGTCAACGGATGAATCCTCCACGGTTGCAGACCTGTCCGGGGATCAGGAGATGCTGCAGCAATTCAATCTGCCAGCGGATTATCTCGACTATAACGATGTCGGGGTTCTGCTGCAGCGGGTGGTCGCGGAGTTTCCGGATGCCCTGCGGCAGGTCATCCAGCTGATGCATTTTTTTCAGCAGCGCAGCGACAGCGTGAACTTTCTGCGCCAGCATCAACGCCTGCTGGAAAACTACTTCTACCAGCGTCACCCGGAGGTCTGGAGCATCATCAATCAATACGCTGTCGAGCTGGGTCTGGAGTTGAACGCGACATCCTCGAAGACGAACTCCGCCATGCTCGAGGCGAAGCTGCTGGAACTGCAGAGCAGGGTGAAGATGGCCGAGCATGCCAGGAGAGAGGCTGAACGGCGGGCCAGCATCGCGGAGCAGGAGATCAGGGATGCCGAGCAGGAGGCCAGCGAGGCGGAACTGGCGCTCAGGGAGATGCAGCTGCGGCTGGATTTCGGTGAAGTGGAGAGCAAATGACGAACGATGACAACCTGACAACGCTGCGGGATTATGTTCGCAGGGGCGCCAGCCTGTTTCGGGAGGCGGGGCTCTTTTATGGCCATGGAACGGATAACGCCCTGGACGAGGCGCTGCAGCTGGTGCTGCACGCTGTTCACCTGGATCACAGCCTGCCGCAAAGCTACCTCGATGCGCGTCTGACTGCCGATGAACAGGCACGGGTGCTGGCGTTGTTTGAAAGACGCATCAGTGAAAGGGTTCCTGCAGCCTATCTGACGGGCAAGGCGTGGTTTGCCGGGCTTGAATTCGATGTCAGCAGCGACGTTCTGGTGCCAAGATCTCCGATCGCGGAGTTGATCGGAGAGCAGTTCTCCCCCTGGCTGGAAGCAGCTGAAGTCGATGCGGTTCTGGATCTCTGCACCGGCAGCGGCTGTATCGCGGTTGCCTGCGCCTATGCCTTTCCACAGGCGCAGGTTGATGCAGTCGACATCTCCGCAGCGGCGCTTGAAATTGCACGCACAAATGTCGACAAACATCACCTGCATGAGCGGGTTTCCGTGATCGAGTCTGACCTCTTCGAGCAACTGCCGCCGCGCCACTACGATCTGATTGTCAGCAACCCCCCCTATGTCAGCAGCGAGGAGTACCTTGGGCTCCCCCCCGAGTATCACCGCGAGCCGCGGATTGGTCTCGAAGCGGGCGATGACGGCATGGATATCGTGCAGCGTATTTTGCGGGACGCAGCACCGTTTCTTGCGTCAGATGGTATTATGGTCATCGAGGTTGGCGCCTCGGCGGATCTGCTGATGGCGCGTTATCCGGATGTTCCCTTCCTGTGGCTGGATTTTGAACAGGGCGGTGATGGTGTATTCCTGCTGACAGCAGAGCAAGTTCAACAGATAGAGATCGAATAACATGGCGTTACGTCGCGCAAAGAGTGTCGAAGAGTATGTCGAATGGATCAAGAACGCACGCTTCGAAGTGCAGGACCTGAGGGAGTGCCTGCTGTTCGAAGCTGACGATATGCCGCGTTTTCCCGTCTATCTTGAACCGCTGGAACAGGGCATCGAAAAGCTCTATCAGGATATGTGTGATGGCGTCTATCACTTTGGACGCGAGGATCTCCCCTACATGGAGTGGGTTCACCAGTACGGTGACCAGATACCGTTTCATCTGCTGCTGAAACAGATCAACGAGACGCATCGCAAAGGTCTGGAGGTCGATGACGATGAGTGACGTATCACAGCAGCGGCTGGTGTTCGATCTCGAGCTGATCAACAAGTATGATCAGAGCGGACCGCGCTATACCTCCTATCCCACCGCGGTCAAGTTCAGTGAAGCTTTTGGCGAAGCGGAATATGCTGAAGTGGCCAGGGCATCCAATCAAACTAATAATCCGCTGTCGCTCTATTTTCACATCCCCTTCTGCGACACCATCTGCTTCTATTGCGCCTGCAACAAGATTGCCACCAAGGACAGAAGCAAGGCCGCGGAGTACCTGCAGCGCATGAAAAAGGAGCTTTCCCTGCAGGGTAAGCTGTTTGACAACAGCCGCCCTGTCGAGCAACTGCACTGGGGGGGAGGTACACCGACCTTTCTCAGCGGCGACGAGATGCGTGAGCTGATGCAGGCGACCGCAGAATCCTTTCAGTTAGTGGGTGACGATCGTGGTGAATACTCGATCGAGATCGACCCGCGTGAGGCGGATGCCGACACGGTAAAGCTGCTGCGCGAGATCGGTTTCAATCGTATGAGCCTGGGGGTGCAGGACTACGACCCGCGGGTGCAGCAGGCCGTCAACCGCCTGCAGTCAAGGGAGATTACCGAGAATGTGCTCAATGCGGCACGCAAAGAGGGGTTCCGCTCGGTCAGCGTCGACCTGATCTATGGTCTGCCGCTGCAGACCGTGGAGGGCTTTCGCACCACCCTGGAGGCCATTCTCGAGGCGCAGCCCGATCGTCTCTCGATCTTCAACTACGCGCATCTTCCGGAGCTGTTCAAACCGCAGCGCCGCATCGATGCCGAAGAGCTGCCGGAAGCCGCTGTCAAGCTGGATATTCTGCAGATGACCGCGGAAATGCTGGAACAGAGCGGCTATGTCTTCATCGGCATGGATCACTTCGCCCGTCCCGACGACGAGCTGGCTGTGGCGCAGCGCGAGGGTACGCTGTATCGCAATTTCCAGGGCTACTCCACGCATAGCCACTGCGACCTGGTCGGCATCGGCGTCACCTCGATCGGCATGGTCGGGTCAACCTATTCGCAGAATCTGCGCACCCTGGATGACTACTACGGCGCCATCGACGGCGGCCATCTGCCGGTTTACCGCGGTCTCGAGCTGAACCGGGATGACTTGATCCGCCGCGATGTCATCACCCGCCTGATCTGCCATTTCCGCCTTGACTTCGCCGCCCTGTCGGATCGCTGGGAGATCGATTTCAGCGGCTATTTCGCCGCCGAGCTCGAGCGGCTGCAGGGTATGCAGTCAGACGGACTGCTTGAGGTCAGCGGACAGGGCATCAACGTGCAGCCCAGGGGGCGCTTCCTGATCCGCAACATCTGCATGGTCTTCGACGCCTACCTGAATCCGCAGGGGGAGCAGCGTTTCTCGAAAGTGATCTGA
>JBDLII010000073.1:0-10393 GCA_039714995.1 Pseudomonadota bacterium
CGCCATCGTCGACAGCGGCATCGAGTTTGACGTGCTGTACGGACCTGCCTACAAGGGCATTCCACTGGCGGCAGTCACCAGCGCCGCCCTGTATGACGAACATCAACGCGATGTCGCCTACGCCTTCAATCGCAAGGAGGCGAAAGATCATGGCGAAGGGGGCGTCATTGTCGGCCACCCCCTGCAGGGCCGGGTGCTGATCATCGACGACGTCATCTCCGCAGGCACCTCGGTGCGCGAGTCCGTCGACATCATTCGCCGGGAAGATGCCGAGCCTGCCGGCGTTGTCATCGCGCTTGACCGGCAGGAGCGTGGCCAGGGGGAGAAATCGGCCGTCCAGGAGGTGGAACAGGATATGGGTATTCAGGTGGCGGCCATCGCCCGCCTGCAGCACCTGATCGAGTTTATCGCAGAGTCGCAGCAGTTCGGCAGATGGCTCACGCCTGTCAACAACTACCGCCAGCAATATGGTATCTGACAGCCAGCAGCCGTCCGCCATCCTGCTGATCCACTGCCCGGACCAGCGCGGCATCGTGCATCATGTGACTGACTTTATCTACCGCAGCAACGGCAACATCCTGCGCCTGGATCAGCATGTGGATATCGACCAGCAGCTCTTTTTTATGCGCATCGAGTGGTCGCTGGATGCATTTTCGATCCCCGCCGCAGAGATCGAAACACGCTTTGCCGCGGAGGTTGGCGAACGCTTCGGCATCACCTCCCAACTGCACCTGTCAGCCGACGTGCAGCGCATGGCGTTGTTTGTGTCGCAGCTGCCGCACTGCTTCTACGACCTTCTGGCCCGCTACGAAGCGGCGGAGTGGCAGGTGAAGATACCGCTGATCATCAGCAACCATGAGCTGCTGCGTCCCGCCGCCGAACGCCTGGGGATCGATTTCCACTACCTGCCCGTGACAGCAGGGAACAAACAGCAGCAGGAGCAGATGCAGCTGGAACTGCTGCGGGAATACCGCATCGATTTCGTCGTGCTGGCGCGCTATATGCAGATCCTCAGTGACGACTTCGTCAGCCACTATCCGCAGCGCATCATCAATATCCACCACTCCTTTCTGCCCGCATTTCCGGGCGCACGCCCCTACCACTCCGCCCACCAGCGCGGCGTCAAGATTATCGGCGCGACAAGTCACTACGTCACCGCCGAGCTCGATGCCGGGCCGATCATCGAGCAGGATGTCGTCCGGGTCACCCACGAACATGCCGTCACCGACCTGGTCCGCAAGGGGCGCGACCTGGAGAAGATCGTGCTGGCGCGCGCTGTGTGGCAGCACCTCAACCACAATATCCTCACCTGCGGCAATCGCACCGTGGTGTTCGAATGAGTGAGCAGATCACCGAGCTACAGATGATGCTGATGGAGCACCAGAGCAGCATCGAGACTCTCAGCGAGCAGCTGCACCTGCAGCAATCACGCATCGAGCGCATGGAGATGCAGCTTGAAGCCCTGATCGATCACATCAAGTCACTGCAGGAATCGCTGCAAACCACCGCGTCAGACAAACTTCCTCCACCTCACTATTGAATACACGGGAGAAAACCATGCGAACCATGCTTTTCGTTTTGCTTGCCGGCGTACTTGCCAGCACCAGCGCCTGGGGAGGCCGTTACAACCAGGGCATCAGCAGCATCACCCTGAAAACAGCGATCACCATTCCCCGCAACAATGCGCATCTGACCTTTCAGCACGGCAAAGGCAGCACCGGCGCCAATCTCTTTGAAACCCACTGCGAATTCCAGGTGAACCTGGTGTCAAAAAGGCCGCAAACCGTCCATCCAGGCCGTTTTACCGTAACCCGTGCGAACCAGCGCGTGGTCAGCGATGAACTCTCGGGAGCATTTGGCAATATTTTCAATTGCAATGAGCCGCGTTTTTACGAGGTGCATCTGTGGCTCAGCGATCCGCAGCAGCCGAATGTCAGGAAGATGATCTGCAGAAACGGCTACCCCTACTGCGGAACAGTGGAGTTTCCAAACAGGACGACGATATCCGAGGCGCTAGGCCACAGGTTTACGGTGGAGTAGACGATCAATCGCGGCCAGAAGGCCGCTCCTACAACATACCCCATGACTTGGCGTAGGAGCGGTCATCTGACCGCGATCATTTTACTCCCTGTGAAAATCAATAAGGCGATCTCCTCGCGTCCTGCTCACGCCCATCAACCACTGCATTGATGTAGAGCTCGACACGGCGGTTCAGCTTGCGTCCATGCGCCGTGTTGTTGCTGGCGCGCGGCTCATCCTCGCCGTGTCCATAGGTGAGCAGGCGGCCATAGGAGATGCCGTTGCCGCTCAGGTAGGAGGCGACGCTCTCCGCCCTGCGCATTGACAGCCGCTGATTATGTGAGGCGGATCCCGTGTTGTCCGTATGGCCAACGATATGGATGATCGTCTGGTCATAGCTCCTCATGACACTCGCCACCCTGTTCAACGCCGGTTTGAAGGCGCTCTTGAGCCGGCTCTGGTCGATGTCAAAAGAGGCTTCGCTGCTGAGGCTCAGCTTGATAGTGTCCTTGTCCAGCCGCTCAAGGGTGACGTATTCAGCCCGCAGCTCATCCTCCAGGGCCCTGCGCAGTTCACGCTGCTGCTTGTCCATATAGTTGCCGACGGCGCCGCCGGCCAGGGCGCCAAGCGCCGCGCCGACATAGCGGCCGTGATCGCCCTGAATCTGGTGGCCGATCACCGCGCCGCCGATGGCGCCGGCAATAGCGCCCATCTTGGCGCGTCGATTGGGATCATCCTCTGTCATGCAACCGCTGGTCACGGCAGCCGCAAGCGCCATGCTGGTAAGGACTTTTACTTTCATACTCTCTCTCCAAGTTCGTTGTAAATGCAGATACCTGTCCGCCCCTTCAATCAGGAGAAAAATTATATGCTGAAATAGACTCCTCTGCACCCTGTTACAGCAGGTTGCCGGCCACTCGACAGCAGTGGATGCAAAAATCTACCTGGCCACCTTGTTTTGAAGGGATGAAGCGTCTATGCTCAATTGACTATAACTCTGATTATGATAACGAACTATCTCAGGAAACCGATGATGAAGACCCCGCTGATACTGGTTGCAGGACTTGCCCTGACAACCTCTGCCTGGGCTGAACAGAAACCTTCCGTCATGTTTGGCGACACCCCGCAAACCATCTCAGAAAGCATTCCTGAGACCAGCGCGACAGAAGAGAAATGCATGCAGATGAGGCAGGAGATCCAGAACCTGAAGGGCAAGCCCCAGCGCCGTTCCGCTCTCGATGCCCGCTACAAGGCGGAGTGCGGGCGCAAGCAACCGATTACCGATGAGCAACCTGATCAGGGAGGCATGCAGGGACAGACAGGGGAATAACCTTTGCATCGCTGCATCCTGAAGGCTTGACAACCACATTCCAGATTTCGTCAATTTCCGGCCACCGGTCGATTCTTCATTGACTACAACCCTGCTGATGACAGCAATACACACTCAAGAGGATAGAAGAGATGAAAATAGCAAGCATGATCGCCGCAGCCGCCCTGGCTAGCACAGTCTCCTTTGCTGCGATGGCGGAGCAGCCTCCTGCAGCATCCGGCGACGCCGCTGCAGCGAAAGCTGCCACAACAGCGGCACCGCAGGCAAGTGGCATGCCAATGGAGTTTGGATCAAAGCCGTTCTACGTCGGGCAAATGCAGATGGGATCAGGACAGATGCCGATGCAAACGGAGCAGATGCCGGCCGCAGGTGGAGATATGCCCATGAACAGAGGCCAGAGAGCGATGAACGCGGGGCAAATGCGGATGAACAGGGGGCAGATGCCAATGCGCGGCAATCAGCAGGCCATGAACCGGGGCCCAGGACCCATGATGGGCAGAGGTCAGGGGAGCCACATGGGTGGGAAGCACATGGGTATGATGAATCCCCAAATGATGCAGCGGAAGATGGCCATGAAGCAGGCGCATATGCGAAAGATGGAAACACACCTCGCCAATATCGAGGCATTGTTGAGGGAGTTGGTCCAAATGCAGAAGCAGAGATAGCTTCCAAAGAAGCTCTGGACGAATCCACCACATGTCATTTCGACCGTAGAGAGAAATCCTGTGCGGCTGAAGAATCAGTATGCTACCTGTATTAAGAGTAACTTCTTAATAACTCAGTGCAGAAAGCAGGGAAGAGGATGTCTGAAAAAAGGGTTGCCATGACTCCCGAACAGCAGCCCTGTGCGCGCAACATCGTGCTGACTATCGCGGGATTTCTGATCATCCTGGCCTGGATGCGCTATGCGCAGGATCTCATCGTGCCTTTCCTGCTCGCGTTGTTCATTGCCGTCATCGCGGCGACACCTGTCGACTGGTTGAAGCGTAAAGGAGTGCCGGTACCGCTGGCCGTCATGCTTGTGCTGCTGGTCTGCATCGCGCTGGGATTCTTTGTCACCCTGTTGCTCGGCGCATCGACCGATCAGTTTTCCCAAAATCTGCCGGAATACCAGACGCGCCTGCTGGAGTTGCGTAACGGCCTCTTCAACTGGTTTACAACACGCGGCTTCAATCTCCCCGAATCTCCCGGTATCCTGAATGTGATCGATCCCGGGCAGGCGATGGGGTTCGCCAACTCGCTGATGTCCAGCCTTGGCGGGGTGTTTGGCAACGCCTTCCTGATCATGTTCACTGTGCTCTTCATGCTGCTGGAGGCCTGGAGCTTTCCCAAAAAAATTGAGAGCATCTACGGCAGTGGTAGCGCCACAGTGCTCGCCAGAATCAGCGACGTCATCAGGAGCGCCAGGCAATATCTCTCCATCAAGACGCTGATGAGCCTCGCGACGGGGATACTGGTTGCAGCTGGCACCGCCTTGATCGGACTCGATTTTCCGGTTTTATGGGGGTTTCTCGCCTTCGTGCTCAACTTCATTCCCACGATCGGCTCCATCATCGCCGCCGTTCCCGCCGTGCTGCTGTCACTGGTCCAACTCAGCTCAACGGCGACGCTGGGGGTCATCCTGGTCTATCTCACCGCAAATATCGTCATCGGCAACATTGTCGAACCGCGTTACCTGGGTGAGAAGGTGGGGCTCTCCACACTTGTGGTCTTCATCTCCATGGTCTTCTGGGGATGGCTGCTGGGTCCTGTCGGCATGCTGCTGTCGGTGCCGCTGACGATGACCGTCAAGTTCGGCGCCATGGCCAGCGAAGAGAGCCGCTGGCTCGCCATCCTGCTCGGACCCGGCTCAGAGACGCAGGGAGAGTGAGCGCCCTCTACCAATCCGGTCCACGGAAACGGCTGTGACAACTTGCACAGATATTCGACAAGGCATTGAACTTTTCCCAGATTCCTGCTGAAACCGGAACGGTTTCCACTTCATCCCGGTCAAACCGGCTTCTGCGCCTGGGCAGGTAAACAGCTCCCTCCTCGGCCGTCGGTTGTTTCTCGAGTTCCTTCGCCAGCTCTTTTGCAGCAGCTTGCAGCGCCTGGGCCATGGCCTCGAAGGTTTGCTCATTGCCCCACAGGGATGAGGTCGTACGGGAGCGATAAGCCGCCACGGCGCCGGGATGGAAGTTGGTTGTCAGCGCCAGGCCGGAGGTCATTTCGATCCTGCGCGCAAGCTTGATCGCTTCGCCGCGATCAAATCCGTATTTGTCATACAGCAGTTCACCCAGGCGATCCATGGTTTCATCATGGGTCACCATCCTCCACTGGCGTTTTCGCACCATGGTATTGCGGTCATACCTCGGGAGTCGTGGGTAATAGCCGTAGAGAGGCGGACCAAACCAGGGGATGTATCCACGGCCCCAGTAGGGATAAAAGTCGTCATCATCCCCAAAATTGAACGAAAAAGCCTGCGCTGAACTCATACTGATCAAAAAGCAGACGAAAAAGGTGAGCAGTGTCCTGTTAAGATGTCGCATCTCGTTACCTCCGCTGAATACTGGAATATCAACACTCTTTTCCACATAACCGGCTTCGAGCATGGATATCCAAATCATCTCTTGATCAGAATAGGAAATTCAATGACACTTTTCAATCGATAAGTGAATCGTTGCTCAGAGTAGTGATTCAGATCAAGAAAAACGTGGATGGAACATTCAGGAACAGCGATTCATACACCAGGATAGTTAAAATGAGGCTTTACATCATTGTCACCTGTGCCTTCATAGCCCAGATCATTGCACAGGCAGCTATTGCTGACGACAACTTCCACGGAATCATCGAGAGCCGCCCTGACGGAAAAGCCGGAACCTGGGTCGTGGGAGGCCGCACCCTGAATGTCACCGTGAACACGGACCTCCGCGAGGAGCATCTTCCGCTCAGAGTCGGCGCCTGTGCAGAAGTCGAGATCGAGGATGGATTGGTCGAGGAGATCGAGAGCGAATCTCCCCGTGACTGCGCCTGGTAGCGGAGCGGAGATGAAATTCAATCATGGCGTTTTTCTCGACTTCCGGAGCCTCGACCAGGGCGATCTGAACCCTGAACCGCTGCGCGAGCTGTGCCAGCGCTTCAGCAGCTTCGACGAGACGCCTCCAAAGCTCATCGCCGGGCGCATCGCGGACGCCGATGTGGCCATTACCAACAAGGTGGTGATCGATGCAGCCGTGATGCAGCGGTGCACGAAGCTGCGGCTGATCTGCATCGCCGCCACCGGCACCAACAATGTCGACCTGGATGCCGCCGAACGCCTCGGCATCCGGGTCGCCAATGTCACCGGCTATGCAACGCCGTCGGTGGTGCAACATGTTTTCGCCGGTCTGCTGACGCTGGTCACACGGCTCGATCGTCAGCGGCGGCTGGCCAGTGACGGCAGCTGGGAAGCCTCCAGGCAGTTTTGCGTGCTACCGGGCTCCTTCGGCGAGCTGGCCGGCATGACCCTCGGCATCATCGGCTATGGCGAACTGGGTGGCGCCGTTGCTCGGGCAGCGAGCTGCTTTGGCATGCAGGTAAAGATTGCCGCGCGCCCCGGCGGCAAGGTCGTAGATGGAAGGGTGCCACTGCCGGAACTGCTGGCCAGCTGCGATGTCGTCACCCTGCACTGCCCGCTGGCGGACAACACCCGCAACCTGATCGATGCCGCCGCGCTTGCGCAGATGCAGAAGCACGCCATCCTGATCAACTGCGCACGCGGCGGCATCGTTGACGAGAGCGCCCTGGCGGATGCATTGATCCAGCGGCGTCTCGGGGGTGCGTTCGTCGATGTATTGACGACGGAGCCGCCGGTTGGCGGCAACCCGCTGCTCGATGAGAGGATACCCAACCTGGTGCTGACGCCGCATACCGCATGGGCGTCAGCGGCGGCGAGGCAGCGGTTGATTGATGGAATCGCTGCCAATATGCAGGATTTCTTGTCTGAAATGAGATAGCATTTATCGCCTTTCATCGCGGTCAGAAGACCGCTCCTACAGCTATTGCTACTCTCCTGTAGGAGCGGTCTTCTGACCGCGAGGCCGTAGTGGTTTGATCAGCGTCTTCTGCCACCGCCGCCCCTGCTGCGGCCGCCTCCTCCCCTATGTCCACCACCGCTGCGCTTGGCGCTGCTGCGGTTTCTGCTGCTGGATTTGGCGCGCCTGCTGCCGCTCGAACGCGTCTTGTGAGAGCGATTGAGATTGCTCTTTACCGAACCGCTGCTCTTCTTGTGCTTGCCGGAGGCGTACTTCTTACTGCTCGTTTTCCGGGCAGGCGCTTTTTTCTTCGGTGCAGCTTTTTTCGTTGCCTTGCGGGCAGCCGGTTTTGCCTTTGCAGCCTTTGGCCTGGCCTTCGCGGCCGCTTTCGACTTCTGCTTCAGCGGCTGTTTCGCAGCTGTTTTTCCCTTTTTATCTTTCAGTGAGCCTGCTCCGGCCTTGCGATCCCTGACACCTGCGCCTCCCTTGCGATCTTTCAGCGCTGCTGCACCCCCCTTGCGTTCCTTGACCCCGGCGGCTCCCTTGCGATCTTTCAGCGCAGTCGCACCCCCCTTGCGCTCCTTCACTCCCGCGGTTCTCTTGCGTTCCTGGATCGCTTTACGGTCTTTCGCATCCAGCTTCATGTCGGTCTGCTTCCAGCCGCCCTTGCCAGCACTCCTTGACCAGTTCTTGCCATCATGGCGGTAGACGCCGCCGTCATTGCCGACAAAGAGGTTGTTCTTGCCCTTGGAGACCCTGAATCCATCGCCGGTGCGCCTGTTGTAGCCGCCGACGACGGCGCGGCCTCCCGAGCCCCTCGCCCCGGCGATGGTTCTGCCGCCAACCGAGCGATGCCCGGCCCTGACCCAGTCATCCCCTCTTCGGCTCACTGTTCTGCCCCAGGAACCGTAGGGAGTCCTGACGCCGGCCCTGGTAACGCGTCTGTTGGTAAAGGGGTTGTAGGAGGTGCGTGCAAAGGCGCTGCCGTAGGGACCCCGGGCAACACCGCCGCGATAGAAGCGTCCGGTCACGGGGTTGTAGCCGGCCCTGCCGCCAATGCCGCCATAGGGGCCATAAAGCCTCGGTATTCCGCCCATGTAGTAGCCGCGTCCATAACGGTAGCGCATGCCGCAGCCATAGCCGTAGAAGTGCGGATGGTAGTGGTAATGGCTAAAGTAGGGATAACTCCCCCAGTAGCTCCCCGCCCACAGACCCAGGCCGAACATCAACACACCGGTAGCAGCCACATAGCTGCCTGAGTAGCCGGAGGTGTAGCCCACCACGACAGTGTCCGGCGTCGAGTCGTAGACCCTGACATAGGTGGCGTTGTACTTGGGACAATCCTCCGGAATGGTATAGATCGCCTCGTCCACGTTCACCGCCACGGCCCATACTCCTGTCGGCATACTGGCAACGAACCACACGCCGTCGACAAGCGCATAGTAGAGGCCGGAGACCAGGAAGACATCGTTAGGCGAGTTGATGGCGTAAGAGACGACGGGACTGGTTCCCTTGATCTCGACGAACTGCGGTTCGCCCTCGTAGAAAACCTCGGTCGTCGTACCCTCGCGGCTCACCGTCGCCTTCTGCGGCACCGACGCCAGCAATACCGCCGCCTCTGCATCCGGGGTGCCGGGCACCGCGCTCAACACATCGCTTTTCTTGTGATCTTCCGGGATCTTCGCAAACTCTTCCGGCAGATCCGCGGATGCCGCTTCCCAGGGCCCCTGCAGGTTCTCAGCCCTGAACCAGCGCCCGGCGGTCAGAAAATAGAATTGTTTCGTTTCGTTGTCGAAAAAGATGTCGCTGTCGGTATTGCTGACATACATCAGCTTGGTTCCCGAGACCAGCCCGAACTCCGGCGCTCCATCGGTCTGAATCAGCTCGGAGGGTTCCGTCGCAACATAAACGAGGCCCTGCTCTGCGGCAGGTTTTCCCGGAATATGCTCCCTGACGTCGCCCCAGTCGTCGTCATCGGGCAGCTTGTTAAATGTGTCGGGTAGCTTTTCCGCCTGTTTCCAGGGTCCCTTGACAGGATCGGCCGTCTCCAGCCAGCTCTCCCCGTTCAAGAGATAATAGGTGGAGGTGGGAAGATCCAGCAGCAGGTCCCAGTTGGTGTTGACGGCGAACATCAGTCCGTCGACGCCAGCGACCGGCTTGAAGGAGGGCTCGCCCATGAACATCAGCAGAATGGCCGGCTGGTCGCTGTAGTAGATTGGCGGCGGATCGAGATTGACCGTGGCCTCGCGGACAGCATGGTTGTCCGCTTCGAGATCGGCCACCAGCCGCTCCAGCGACATGATCATGCTCTCCTGGACACTGATCGCCCTGGTCACCAGGTCGCCGGCCTTTGCGGCAGTCGCGTCATCGATGTCGGGGAAGTGCGTTTTGGTGATCGTGAAGTCGTCCAGCAGCACCTGGTCCTCCTCCTTGGCCACCTCGGTCGCTGCCTTGATATAGATGGCGCCATAGAGAAACTCGTCGCTGCCCTTGAACTGCACCGAGACCGCCGCCTTGCCCGTCAGCGTCGTGAAGTCGCTCCACGCGTCCAGCTGCGGCTGGTAGAGGACCACCTGCCCCTCTTCATGGTCATACTCGCGCGGCCAGCCGAGCACCTCGACCTCATCCTCCGGGTCAGTCTCCGTGGCGGCCAGAGCCTGCTGCGCCTTGGCGGCGTCCGGTTTGGCTGCTGCAGCCTCGACCGCCGGTTGGGCGGCTTCCTCCGCCACCAGCGCTGTGGCGCCGAGGAATACATAAACCGTGAACAGCAGGGTGTAGATGCCTTTCATTCTTCTCTCCTCTGGTTTTCCAGTGTAGGAATGGCGCATCATCGTTGCTGTTTGTAGTCTATTTATCGACGATGATGTTTTGTAAACATAGCACTATAGTCTGAGCATGTATAGCCACTGGCTCGCGGTCAGACGACCGCTCCTACAGCATATTACGACTTCGCATGTAGGAAATGAAATGGACCCCTCCTTCCTTTATCGGCTTCGATGAGCCAGGATAGATATTCAACCATCTATCTGAACAGAGAAGGAGAGATCCAATG
>JBDLII010000074.1:0-10376 GCA_039714995.1 Pseudomonadota bacterium
AACAACCCCGTCATCGGCTTCAACTATCTGCTGCGCGGCTTCGGCCTGCTCGGCAAGCCCGGTGTACGGCCCTTTGTGCTGATGCCGCTATTGATCAACATCCTGATCTTCTCATTGATGTTGTGGTTCGGCATCGACCAGTTCGAGGCCCTGATGGATCGCTTTGTCCCGCAGCAGGGATGGCTCTCCTGGTTTCGCTGGCTGCTTTGGCCGCTGTTCGCCATCGCCTTCCTGCTGATCCTGTTCTTTGGTTTCACGCTGTTGGCCAACCTGATCGCCGCCCCCTTCAACGACCTGCTGGCGGAGCGCGTGGAGATCCACTTGAGTGACGAGAAACCCCGCCAGGAGTTGACGCTGCTGGGCTCCATCGCCCCGGCGATTGGCTCGGAACTGGTGAAAAGCGGCTATTTTCTGACGCGTGGAGTGCCGCTGCTGCTGCTTTTTCTCGTTCCGGGGATCAACCTGGTCGCGCCTTTTACATGGGGCGCATTTTCGGTATGGATGCTGGCCAATGAATATGTTGAATACCCGCTGGGCAACAACGAGATCTTTTTCAAACGGCAGCGAATGATCCTGAAAAAACGCCGCTTCACGTCGCTGGGATTCGGCGGCGGCGTGATGCTGCTGATGATGGTCCCCGTCATCAACCTGATGATCATGCCGGCAGCCGTCGCCGGCGCAACCCTGTGGTGGGTCGAGCGCCTGAAGCCCGCGCTGCTGGCCGGGGAAAACAGGGTCTCTCAATAGATTTCAGCAGATGTATCTCCCAGCGTAGGAGCGGTCGTCTGACCGCGATGGAGAGTCAGCAACCGCCGATCAACTCAATCGCATTGCCGTCAGGATCGCGGCAGAAGAGCGCTTCCCGTCCGGAGCGGCTCATGGTGTAGTCAACTCCGGCGACATCCAGACGCTCCCTGACCAGGACGAGATCCTCGACCGCCAGGGCGACATGACGGTCACGACCGCCGTGCCTGGGCCTGTTGTCGGCCGAATCGGGGTTTGGCACTTCAAGCAGATGGATCTGCTGCTCACCCACAGCCAGCCAGGCGCCGGGAAAATCGAGAGCCGGGCGTGCAACGGTTTCGAGACCCAGAATCCCGCAATAAAAATCGAGTGACTTGCCTGTATCGGCGATGACCAGACTAACATGATGGAGGCTGCAAATGGTCGTGTTAACAGATGTGCTCTCGATCACTGTATCGCCATCAGGGGGCCGCTGAGCGGTGGGGTGTGGTGAGCCTCTGAAACATCTCTATAACATAGTGGACAAATAATACGGTGCAACATGAAGTTGTAGGAGCGGTCTTCTGACCGCGATGATGCACCTCATCCTCAGAACGTAAGCAGAGGACAACTCCAGGACTCTCCCAAATCCACGGAGAGTCACTGGTGGAAGCTCAGCAGCTCGTCATTTGGCTGCAGGCGCCGCTGCGGCTGGAGCGGCAGGTTGCCGAGCCGGGGCGGCTGGCGCAGGAGGCGCATAACCATAGGGAGCGCCATAACCGTACGGACCTCGATAACCCCGGGGACCAAAACGGTCACCGTAGCTGCGGCTTTCCCAGTTGCTGCGGTTGTCCCAACGGTTGTCCCAACGGTTGTCCCAACGGTTGTAGCCGTCGCCTTCCCAGTTGCCGTAGCCGTCACCTTCCCAGTCGGCGTCGACATCTGCATCGGCATCCATGCTGAAGCTGCCACGACCGCGGCCGCGGCCACGACTGCGGCCATAGCCATCACCACGACCGTAGCCACGGCTGTACCAGTCGTTGTTCCAGTCGTTTCTCCAGTCATTGTCCCAGTCGCCGGTCCAGTCTTTGTCATCGTCCCAGAACTCCGCGGAAACGGCTGAAGCCGAAAGAGCCGCGGCGACTGCAACGACAGTCAATAGTTTATTCATCATACTTCTCCTCAAGAAAAACAGTGGTCAGAGAGCAACTGTCCGCTAGTGTTACCGATACACAGGAGTTACTCTCGCTTTGTAATAAAAATATAGAAGGAATTGTTTCGTTTTAGAATTACTTAATCTCTATCATAAACTCTATCTCTATAGCCATAAGCCTATTGGTTTTTTCCCGCGATACTCTCTGCGATGCAAGCAGGCATGAACATCTTGCCCCCCATATCTCTCCAACAGGATCAGGAGCCGCTCATCCATGGAAGCCCGGGATTGAAGGGTATAGGCATGCCCTGCAGGTCTGTTAAAATGGACATCTTTTTTTTCAGGCAGATATCAAGATGAATCCCGGTTTCGGCGGCCTCCATCCCTATCCTTTTGAAAAACTGGCCGCTTTGAAGTCAGACGCGGAGCCGCCTTCTGCACTGCCGCATATCGCCCTCTCCATCGGCGAACCCAAGCACCAGACACCCGCCTTCATCACCGAAGAGGTGATGACCCACCTGCACAAGCTCTCCGTCTACCCGGCGACCCGCGGCCTGCTACAGCTGCGCCAGGCCATAGCCGACTGGCTGTGCAGACGTTTTCAGCTCGACACCGCACCTCTCGATCCCGAGCAGCATATCCTGCCGCTGAACGGCACCAGAGAGGGATTGTTCGCCTTTGCCCAGGCGGTCATCGACCCGGCAGACAACGCCCTGGTGTTGATGCCCAACCCCTTCTACCAGATCTACGAGGGCGCCGCGCTGCTGGCAGGCGCCGAGCCCCGCTATCTGAACTGCGACGAGGAGCATGGCCTGGTTCCCGATTTTGACAGCATCGATGCAGAGACCTGGCGCCGCTGCCGTCTGCTCTATCTCTGTTCACCGGGGAATCCGACCGGGGCGGTCATCGACATCGCGACACTGCAGCGGCTGATCAGACTCTCCCATCAATATGATTTCATCATTGCCGCGGACGAATGCTACTCTGAGATCTATTTCGATGAGCAGCATCCCCCCGCCGGGCTGCTGCAGGCAGCTGCAGCGATGGGCGAAACCTCCTATCGCAACTGCGTCGTCTTCCACAGCCTCTCCAAGCGCTCCAACGCACCGGGACTGCGCTCCGGCTTTATCGCCGGCGACAGCACTGTCATCGAAACATTTTTCCGCTACCGCACCTACCACGGCTGCGCCATGCCGCTGCATCACCAGGCGGCCAGCATCACGGCGTGGCAGGATGAAAAACATGTCATCGAGAACCGGCGCCTCTACCGGGAAAAATTTGACGCCGTGCTCGCGATGCTTGACGGCGTCCTGGATGCAGATCGTCCCGATGCCGGGTTTTACCTGTGGCCAAGGACGCCGGCCGGATTCGATGACACCTCGTTTACCCGTGAACTCTATAGCCGGCAGAATCTCACCGTCCTGCCCGGCAGCTACCTGTCGCGCCCGACCACCGCGGGCAACCCGGGAGTCGACAGGATCCGCATGGCGCTGGTCGCACCGCTGGAAGATTGCATCGAGGCCGCACAGCGGATCAAAACCTGTGTAGAATCCGCATGACAGAAAAAGCCAGGTTTTAGGTTTTAGGTTTGTAACTATTCAGCACATACAGAATCGTCACTGCAATTGGGTATATCTTCCGGAAAACGCCGTGAATACTTCCATGTAGGCTCGCGTCGGCATCCATGCCTCCGACGTTTCCTCCAGATACATCCAATAGCAGCGACTTGTTTGCTGGCTATAGAGATGCTGAATAGTTACTTAGGTTTTAGATCCATAGGATGTGCTGAGGAACGAAGCGCATCAAATAAAAGTTACATATGATTTTTCTATTTCTGGAGCACACCCGATGAGTGACATTGAATCCATTATCGTCGACACCTTTGAACGGCGCGCCGACATCACACCGCGCAACGTCGACACCCAGGCCAAAGATGCCGTCATGAGCGCGATCGAGCAACTGGACCGCGGCGAAATACGCGTCGCGGAGAAACATGAGGGCGGCTGGGTCGTCAACGAGTGGATCAAAAAAGCGGTGCTGCTCTACTTCCGCATGGAGGACAACGAGTTCCTGAAGGGCGGCTTCACCAACTACTTTGACAAGGTGCCGTCCAAGTACGCCGACTACAACTCAAGGGATTTCCGCGAAGGCGGCGTGCGCGTCGTGCCTCCGGCAGCTGCGCGCAAGGGCTCCTACATCGCTCCCTCGTGTGTACTGATGCCATCCTATGTCAACATCGGCGCCTACGTCGACTCAGGCACCATGGTCGACACCTGGGCCACCGTCGGCTCCTGCGCCCAGATTGGAAAAAATGTGCATCTCTCCGGCGGCGTCGGCATCGGCGGCGTGCTCGAACCCCTGCAGGCGGCGCCCACCATCATCGAGGACAACTGCTTCATCGGCGCACGCTCGGAAGTCGTCGAGGGAGTTGTCGTCGAGGAGGGATCGGTCATCTCCATGGGCGTCTACATCGGCCAGAGCACCAAGATCTACGACCGCGCCACAGGCGAAGTCCACTATGGTCGCGTCCCGGCCGGCTCCGTGGTGGTGTCGGGCAACCTGCCGTCAAAGGATGGCAGCTATAGCCTCTACTGCGCCGTCATCGTCAAGACCGTGGATGAAAGGACGCGTGGCAAGGTCGGCATCAACGAGCTGCTGCGGGATATCTGACAGCGATGATCACGCTCTATGGCATTCCCAACTGCGACACCATGAAGAAGGCACGCCGCTGGCTGCAGCAGCATGATATCGAGTACCGCTTTCACGACTACAAGAAATCCGGCATCGATATACAGAAGCTCAATGCATGGATCGACGCCGTAGGCTGGGAGACGCTGCTCAACAGGCGCGGCATGATGTGGCGCAAAACGCCGCAGCAGGTGCGCGATGCCATCGACGAACAGAGCGCTATTCAGCTGATGCTGGAGACGCCTTCCATCATCAAGCGGCCTGTTCTGGAGATGGAGTCTGGCATCACGGTCGGCTTCACCGAAGAGCGCTATCAGCAGTTGCTTGCATCATAATGACAATCACCCTATCGCGGTCAGAAGACCGCTCCTACAGTGCCAGTGCATTCTGTAGGAGCGGTCTTCTGACCGCGATTAAGGGGCTGTTTAAACACAATTATCTTCAGCGTACTCTCTACCATGTCACCAACCCTTGACCTCGCCATCGAGCTGATCCGCCGCCCCTCGGTCACGCCGGAAGACGCCGGTTGCCAGCAGCTGATGATCGAGCGCCTGCGGGCACTCGGCTTCAGTATCGAACCCATGCGCTTCGGCGAGGTCGACAACTTCTGGGCCAGGCGCGGCAGTGAGGGCCCCCTGTTTGCCTTCGCCGGCCACACCGACGTGGTTCCCGCCGGTGATCCGGATGACTGGAGCACACCACCCTTCGAGCCGCAGATCCGCCAGGGCCTGCTGTACGGACGCGGCGCAGCGGATATGAAGGGAAGTCTTGCCGCCATGATCACCGCCTGTGAAGCCTTTGTCGCGGCGCACCCGGACCACAACGGCTCAATCGCCTTCCTGATCACCAGCGACGAAGAGGGGCCGGCGACGGCAGGAACCGTCAAGGTCGTCGAAGCGCTGGAGGCCCGCGGTGAGAAGATCAGCTGGTGCCTGGTCGGCGAACCCTCATCGGAAAACCGCCTCGGCGACGTCATCAAGAACGGACGGCGGGGCTCGCACAACGCCAGGCTGGTGATTCAAGGCAAGCAGGGACATGTCGCCTATCCCCACTTGGCGAAGAACCCGATTCACCTTGCGGCACCGGCGCTGACCGAGCTGACCGCCGTCGAGTGGGACCGGGGCAACGCATACTTTCCGCCGACCACCTTCCAGATCTCCAACATCAACGGCGGCACCGGCGCCACCAACGTCATCCCGGGATCTGTCGAGCTACTGATCAACTTCCGCTACTCGACGGAGACCACGCAGCAGCGCATCGAGCAGCAGGTCGCTGAGATCCTGGACCGGCACGGACTGGACTACGACATCGAGTGGACACTGTCGGGAGAGCCCTTCCTGACCGAGGCGGGAGAACTGGTCGATGCCGCCCAGACAGCGGTATTGGAGATTGGCGGTTACGAAAGCCGGCTCTCCACCTCCGGCGGCACCTCCGACGGCCGCTTCATTGCACCGACCGGCGCCCAGGTGCTGGAGTTGGGGCCGCTGAACAAGACCATCCACCAGGTCGATGAATGCGTGGCTGTCGAGGATCTGGAGCTGTTGAGCCGCATCTATCGGCGCATCCTGGAGGAGTTGCTGACGGCCGGGTGACGACCAGACATGCGGTGCACAATGCCCTCTAGCTGTTGCGCTATCACATTCGCGGTCAGAAAACCGCTCCTACAAGATGCGGCATAACCAGCCTGCAGGAGCGGTCTTCTGACCGCGAAAAAAAGGCTTCTCCATTACGGCCAGGGCGGCCACCCCATCGGCTTGCCGCCCAGCAGGTGAAGATGGATGTGGAAAACGGTCTGCCCGGCTTCGGCATTGCAGTTCATCACCGCCCGGTAGCCCCGCTCGGCCAGGCCTTCGCTGGCGGCGACCTCTTTGGCGGCAATATACATCCTGCCGACGATTGCCGAGTTGTCCGCATCGATGTCGTTGATGGTGGCGATGTGTTGACGCGGAATCACCAGTACATGTGTCGATGCCTGCGGCTGAAGATCGCGGAAGGCCACGACAGCATCGTCTTCATAGACGAATTCGGTATTGAAATCGCCATTGGCGATTTTGCAAAAGAGACAATCATCCGCCATTTCCACTCCTCCTCTTTATTGAAATTCCTGCCGCCCCGAAAGCGCATGCGACAGGGTGCCGCCATCCAGGTACTCCAGTTCGCCGCCTAGCGGCACGCCATGTGCAATGCGGGTGGTGCGGACATCGTGGCGGGCGGCTATCTCGCTGATGTAGTGAGCCGTCGCCTCGCCTTCAACCGTCGGATTGGTTGCCAGGATCACCTCCCGAACCTCTCCCTCGGCGAGACGCATCTGCAGTTCATCCATGCCGATCTCCGCCGGCCCCAGCCCGTCGAGCGGCGACAACCGCCCATGCAGCACAAAATAGAAACCGCGATAGTCGGTTGACTGTTCGATTGCCTCTAGCTCGCCGGGGGTTTCGACTACGCACAACAGTGAAGCATCGCGTCGCTGGCTGCTGCTGCATACGGAACAGCTCTCGAGTTCTGTCAGGGTGCGACAGCGGCTGCAGCGTCCTATCTCCCGCATCGCCTGTTGCAGCAGCTCGCCGAGCCTCCTGCCACCGTCGCGGTCACGCTCGAGAAGATAAAAAGCCATGCGCTGTGCTGATTTCTGCCCGACACCGGGCAGACAGCAGAGCGCATCGATCAGCTGTTTCAGCAGCCCCTGCGCCATCAGAACGGCAGTTTGAATCCCGGCGGCAGGTTCAATCCCGAAGCCAGGCCGGACATGCTCTGCTCCGCCTTCTCGGCAACCCGATGCACGGCATCATTGATTGCCGCGGCAACCAGGTCCTCCAGCATCTCCTTGTCGTCGCCCACCAGGGAGTCATCGATTGCTATATGCCGGACTTCATGCTTGCCGTTCATGGTCACCTTCACCATGCCGCCGCCGGATTCACCGGTCACCTCCTCGTTGGCAAGTTGCTGCTGCGCCTTCTGCATATCCTCCTGCATCTTCTGCGCCTGCTTCATCATGTTTCCGAGTCCACCTTTTATCATACGAATTACCTGTTACTTTCTCGAATAATCTGCTTTACCACCATGAGATTGCTTCGCTCCTCGCAATGACGATGCTTGTCATTGCGAGCGCAGCGCGGCAATCCCGTTCCTATGTAATGACGATTCCAGGGCCTCCCCAGGAATCGATGCCAGGCCACTCACGGCCTACACCGGCTTGACCGTCTCCTCGATCAGCGTGGCATCCAGCTGCTTCCGGGCTGCCTTGACCAGGGGATCCTGCGCCATCTGCTCGCGTGCATCCACAACCCGCTGCTCTTCCACCTGCGCCTGCTGCTGCGCCGGAGTTACATTCTCTACTTCACCAAGTCTGATCTCCAGCAGCAGTGATGGATTGAAATGACCGCGCAGCGCCGCCTGCAGTCGCGATTCGGACATCTCGCTCTTCAACGCACGGTGACTCTCCTGGAGCACCAGACAGATGCGCTTGTCGTCGATGCTCTGCAGGGCGCAGTTGACCGCCAGCTGACGACTCAACCCACCCAGATCGAGTGCTGCAACAATCGACGGCCAGTCGCCTTCCGATTTCGGTGACTGCGCAGCCTCATTTGCTTTTTCTGCGTCCTGCCCGCCGGACTGATACTGCGGCGGCCTGGATTGATGGATCTCTTCAGCAGAGGGCTGGTGCAGCGGTTGCGGTTGCGATGCCGCGCTGCCGGATTGGCGAGACGCACCCTCGCTGCTGTCTGCTGCATCCTGTCGTGGATGCGCCTCACCTGTATCAGGACGAAAAGCCAGCATCCGCAACATCACCATCTCGAAGCCGCTGCGCAGATCAGGAGCATGCAGCATGTCCCGCTTGCCGGTGACGCCAATCTGGTAGTAGAGCTGTACATCCTCGGGCCGCATGCACTTTGCCAGCTGTGACAGGCGGGCTGCATCAGCCTCGGTTTTTTCCACGCCGGGCACGGCCAGTTCGATGGCGATGCGATGCAGAAGACGCAGCAACTCATCCAGCACGTGGCGAAAATCGGGGGCGCGTTCGGCGACCTCGTCGATGCGCTGCATCAACAGTGGACCGTCTCCGGCGGCAACAGCATCCAGCAGGCCGTAGACATAGTCGCGCGAGACGGCCCCCAGCATCACCTCGACCTGGGACTCGCGCACTTCACCGCCGCCAAAGGCAATTGCCTGGTCCATCAGGCTCAGACCGTCGCGCATGCTGCCATCTGCGCCCGCGGCAAGCAGCGCCAGCGCCTGCGGATCATAATCCACCTTTTCGGAAGTCAGGATATGCTGCAGCTGGCCCATAATCTGTTCAGGGGTCAGGCGTTTCAGACCAAACTGCAGACAGCGCGACAACACTGTCATCGGCAGCTTCTGCTGATCGGTCGTCGCCAGCAGAAACTTGACGTGCGGCGGCGGCTCCTCCAGCGTTTTCAGCAACGCGTTGAAGCTCCCGGCAGAGAACATGTGCACCTCGTCGATGAGGTAGACCTTGTAGCGCCCGCGCACCGGTGCATAGGGGACGTTCTCGAGCAGCTCCCGGGTCTGTTCGACCTTGGTCCGCGAAGCTGCATCGACCTCCAGCAGGTCGACGAAGCGTCCCTGGTCGATCTCCTGGCAGGAGCCGCACTCGCCGCAGGGCTTCGAGGAGACCCCCTCCTCGCAGTTCAGGGATTTGGCAAAAATCCGCGCCAGCGTGGTCTTGCCGACGCCGCGTGTGCCGGTAAAGAGATAGGCGTGATGCAGGCGGTCATTGTCCAGCGCGTTGGAGAGCGCCTGAACGACATGCTGCTGCCCCACCAGCTCGTCAAAGCTGTGAGGCCGCCACTTTCGCGCCAGCACCTCATACGACATCGCAGTCAACGAACTCCGGGCAGATCATCAGGTTCTCCCGACGCAGCATCTCAACGGCACTGCACCGGGAGTAAAGATTGGAGGTGACCCGCACAAGCCGCACCCCGGCACACGAGTCAACTGCTGCGGCTGCTCCCTTCCGGGCCTGACCGGGTTCACAATCTATCGTTGCGAGGGGACCCATGCGCGTCACCATGAAGCTGGACATTATAACGAAGATTGCAGATCCAGCGGCTATTTTTTGCACAGAATTCAATTGCGTTAAAGACACCGTTTCTATACAATCCCGCCTTCTGGAGAAGTGTCCGAGTGGCTGAAGGAGCACGCCTGGAAAGTGTGTATACGGAAACGTATCGAGGGTTCGAATCCCTCCTTCTCCGCCAGAAAAAACACCCAAAACTGACGCCATCACCTGGCTTGATCAGGGAACAGCCGCATGTCAGCGGAGGGATGAGAACCCGATCAGAGGGTTTGATCAAATCGCAGGAAGCGATTTGAACTGCCGCAGGCAGGCCCCGAAGGGGTGGAGGGCAGGATGCCCGGAATAATCCCTCCTTCTCCGCCAATGACTGAATACAACCCACTGTTTAACAACGGGCTCTTTCATTTCTATTTTTCTCAACCCGCCAATTAACCCACCATCGTGAATTTGCTGCAGATGCTGGTACGCGCACCGTCAATCAGATAATCATCACCGGATTTACACATAATCGTCTCATATGCGGCGAGCTTGCGAGTGGACAGTGCGTAAGCATTGCACATAAGACGCAACTATGTTCATTCCGAGGATACCGCTCTCTTGCTCCTCCCTATCATGGATGTGTTGATTTGCAAGCTGAATTGACCCATTTTTCGAAGTATTTGCATCGAATAACTAAACCATTAGCCTCCAGAATATTGCTGGATTTCGCAAGAATACTATGGGTCAATATTCCATGCAGATCCTGGGTCACTATTAGATGCAATTCAACAACCA
>JBDLII010000075.1:0-10264 GCA_039714995.1 Pseudomonadota bacterium
AGCACCGCCGCCGGGCAACACCACCTTCTCACCATCACGCACGGCATCCACGGTCGTATCCGGGTTGGTAGCGACAAGCCGCGCTCCCCGCGAGAGAATCAGGTTGATACCGGTGGTGAGCGTGTCGTAGTCAAGCCCCGCCCCTTCGCCGACGACGACGAAGTCTGCGTTGACGCAGTCCATCCTCCCGACTTTCGCAAGCGCCTGGTGTATTCCGTCTGCCCCGACCGCAAAGTAGCGAAACCCAGGCTTTGTCTGGACTAGCCATTCCGCCGTCGCCTGTGCAGATGTCAGGATCTGCTCGGGTTCGACGCCGAGGAACCCGAGGTGCCGGAGCTTCGCTGCAACCTCTTCGGGCTGTAATATCGGGTTGTTGGTAATGAAAAGATGGCTGCCGACGGCAACATGGCGATGGAACTCCAGGGCGCCGGGAAGCAGTCGATCCCCATGATAGAGCACGCCATCCATGTCGACCAGAAACGCTGTCACAAATTAGCCCAGCCCAGAATAAGAGCTTTTGATTTCGTCAACGTACAAGCGGAAATTTTTTCTGCACCGCCAGAAACAGCTGACACATGTTTATCTCGTTCCGCATCATTCGGCGTGACCTCACTAAGAGTCGCATGGCAAAGTCTACCATCTTCTCGCCCATCACCGATTCCGACATTCCAGAAACTCAGTCACACTGATCCGCCCTCGGTGCTTCACCACCTCGCGAGATGCGCACCCCAACCGAATGCCACCATGAGCTACAGAGACGTCGCCGTGCTGGGTTGCATCAGGCAGACTGTGAGGGTGATCGAGAAGCTGGCGCTTGAAAAATTGGCGTGTGCGCTGCAATTTCAAGCTAAACGTGTTTCGAGCATACCATGCACTCGTATAAAGATCTGTCACCACGGTTTCATGCAACCATGCTACGATCAAATATCAAATTATCACCATTCCAATGAAAGAATGCAGTTCTTTTCTCGAACGGCCCTCTTTCAAAATCTCTGAAAATATTGACGGAAAAATATGGCAAGCGGAATTTTTGCGATTCTCGATGACGTGGCGGCGCTGCTCGATGATGCGGCGCTGATGAGCAAGGTTGCGGCCAAAAAGACCGCTGGTCTCCTGGGAGACGATCTTGCAGTCAACGCCGAAAAGGCGACCGGCTTTCACTCTTCCCGCGAACTGCCGGTAATCTGGGAGATTACCAAGGGCTCTTTGATCAACAAGCTGATCATCCTGCCCGTCGCCTTCCTCTTGAGTGCATACCTGCCCGGGCTGATCGTGCCCATCCTGCTGGCCGGTGGCGCCTACCTCAGCTACGAGGGCGCCGAAAAGGTCTTCGAGTGGTTTTTTCCCCATGAACAAAAGGAGATTGCCGCAAGGGAGTCGGTTGACAAGCAGGAGATCGTGCAGAAGGAGTCCGACAAGATTAAGTCGGCGGTGCGCACCGACTTTATCCTCTCCATTGAGATCATCGTTATCACGCTAGAGACGGTGATCGACCAGAGCCTGCCCATCCAGATCATGGTCGTCACCTTCATTGCCCTGCTGGCGACAGTCGGCGTCTATGGCTTGGTTGCCTTGCTGGTGCGTATGGATGACACCGGCATTCTCCTGATCGATCGCGCAAAAACCATGGACAACCACCGCGCGCGCATCACCAGGTTCAGCGGTGAAATGCTGGTAGATGCGCTACCGAAGGTGATACGCCTGCTAGGTTTCATTGGCACCGTCGCGATGTTGCTGGTCGGTGGAGGCATGTTCGTTCACAACATCGAGGCCGTCCACCACGCTTTGGAATTCATGCCCGCGATGACCGCCGAACTCGCCGTCGGATTAGCTGTCGGTGCTATCCTGCTACTGTTGATGAAGGGTGTCAAAATGGTCCGGCCAGCTGAACTCTAAGTCCTGGCAGGATGGCAGAAGAGACAACATCGCCGATTCTGCTTAGGCAAAAGGGCAAAGTTCTATTGATAAAGCTGAAATTATTTGGTCAGAGTCCTTTAATTTGCTTTTGATTTTCAGGTGCGGCTTTCATCGTTTCTGCGGTAATGGCCTCACTGCCCGTGTTTCATCAAACCAGATGTATTCATCAAACTGGCGAGGTAAAGAAGCATGAAAATAATGCTTCTTTAACTCGGTTTTGGGGTCGTACATCGTGCCGATTGCACGTTCAAGTCGTTCTGCCAGCAGTTTGTTGCGCGTTATCTCCTGCACAGGGTGACGCAATGGCAACAGGAAATTATCTGTTTTGGCATCATGGAACAAACGTTCATAACTATCCTCATGCGAAGGCTGGATCTGCATGACTTGCATCGGTGCTCCCCATTCGGATGCAGCTGCCACCGTACCATGATCGGTGCCGAAACCAATCAGGTAGGACTTCTCACCGAAAGTCTCACGCACCAACTGGCCAAGATTGTACTTACCTTGTGCGCCCATATCTGTTGCCCGGGCATCACCAATATGCGAATTATGCGCCCACACAACGGCCTTTGATGAATGACCGCGGTATTTCATAATGGACTGCAGGGTGACGAACATATTTTGATCGCGTTGATTCCATGCATCACGCTTGTCGTCGTACATGGTGCGAAAAAAGTGTTCGCCGCTCCTTGCCAGTCGCGCATTCTGTTCCGCGCCAAAAAATCGTTGCTTGTCCAGTTGTTGATAGAGCTCTCGTCTTTTGAGCAGATCCCGATATACCGCATAGACCTCGAACTCGCATGTGCGAGACACTCCGGATCCTGAAACACGGCTATATAACGATGGGTCATCAATCCACGGCAACAGGCAGCCATAACGCCAACGCGCAGATTCTGCCGCCTTTGGATCAACATCCTGCAGGTAATCGAGAACGACTTCGATTGAGCCGAACATGTTGTAGAGATCCAACCCATAAAAGCCCACTGCATCTTCGGCAGAAGCAAAACGCTGGTTGTAGTCTTTCAACCAGTGTGTAAACGTCAATACCGGATGATTCGCCCACATCCATCTTGGAAAACCTGCAAACGGTCTCTTTTTAAACATGGGCTTGCGGTTAAACCCACGGACAAAGTGATCGACACGAGATGCATCCGGCCAGTCAGCTTCAACTGCGATGATGTTAAAACCTCTCTTTTCGATCAGCTCCCTGGTGATACGCGCGCGCATTTGATAAAACTCATGCGAGCCGTGGGTGGCTTCTCCCAGTAATACCACTTGTGAATCACCGATGCGCTCAAGCAAGCCATCAAGGTTTGCTGATTCAATGTCTGCAAAATGTTCGCTTGAGTCATCGATGAGATCAGGCAGTGCAGCAGTTGCCTGTGTTGTTTGCCCGCTAGTGCCTGTGAGCGGTACAGCTGCTTTGAGATGTGCGTTATTCGCGGCATCCGGAACAGCCTGGCTATGCCAGCCTCCTGCAATTATCAGGAGCAACCACAGGGTGCAGCGTTTTATACGCGTGCGCATGTTCACCATCTTTCCCATTTTAGGTCGGTCTTACATACCCTACGCAAAATACTCCCTCTCAATCAGCAAGGCCCGGCGTATAACGGGTTTCCTCGATTCCTTCCAGCATAGACTCAGTTTCCCGGTGGCTCTTGCTGGCCTTCGCCATCGGTCACCTTGCAATAGGAGCTACGAAATTCGTCGATGGTTGTTTCTATCGCCTTATCCTCCGGTGTTACCTTCTCCAGTGTGGCCCGGGCAAGCGCGATGCTCGCCTCCAGGTTCTCTGAGACAGCCAGCTGCACACCCAGATGCTTCAGTCGACGGCAGTGTTCCAGGTCATGACCGCGCGCCAGGATCTCCAGCTTGGGATAGGTGCGGCGCAGCGTGGAAATAACCTGTTCACAAACCTGGAAGTCGTCGACGGTTACGATGGCCAGGCTCACCTCGCCCACGTCCATGCCCACGCTCTTGAGAACGTCCGGCAACCGGGCATCACCGAAGAAGACGTTCCGGCCCGCACTGCGTTCCCGCTTGATGACATCAGCCCTGTTATCAATGGCGAGATATGGAACATGGCGGATGTCGAGTATCTTACCCACGCGGTGCCCGACCCGGCCGAAGCCGATAATGACGACGGGTGGAGGTGCCGCTGCCGCTGCTTCTGGGGAGAACTCCTCATGTAGAGGCTCACTCCTGCGTGATGTGACCAGCCGACAGGCATGGGCGGCGATGGGTGGAGTCGCCAGCATGCTCAGCACGACGACTGTCAGCAGCTGCTGATAAAGCTCCCCATCGATCAATGCGGAGTCGAAGGCAACCGCGAACAGCACCAGGGCGAATTCCCCGCTCTGGGCAAGCAGCAGCGCTATCGCCAGCCCGCTTCTTCCCCTGTGGCCAAAGAGGTTCGCCAGCGACCACAGCAGAGCGATCTTGGTCACCATCAGCGCAGCTACCAGGCCGATGGAAAGCAGCGGTTTCTCGAACAGCAGCTGCAATTCGAGCGACATGCCCATCGACATGAAGAAGAGCCCGAGCAGCAGGCCGCGAAACGGCTGCAGTTCGGCCATGACCTGGTGGCGGAACTCCGAGTCGGCGACCAGGAGCCCGGCGACAAAGGCGCCCATGGCCATGGAGAGGCCGATCTGTGCCATAAGGACGGCGGCACCGAGAACCAGGAGCACCGCCGAGGCAGTAAAGATCTCCGGAGAGCCGTGATGAGCCACCCGCTGCAGTACAGGCTGCAACAGATAACGGCCACCAACGATGATCAGAGTCAGGATGACCAGTGCCTCCAGCAGTGCCAGGCCAATATCTTCCTCGATGGTCAGTTCCGTCACGGTCAACAGAGAGACCAGGGCGAGCAGTGGCACCACGGCCAGATCCTGGAACAGCAGCACGGCGACGGAAGTGCGTCCGTAGGAGGAAGTGAGCATCCTCTGTTCGGTCAGCAGTTGCAGGACGAAGGCGGTCGATGACAGCGCCAGGGCCGGACCGATCAGGATAGCCGAGCGCAGGCTGAGTCCGAAGAGAAAATAGGCGGCAGCCGTGATTACAGCACCGGTAACTATCACCTGGAGAACACCCAGGCCGAATACCATGCGCCGCATCAGCCACAGGCGAGAGGGTTTGAGTTCGATGCCGATGACAAAAAGCAGCAGTACCACACCGAGTTCTGCAAGGTGTCCGATTTCCGACCTGTTGTCGATCAAGCCCAGTACTGAAGGGCCAACGACAATCCCGGCGGTGAGAAAACCCGGTACCGTGCCGAGCCCTGCGAAGCGAAAGATTGGCACGGCGATCACTGCCGCTGCGAGGAGAATGATAATGTCTGTGAGATAAGCAAGGTTCATGGTGAGATTTTAATCCTGATTGCCTCCAGGTTGTCTGGTTTTATTGTGGATTCAATGCTCGGACTGAGCGAGAGGCTATGAGCAATCGAGTCTGATATTGCTGATACTTTTTTGCTAATATCACCTCACAAATACCCAGCCTGGACTCCTTGCCAATGGAAAACCTGATCGCCGAACTCACCGAACTGACCGGAACCATTGCCGGGTATGCCTGGGGCATCCCCTCCATCGTGCTGCTGGTCGGCACCGGCCTCTATCTCAGCATCCGTCTTCGGGGTATCCAGTTTCGTGGCTTCCGTCATGCCACCAATCTGGTGCAGGGCAAGTATGACAAAATTGAGGATCCCGGCGAAGTCACCCATTTCCAGGCGCTTTCGGCGGCCCTCTCTGCGACCATCGGCACCGGCAATATCGCCGGTGTGGCTACCGCCATCACACTTGGCGGCCCCGGCGCCGTGTTCTGGATGTGGGTGACCGCCCTTGTCGGCATGGCCAGCAAATACGCCTCCTGTACATTGGCGCTGAAGTACCGCTATCTGCATCCGAACGGCGAGGTTTCCGGCGGCCCCATGTACACATTGCGTGACGGCCTGGGGATGCCGAAGCTGGGGGCGGCTTTTGCGATATTCACGCTGATCGCCTCGTTTGGCATCGGCAACATGGTGCAGGCCAACTCCGTGGTTGACGGCATCGGTTTCATCCTGCCGGATCTTGCCGAATATAAAACGACGCTGGGCGTCATCATGGGCATCGCTGTCGGCCTGGTCATCATCGGCGGCATCAAGCGCATCGCCAGGGTTGCATCCAGGATCGTACCCTTCATGGCCGTTGCCTACATCCTCGCGGCGCTGACTATCCTGCTGATCAATTTCAGCGCCATTCCCGGGGCGTTGTGGACCATCGTCAATCATGCGCTCAATCCATGGGCTGCAGGCGGCGGCGCCATCGGCGCCGCGATTCAGTACGGCGTCGCCCGCGGCGTCTTCTCCAACGAATCCGGCCTCGGTTCGGCACCGATGGCGCATGCGGCGGCCCGCACCAAGGAGCCAGTGCGTGAAGGACTGGTCGCCATGCTCGGCCCCTTCATCGATACGCTGATCATCTGCACCATGACGGCGCTGGTGATTATCATCGTCGGCGCCTGGGGCGATGCCCGTCCCGAGGAGCTGAAAGGGGCAGCGCTGTCAGCCTACGCCTTCAGCCAGGTGCTGGGTGATGTTGGCGGCTGGGTGGTGGGTTTCGGCCTGGTATTCTTCGCCTACTCCACCATCATCGCATGGAGCTACTACGGCGACCGCAGCGCCGAATTCCTGTTCGGTGAAAAGGCGGTGCTGCCCTACCGCATCATCTACATCGTGCTGGTGGTGGTCGGCGCCAGTGTCCCGCTGCAGTTGGTGTGGAACTTCGCCGACATCGCCAATATCTTCATGGCGGCGCCGAACCTGATCAGTCTGATCCTGCTTGCCGGAGTGGTGAAAAAGCTCAGCGACGACTATTTCGAGAGGAGTTTCCAGTGAGCAGAGATGCGACAATCTTCAAGCCAAGGGATAACTCATTCAGATAGGGTCTGCTCCGCAACACGGCGTTTGCGTCGTGCAGCGACATACTCGCCTCCATGGCGAATCAGGCCGCGGCTCCTGGGAACATAGACATCGACGGCGCGTGTCGAGTAATAGACCAGCGTGACATTCGGCAGTGCGGGATAGCAGGTGGCCTGCTCTTCAACATCCGGGCCAACAACATCATCCCTGGATTCAGCTGGGATCTCGCGCGCGGCGCGCTCTGGTGCGATCAGCGCGAGTTGCAGCGGCAATTGATTCCGGTCGACCTCCAGCAGGCTCTCCTCCGGCAGGTCTGACAACTCAACGCTGATGCTCTCCTGCGGGGCGAGCTTGCTGTCGATTTGATGCTGGTAGCCGTTGTCATTTTCAATATGACACAGTGAAATCGTTTTTTCGCCTCTGTTGGTCAGCTGCAGCCTGAAGATGATTTGTTGCGGGTTTTCAGCGGAGAAAGCGAGGTGAAGTTGGAAGTCGATGACACGCTGCAGCATCAGCCGGTTGGCGTCTCTCAGCGGGAGCCGGCTCTCTTCATTGACATGACAGCCGACGATTGACATCCAGTCAGCCGAATACTCTTTGAGATAGCCCGCATATTCGACGATGGAGTTGTCGTCCATGCGCATCTCGACCACGACACGGTGTGCGATATAGTTCTCCAGCACCGCTTCATAAGCCATGTTGTCAGCGAAACTGACAGACCCTGTTCCCAGTTTTTGCAGGCGCTTCTCCTCTCCCTTCAAAGGCATATGTTTTTGCGCCCTGGTCAACAGAATGCCGATCGATTCACCGATTGCCTCCTGAAATGCGACCAGGAAATTGCGTGTTGTCCGGCCAATGCGAAGCATGATGCCGGGACGGGAAACACGCTGGATCTCCTTCAGGCGGCGCTGCTGGTTTTGCGGTGAGAGCTCGTCATGATAACGGAAAATGACTTCAATCGTCTCCATCATGTCGGAAAACATGATGTAGCTGGTGAGCGTTTTGTCGCGCCGGTTTTGATAGGGACGGCTGAAGATCAGCTCGATCGCGTTGGGATAGGCGCAAAAGCAGCCCCACACATCCTTGTTCTTCAGCCGGGCAACCACCTGGAAACCGTCAAGGTCCTTCAAGACCCTGTCTTTACGGCGCTGCTGCAGAACGCTGCTGAAGAAGGCGCCGAGAAATACCAGAAGGATGCTGAACAGCAGAAATCTATCCACGGGATTACTCTTCGACCGGGGTGTAGTTGTCGGGAATCAGGATGGTGGGCTTTTTCTGGCGACTGTCTGTCTGGGGGAAGTCCAGCGTGTAGTGCAGGCCGCGGCTCTCCCGGCGTGCCTGCGCCGAGCGGATGATCAGGTCGGCCACCTCGACGAGGTTGCGCAGCTCCAGCAGGTCGTTGTTGACGCGGAAGTTGCTGTAATACTCCTCGATTTCGTGGCGCAGCAGGTTGACGCGGCGCCTGGCGCGCTCCAGGCGCTTGTTGGATCGGACGATGCCGACATAGTCCCACATGAAGCGCCTGAGCTCATCCCAGTTGTGCGAGACGACGACCTGCTCGTCGGAGTCGGTGACGCGGCTCTCGTCCCAGGGTTTGGCGGCTGGCGGCTGCTTGACCTGTCCCATCTTGCGGTGAATATCCTGTGCTGCCATCTCGCCGAAGACCAGGCACTCCAGCAGGGAGTTGCTCGCCAGGCGGTTGGCGCCGTGCAGGCCGGTGTAGGTGGCTTCGCCGATCGCATAGAGACCGGCAAGATCCGTCCCGGCAGCCTGGTCTGTGATGATGCCGCCGCAGGTATAGTGGGCGGCCGGCACGACAGGAATGCGCTCACGGGTGATGTCGATGCCGAACTCCAGGCAGCGCTGGTAGATGGTCGGAAAGTGTTCGGTGATGAAGGCTGCAGGCTTGTGGCTGATGTCCAGGTAGACGCATTCGGCGCCGCTGCGCTTCATCTCGTGGTCGATGGTGCGCGCCACGATATCCCTTGGCGCCAGTTCGGCGCGCTCGTCGAAATCGGGCATGAAGCGGTGGCCGTCCGGCAGGTGCAGGGTCGCCCCTTCGCCGCGCAGGGCCTCGGTGATGAGGAAGGATTTCGCGTGCGGATGGTAGAGGCAGGTCGGGTGGAACTGGATGAACTCCATGTTGGCGACCCGGCAGCCTGCGCGCCATGCCATGGCGATGCCGTCGCCGGTGGCGACATCCGGGTTGCTGGTATAGAGATAGACCTTGTTGGCGGCGCCCGTCGCCAGCACCACGAAGCGGGCGCAGAATGCCACCACCCTGTCTTTTTTGCGGTCCAGCAGGTAGGCGCCGCGCACCCTTTTATTGTGACCCCGCTTTGAGCTGGTGATCAGGTCGATGGCGATATGGTGCTCGAAGAGATCGATATTGCCGCTCTCCCTGGCCTGGGCTTCGAGGGTGGATTCGAGTACCTTGCCGGTCGCATCGGCAGCATGAATGACGCGGCGGTGGCTGTGACCGCCCTCGCGGGTGAGGTGCAGGTCAGATTGCGGATCGTCGTTGTCACGTTGGGTAAAGGTGACGCCCTCGTTCAAGAGCCAGTGAATATTGGCGGGGCCGTGTTCGACCACCAGGCGCACGACTGCTTCGTCGCAGAGCCCCACGCCGGCAACCAGGGTGTCCTTCACGTGGGAGTCGATGGAATCCTCGTCTCCGACGACGGCGGAAATGCCTCCCTGGGCATAGTAGGTGTTGCCCTCCTGCAGTTCGCACTTGCTGATCACGGCAATGCGCAGGCTCTGCTTCAGCCTGAGCGCCAGCCCCAGCCCGGCAGCACCGCTGCCGATAATCAGTACGTCATGTCTCTGTTCAATGCTCATGCGGTGGACAAGGTTCTCTCGGGCCTGATGGAAGACGTCACAGAAGGATTATAACGGAGTCATGAAGCAAATTGCTTGTGGAGCCTCGCAATGCAGTGACTGGGTGGAGGGGTATCCTGCTTCAGGCGTATTGGGCCCACAGTTCCCGGGCCAGGGCATCCTGCTCCTGGAGCATTCCTGAATGCAGCCACTCCACCACGGCCCTGGCCACGTTCGGATAGGGGCGTGGCTCGGGATTTGGCTGCGTCAGCCAGCGCATCAGCAGAGGTGTGTCGTGTGAATCCATCACTTCGCCGTAGCCCAGCTGTTCCAATGCCATGGCGTTGGAGATCTGCTCCATCTGCCCCTTCAGAGGCTGGACCAGGAGTTTTTTGCCGCCCTGGATCGCTTCGCTGAGCAGTTCGAAGCCGGCGTTGCAGATGATACCGCTGCAGCTGGCCTGGTCGGCGAGAAAACCATCGCGTGAGAAGGGGCGCAGATGGATATTGCCATCATCCTTCGGGGCATCTACTGCGCAGTAGACATAGAACTGGTACTCCTGGATCGGGCCGAGCCAGCTGATAATGGTCTCTATCTCGTCAAACGGCATATAGACCAGTATCTTGT
>JBDLII010000076.1:0-10196 GCA_039714995.1 Pseudomonadota bacterium
ATGAAACGCGTTGGTTTTGTTGGATGGCGGGGCATGGTCGGGTCGGTATTGATGGACCGCATGCGTGAAGAGCAGGGCTTCGATGCAATCGATGAGCCGGTTTTTTTCACCACCTCCCAGGTGGGCCAGCAGGGGCCTGATATCGGCAGGGAGATCCCGCTGTTGAAGGACGCCATGGATATCGATGCACTGAAAACCATGGATGCCATTGTCACCTGCCAGGGGGGTGGCTATACCAACGCCGTGTTTCAACAACTGCGCGCGGCCGGCTGGAAAGGCTACTGGATCGATGCGGCTTCATCCCTGCGTATGCAGGACCACAGCATTATCGTGCTGGATCCGGTGAACCGTGATGTCATCGACAGGGCGCTTGCTGATGGCACAAAGGATTTTATCGGTGGCAACTGCACCGTCAGCCTGATGTTGATGGCGTTGGGCGGCCTCTTTCGAGAGGGTATGGTGGAGTGGACGACAGCGATGACCTATCAGGCAGCCTCCGGCGCCGGGGCGCGCAACATGCGGGAGCTGATTGCCCAGATGGGCGCCCTTCATGCTTCGGTTGCGGACAAGCTGTCGGATCCCGCCTCCGCGATTCTGGCTATCGACCGAACCGTTGCAGACAGCCTGCGCAGCGACGATTTTCCAAGCGAACAGTTTGGCGTACCGCTGGCGGGCAGTCTGATTCCATGGATCGATGTGCGTCTGGAGAATGGGCAGAGCAAGGAGGAGTGGAAAGGCGGCGTGGAGACCAACAAGATACTTGGAAGAGGCGATAACCCTGTACCTGTTGACGGTATTTGTGTCAGAATTGGAGCGATGCGTTCGCATAGCCAGGCTTTGACCGTCAAACTGAGCGGGGATATCCCGATGGATGAGGTCGAGTCGGTGCTGGCATCCGCGAACCAATGGGTCAAGGTGATCCCGAACGAACGCGATATCAGTGTGCAGGAGCTCACCCCGGCGGCTGTGACAGGCACCCTGTCAGTGCCTGTTGGCAGATTGCGGAAAATGAACATGGGACCGGAGTATCTCTCGGCATTCACCGTGGGCGATCAGCTCCTGTGGGGAGCGGCTGAACCCTTGCGCAGAATGCTGGCGATCCTGTTGAGCCGGAATACCTGAAGACCCTCACTGAATTCAGCTCTGATTCATCACACTGTCAGGTCTGTTGAGAAGTAACGAAAGAGCAGAGCACCATGCAAAAAAGACTGATCCTCCCATCACTCCTGTTTATGTATGCAACGGGAGCACAGGCGCTGACACTGGGCCAGATCCATGTTCACTCCTATATCAATCAGCCGCTGAAAGCGACGATCGACATCAAGGGTGTCGAAGGGGATGAACTTGACGCATTCCGGGTCAAGCTTGCCTCACGCACGACTTTCAAAAATGCCGGTGTTGACTGGAGCGAGAAGCTGGAGGGATTGCGTTTTTCACTGATTCAACGCCATACAGGGCCAGCGATCAGGGTGACCAGCCGCCAGGCCGTGACAGAGCCCTTTCTCAGCTTCGTTGTCGATGCCAACTGGGAAAATGGCCAGCTGGTCAAGGATTTCACGCTGCTGCTCGATCCGCCACTCTACTCCGGAAAGCAGGCGGCCCCGGTTAAAGCGCCAGCCGCCGCCAGTGTGACCGGCAAGCAACAGCAAGCAGTCAAGCCACCGCAGCCCGAGGCTGTGACGGCTCCCCGGGATGGAGCCGGGAAAGTCACTCCCCGACGTAGCGAGGGAACAGGAAGTGCGCAGGCCATGACGGGCAGCAGTTTGTGGCAGGTGGCGTCAAGGGTGCGTCCAGACGGCGCCACGATGCAGCAGACCATGATTGCCATTCACGAGGAGAATCCCGAGGCATTCATGCGCGGCAATATCAACCTGCTGAAGAAGGGAGAGTTGCTGCGTATCCCCTCTGAAGAGGTCATCCTGGGGGTGTCGGAAAATGCGGCGGTGCAAAGGGTGGCAAGACACCAGCGGGCACTGCGGGCGGGACGCTCGATCTCCTCGTCGAAACGACTCTCTCCTGAAATCGTTGCGCTGGCGGAAGCGCCGGTAAAACCCGCTGACCAGCAGCCTGCCGCGCTGCCTCAGGAGGCTGATCAGGGAGGCCGCCTGACGCTGGATTCCGCGACTGAAGCCGGCAGTGACGTATCACAGACAGGAGAGCCTGGTACAGGCGAGCCAGGACTTGCAGCGGATGCTACGGTAAATGAAGAAAACAAGATGTTGCGTTCACGGGTCGAACTGCTCGAGGAGCAGCTGGGAGTCGCGCACAAATTAATCAGGATGAGGGGCGAACTGGCCCAGTTGCAGCAGTTGTATCGCCAGATTGATGAACAAAAAGCACTGGCTGGGACTGATCAGCAGCCGGGTGCCGAGGGAGCTGACTCATCGTTGGCAACGGCAGACGAAGTGAGCGATCAGGAGCTGCTGGGCCTGACAGCTGGCGGAATGCAGGAGGACGCTGGTCGGATAGCCGCGGAAACTGGAGAATCAGGGACTCCGGCAGCACCGCATGCGCAGGAGCAGGAGCGGCAGCCCGCCTCGAGTACGTTTGAAGGCGATCAACAGCTGGCGACAATCGCTGATGCAGAGCCTCGATCCGAGGCTGATACCAAGGTGCAAACGGATGAAGCCGATGCTCAAACGACAACTGCAGCTTCATCGACTGAAGTAGAGACTGAAGAAGCCGGAGAAGACGCCGCTGTCGCTGATGATGAGCCTGTTGCTGCTATGGATGCAGAAGCAGGGGATGAAAGCACGCTGGTTGATGGAACAACCGATGAAAAACCGGCCGACGAAGATGTCACGGCATCTCTGGATGACACTGCCGGAGAGCCGCAGATGTCACCGGACGACGCCGTCGATGCTGGCAGTGAGACGTTGCCTGCTGCCTCTTTAATCACTGCAGTGGAGGAGCCGCAGACTCCTGCAGGCCCGGATGATAACGTGATGTCTGAAGATGATTCCGGGAGTGCAGCAACATCCGCCCGGAGTCAGGAACCCGCTGCGGCCGGCATTCCACCCTCCGCCAGTGACTCACTCATCAAGGGCATCGACAATAACCTCCTCATCGGCGCCGGTGGCGCGCTGGCCTTGCTGTTCACATTTCTCATTGGCCGCGCCAGCAGAAGAGCAGGGCGTGACTCCGGCTACCAGGATGATGAACTCGTCGGCGAATTCGTCGGTGAGAGGAGTGATGATCAGGGGAGTGGCGAACATGAAGCGGCTCCCGATGCTCAACCAGCTACTGTCGATGTGGACAGGGAGTTGTCACAGCAGCAAGATGAGACGCTGCCATCCGGATCAGAGCTGAGCGATACGCTGGGTGCAACTACGGAAGTCGATCCTGCCGAGCAAGCGGCGCTGCTGCTGCGCAACGGAGATGCCGCCACGGCACGAGCTGTTCTGCTACAGGCGGTCGAGGCTGAACCCGAGCGTCCCGATCTGCACATGCAACTGCTGGAGGTGCTGCATGGTGAGGGAGACCGGCAGGCATTTGAAACAGAGATGAACAACATCGAGAGCAGCGGGGCCATGCTGGACAATCAGCAGTGGCTGAAAATTGAGCGTATGCATGGCAATCTGCTGCCGTCTGGAATCGAATCGCTGGGCGTCGTCAACAGGAGGCATGCCGAAGCCGAGGTCATCAATCTTGATGGCGACTCCATGGCGGGTGCGGGTGATGTAGCCGTCGATGCCGGTGAAGATGAGAGTGACGACTCCTCCGAAGCAGAACTCGAAGCGGCGTTGCAAGCATTTGAGAAGGAGCTGCAGCAGAAGCAGTCGAGCGAAACACTCGCCGAAGCGGAGCTGGCTCTCGATGAGACTGCCGAGATCCTGGATAATGCAGTGACCAAGGTCATTCCGGATGCCCGGGTCGTTGAAGATCTGGAACTGGAAGACGAGCTTGTGCTTGAAGAGACCCCGGAGAGTGATCCGGGTGTGGAGGGCATCACGCTCGATGACTCTTTCGGCATCGATTCACATATCAAGAGTGATTTCGATGATATCTTAGCCGATGCAGCCGATCAGGCCCAGGACGAGAGGCAGGATGATGATGCCCTTCCTGGTTCCGAGCCGGATGCAGAGACAACGGTAGAGTCAGAGGACCTTTCCGTTACCTCATTCGATAAGGAACCCGAGGATGTGAAACATGCCGAAGTCGAAGCAAAGATTGATCTGGCGGCTGCTTTTGCTGATATGGGAGATATCGAGGGCGCCAGGGATATTCTCGACGAGGTTCTAGCTGACGGCTCGGCGCAGCAGCGGCAGGCCGCCGAACAGTTGCTGAAAAAATATCTCTGATCCATCTGCTTCTGCACCGATGCGCATCGCCCTGGGGATCGAGTACAACGGCGCCGGGTTTCATGGCTGGCAGACCCAGCAGCAGGGCATCAGGAGTGTTCAGCAGACCCTGGAGCAGGCCGTTGCCACTGTTGCCAACCATGCTGTGCGCGTGCATTGCGCCGGCCGAACCGATACCGGTGTGCATGCGCTGGAACAGGTGATCCATTTCGATACCGAGGCCAGGAGGCCGCAGCGGGCGTGGACGCAAGGCGTCAATGTCAATCTTCCGGACGATGTCAGTGTGCTCTGGGCAGCGCAGGTTCCGGAACGCTTTCATGCCAGGTTTTCTGCATACAGGCGCTCCTATTGCTACCAGATTCTGAATCGCCCGCTACGCTCTGCACTGGCGCATCGCCGTGCGACCTGGATTCACCGGCGCCTCGATGCCGGGTTGATGCACAGCGCCGCCCAGGTACTGCTCGGAACGCACGATTTCAGCTCCTATCGCGCCCTCGGCTGCCAGGCAAAAAGTCCGGTGCGCACCGTGCATCATCTCTCCGTGGAGCGCCATGGTGAGTTTCTCGAGCTCAGGATCGAGGCCGACGCTTTTCTGCATCACATGGTCAGGAATATCGCCGGCGTCCTGATCGCCATCGGCCAGGGCAAGGCCGGCAGCGAATGGGCGCAAGAGGTGCTGGAGTTGCGTGATCGCCGCTTGGGAGGCGTTACCGCGCCACCGGACGGGCTCTATCTGGAGAGGGTGCAGTATCCAGCTGAATTCCAACTGCCTGAAACCTCTTCATCTAGCTATAAGTGCTGATTTGTCCGATAATAGATCTGTTTTATAATGTCTACCATGACCATGTTTTCGTATGCGAACACGCGTTAAAATCTGCGGCATCACCCGGGTTGAAGATGGCGTGTCCGCAGCCGCTGCCGGTGCCGATGCCATCGGGCTGGTCTTCTATCCCGGCAGTCCCAGGTTTGTCGAGGTCGACCGGGCGGCAGCGGTTGCTGCAGCCCTGCCGCCCTTTGTCACCAAGGTGGCGTTGTTTGTCGATGCCGCGCATGAAGAGATCGAGCAGATCGTCGCCCGGGTGCCGATTGACCTGATACAGTTCCACGGCAACGAGAGCCCCGATTTCTGCTCCCGGCAGGGAAAGCCCTATATCAAGGCGATCCGCATGCAGCCGGGGGTCGATCTGCATGCACAGCGAGAGCGTTACCACCATGCCTGCGGGCTGCTGGTGGACAGCTACAAGGCAGGCGTACCCGGCGGCACAGGAGAGATCTTCAACTGGTCGTTGATACCTGATGACCTGGCTGCGGAGATCACGCTGGCAGGCGGCCTGAACCCCGACAATGTCGCCGCAGCCATCGATGCCGTTCACCCGTGGGGGGTGGATGTCAGTGGCGGGGTTGAAGCGGCAAAAGGCATCAAAGATGCTGCAGCAATTGAAAGACTGATACGAGGAGTAGAGCTTGGCGATAGAAACACCGACTAACTGGCAGGAGATGCCGGATCAACGCGGCCACTTTGGCCCTTACGGTGGCATTTTTGTCTCCGAAACCCTGATGGGTGCGCTCTCCGAGCTTGATGAAGCCTACCTGCGCTATATGCAGGATGAGACCTTTCTCGCCGAACTGGATGCCGATCTGGCGCACTATGTCGGGCGTCCATCGCCGCTCTATCATGCCGAACGCTGGAGCCGCGAACTCGGCGGTGCGCAGATCTACCTGAAGCGCGAGGACCTCAATCACACCGGCGCGCACAAGGTCAACAACACCATCGGCCAGGCGCTGCTCGCCAAGCGCATGGGCAAGAGCCGCATCATCGCCGAGACCGGCGCCGGGCAGCATGGTGTGGCGACGGCGACAGTGGCAGCGCGCCTGGGTCTCGAATGCGTCGTCTACATGGGTGAAGTCGATATCGCCAGGCAGGAGGCCAATGTCTACCGCATGCGCCTGCTGGGCGCCGAGGTCGTCGCCGTCACCTCCGGCTCCCGCACCCTCAAGGATGCCCTGAATGAAGCGATGCGCGACTGGGTCACCAATGTCGACAACACCTTCTACATCATTGGCACAGTCGCGGGACCGCATCCCTATCCGGCGATGGTGCGTGACTTCCAGACCGTTATCGGGCGCGAAGCGCGCCGCCAGATGCAGGAGATGACCGGGGGACTGCCGGATGCACTGATCGCCTGTGTCGGCGGCGGCTCCAATGCGATCGGTCTGTTCCATCCGTTTCTGAATGATGCCGCCGTCGCGATCTACGGCGTCGAAGCCGCCGGCGACGGCATCGACACCGGCCGTCATGCCGCGCCGCTGTGCGCCGGCAGCCCCGGTGTGCTGCATGGCAACCGCACCTACCTGATGGAGGATGAGAACGGCCAGATCATCGAAACCCATTCAATTTCCGCCGGTCTCGACTATCCCGGCGTCGGGCCGGAACATGCCTGGCTGAAAGATACAGCACGCGCCAGCTATGTCGCCATCAGCGATGATGAGGCGCTGCAGGCGTTTCATGCACTGACGCGCATCGAGGGGATCATTCCGGCGCTGGAGTCCAGCCATGCGCTGGCCTACGCGATGCAGCTTGCGCCACAGATGGAGCCGCAGCAGAAGCTGCTGGTGAATCTCTCGGGCCGCGGGGACAAGGATATGCACACGGTTGCGGCGCGGGAGGGGATCAAGCTATGAGCCGGATTCAATCCCGTTTCGCCTCGCTCGCCGAGGCCGGTCGTGTTGCACTGATTCCCTATATCACCGCGGGCGATTCCGACCCCGCGTTGACGGTACCGCTGATGCATGCGCTGGTCGACTCAGGCGCCGACCTGATCGAGCTGGGCATCCCCTTCTCGGATCCGATGGCCGACGGCCCGGTGATCCAAAAGGCCGCTGAGCGCGCCCTCGAATTCGATGTCTCGCTGAGGGATGTGCTGCAGATGGTAGCGGAGTTCCGCCAGCGTGACAACGACACGCCCGTGGTGCTGATGGGGTATCTGAACCCGGTCGAGGTGATGGGGTATGAAACCTTTGCTGCTGAAGCTGCTGCGGCCGGTGTTGATGGCGTCCTGCTGGTCGATCTTCCGCCGGAGGAGGGGGAAGCGATTCTTCCCCTCTTCTATGCGCAGCAGCTTGACCCTGTCTTTTTGATTGCACCCACGAGCAGCCGGGAACGCATCCGCAAAATCTGTGACGCTTCGCGCGGCTATGTCTATTATGTTTCACTGAAGGGGATCACCGGCGCCGGACACCTCGATCTCGATGCTGTTGCAGAGAGGTTGACTGAAATCAGAGAGATCAGTACATTGCCGGTAGGCGTCGGTTTCGGCATCAAGGATGCGGCAACTGCTGCCGCCATGGGAAAACTGGCCGATGCCGTGATCGTCGGCAGTGCCATCGTCAGCCGCATCGATGCGCATCAGGGCGATGCAGCGGGTACAGTCAAGGCAGTCGGCGACTTTGTCAGTGAACTGCGGCAGGCACTGGATGGGTAGGCGTTAAGTTTTAGGTTTTAGGTTTTAGGTTTTAGGTTTTAAGTGGTCGTGCGGGTATCAGGGTTTCGTTTGAATTTACGCTATTGAGGTTTTATCGGGCCACGTAGTTAAAATCAGATGTTGCTACAGATCAGTACCTAAAACTTAAAACCTAAAACCTTCGGAGAAGCTTCTATGAACTGGTTTGAAAAATTACTGCCCACACGCATTCGAACTGACGGTGCCACCAAAAAAACAGTTCCTGAAGGATTGTGGGAGAAGTGCAAGGGTTGCGGCGCCGTTCTGTATCGCTCTGAATCCGAGCGCAACAATGATGTCTGTCCAAAATGCAACTTTCATAACCGCATCGGAGCACGGCGCCGGATCGATCTCTTCCTGGATCCCGAGGAGCGCATCGAGATCGGCGAGAACCTGGAGGCAACCGATCCGCTCAAGTTCAAGGACAGCAAAAAATACAAGGACCGTTTGACTGCGGCTGAAAAGTCGACCCGGGAGAAGGATGCGCTGGTCGTCGTACAGGGAAAACTGAAGGGGATGGATGTCATCGTGGCGGCCTTTGAATTCTCTTTCATGGGCGGTTCGATGGGTTCTGTCGTCGGCGAGCGTTTTGTGCGCGGCGTCGACCTGGCGCTGGAGAAGAGGATGCCGTTGATCTGCTTTTCGGCCAGCGGCGGGGCGCGTATGCAGGAGTCGCTGTTCTCGCTGATGCAGATGGCGAAAACCAGTGCGGCGCTTGCTAAAATGCGCGATGCAGGCATCCCCTTTATCTCGGTGATGACCGACCCGACTATGGGTGGCGTCTCCGCGAGTCTGGCGATGCTCGGGGATATCAATGCCGCCGAGCCCAATGCGCTGATCGGCTTTGCCGGGCCGCGCGTGATCGAACAGACGGTACGTGAGACCCTGCCCGAAGGCTTTCAGCGCAGCGAATTTCTGCTTGAACATGGTGCTATCGATATGATTATCACCCGCCATGAGATGCGTGACAGGCTGCACCGGCTCGCGGCGATCCTGACTGCCAGTGGCACTGTGCCGCCTCAGCCCGATCCCGAAGTCACGGCAGAAGCCCCACCACCAGTTCCCGACAAGGGCCCGGATGACGAAGAGACGCTCCCTGGCTGAATGGCTCGACTACCAGCAGCAGATTCATCCTGCCGAAATTGACCTGGGTCTCGAGCGACTGCGCCAGGTCTGGAGCCGGCTCCATCCACGGCAATTCAAGCCCCTGATCATCAGCGTTGCCGGGACCAATGGCAAGGGTTCCAGCGTGGCGTTCCTTGATGCGATCTTGCGCGCCGCCTCGTGGCGGGTCGGCTGCTATACATCTCCGCACCTGTTGCGTTACAACGAACGCATTCTCATCAACGGCGATGAAGCTGCCGATGATGATCTATGCGCCGCATTCGAGCGTATCGAGGCGTGCCGCGGCGAGACGCTGCTTACCTATTTTGAATTCGGCACCCTGGCTGCGCTCGATCTCTTCTCACGTCGGCAGCTGGATGTCGTGATCCTGGAAGTGGGGCTTGGCGGCAGACTCGATGCGGTCAACCTGCTGGACGCTGATGTTGCACTGGTGACCTCGGTCGGCATCGACCACGTGGCGTGGCTGGGTGATGACAGGGATGCAATCGGTGCTGAAAAGGCCGGTATCCTGCGCGCTGGCAGCCCCGCGGTCTACGCCGAACCCGATATGCCGGCAGGTTTTCTGCGTGCTGCCGAAGTCGTTGGCGCCAGGCTCTACCATCTGGGAGCCGACTACAGCTACACTGAAGCAGAGGGTGCCTGGAGTTGGCTCAGTGGCGAGGTCTGTCATGATGCCTTGCCGCTGCCGTTGTTGCGGGGCCGTTATCAGCTGCAGAATGCCGCGGGCGTGCTGATGACTCTGCACTTGCTGCGGCAGCAGCTGCCTGTCAGCAGGGAGGCCATGCGCCAGGGTCTGCTGGATGCGAAGCTGCCCGGCCGCTTCCAGGTCATTGACGGTGACCCGCTCATTATCCTGGATGTTGCGCACAACCGGGAGGCCGCGGCAGCTCTCGCAACCACTCTCGAGACACTGCGCTACCCCGGCAAGCTGCGCGCGCTGTTTTCGATCTATGCCGACAAACCGCTGCACGATGTTGTAGCAGCCCTGGATCATGCCGTGGATGCGTGGCATCTCTATCCGCTCGATGATCCGCGTGGCGTTGGCAGCGAAGCTCTCTACAAAGGCGTGCGGACTGCCGCTCATGCCGAAGTAGCCATGCATGCTTCACTGCAGGATGCCTGGCGGGCGGCACGGCAGGCGAGCGATGCTGGAGATGTTATCCTGATCTTCGGTTCGTTCCAGGTCGTTGGCGAGGCGCTGGCTCTTCTGCATGACAATTCACATTTGGCAACATCTCAATAACCTCGACAATTGTTGGAATTTCCGCAG
>JBDLII010000077.1:0-10158 GCA_039714995.1 Pseudomonadota bacterium
GCCATGACCAGCACCCCGGAAGCCGAGAACAGGGCGGCCAGCGCCCACAGGGCGTTGAAGGAGCCGATCACGGCATTTTCCGGCGCATCCTGCCGATAGAGCACCCGCACTTTGTCGCCCGGCTTGTAGTGGTCTGCGCGATGTGTGACCCGGGATTGAAACTCAAGCTGCTCACCGCTTGCGGTGGTGAATGCAACCCTCGGAAAATAGTGCAGCGACGAGGATTTGCCGGCTTTGCTGGACATGAACGGGTCGATGCTTATGATTGTGCCTTCGACCGAGGTCGAGCTCTTCAGCAGTTGGCTGGATTTTTGCCAATGGCCATAACCGCTGCTCAATAGCAGGATGCCGATGAGCAGCATCAGCAGTGGGACAAGATAGCGCAACGGTGCAGCCTACTTCGCTTCGTTGATGATGGCTGTCGTCGTCTCTTCCACCTCTGCGGCGACTTTCGCCAGCACCTCGGAATCTGAGAGCATCGCCAGCAGATCCCTGGGACTCAGCATACCGATTTTGGTGGTTCCATCCTCCTCCCAGACTGAGATCCTGCAGGGCAGTGCCATGTTCAGGCTCATGTCATCGTTGAGGACTCTGTCCGCCTGGCGGGGGTTGCAGACTTCAAAGACCCTGCAGCCGTGGGGGAAATCGAACCCCTTGTTGATCAGGGTCGCCTGCAGATCATGCACGTGCAGTACGCCAAACTGGTGATTGGCCACCGCGGCTTCAAGATCGGCTGCTGCCTGCTCCAGGCTTTTTTCGGATTCAACAATATATTTCATCGCGGTGTCCCCTTGTGCGTAGATTTGCAGAGGGGTGACTTTAGCATATTTATCGTAGTCAATGAGAGTGCGCAGGGCTCGATGTCATTGCGAGCGCAGCTGAGCAATCCCGACCAGATTGCCGAGTCGCTTTACTCTTCGTTATACGCCCTGCAGGGAAGTGATTGTTAAACCACAGATAAACACAGATCAACACAGATGAAAAGATGAAGAAAACGATCTGTGTGTATCTGTGTTTATCTGTGGTTAATAACAAGGTGGATGCGCTGTCGCTTATCCACCCTACAGCAGGTGCTGCTTCTGCTAAAATTGATCCATGCGACTCTCATTTACCAAAATGCACGGCCTGGGCAACGACTTCGTGGTGATCAATGCCATCGATCAGCAGCTTGCACTGAGTGCGGAGCAGATCCGCTTTCTCGCAGCACGGCGTTTCGGCATCGGCTGCGACCAGGTACTGCTGGTCGAGAGTGCACGCACGGAAGATACCGACTTCCATTACCGCATCTTCAATGCCGACGGCGGTGAGGTCGAACAGTGCGGCAACGGCGCACGCTGTTTTGCACGCTTCGTACGCGACCAGGGGCTCTCGGACAAGGAGATATTGAGGGTGGGCACTGCAGCCGGAGTGATCACTCTCTATCACGAAAAGAACGATCTGGTGCGCGTCAACATGGGATCACCGGAGTTTGAGCCGGCAAAAGTCCCGTTCGATGCCCGGCAGCAGGCGCCAACCTATCCGCTGGAGCTCGATGGTGAAAGCTATCAGCTGTCGGTCTTATCGATGGGCAATCCGCATGCGGTCATGGTTGTCGATGATGTGGAGCATTTCGATGTCGAACGGCTGGGACCGCTGCTGGAATCCCACCCGCGCTTTCCACAGCGCGTCAATGCCGGCTTCATGCAGCCCCTGTCACGCTCGGAAGTTGCACTGCGCGTCTATGAGAGAGGTGCCGGCGAGACGCTTGCCTGCGGCAGCGGCGCTTGTGCTGCAGTCGTCTCCGGTATCCAACGCGGGCTTCTTGATCAGCGGGTCACTGTCAGGTTGCGGGGCGGAGAACTTGTGATAAGCTGGCAAGGTGAGCATGCCTGCGTGTGGATGACCGGTCCCGCGGTGGCGGTTTTTGAGGGGATAATCGACCTATGAGTAACAGCAAAGAGCAGTTTGATGACAGCATAGAGGATGCGGGTGACGAGCCTGTCGACGCGCAGTTTGAAGAGGCGGTTGCAGCCTATCTGCAGCGTCACGGCGACTATTTCGAGCGCCACCAGGAGCTGTTGACGGCGCTCGAAATTCCCCATGATGCCGGTGAAGGCAGCATCTCCCTGCTGGAACGCCAGGTGCAGCTGCTCAGGAGCAAGGCGGGCGAACACCGCGTTCAGCTGGAGAATTTGATCAACGTTGCGCGCGAGAATGAGAGTCTCAACCAGCGCCTCTACGAGTTGACGCTGATGTTGATCGAAAGCAATGACCTTGAGAGCCTGATGGATACGTTGCTCGATGACCTGCGACAGCAGTTCGATGCGGACGCCGTCCAGCTGCGGCTGTTTGCCGACGACAACCTCGAGCAGGCAGTCAATGAAGGGCAGCCGGCATCGCTGCTGTTTGCCGATTTTATGCAGCAGGGCAAGCCCAAATGCGGCGCCCTGCAAAAAGAGCAGCTGGAATACCTGTTTGGCGACATGGCAGCTGAGACGGGCTCCGCGGCAATCATCCCGCTGGAGCACAAGCACACCAGGGGCATCCTCGCCATCGGCAGCCGTGATGCGCAGCGTTTTCATCCCGGCAAGGAGAGCGGCTTCCTACAGCGCCTCGGCGGCCTCGTGAGCCACTCGCTGGCGCGCATCTCCTACGGGAAATGAGCCGCTCGGCTGACCTCGTCGATGAATTTGTAGACTATCTTCGTTACGAACGCCGCCTTTCAGCGGCAACGCTGCAGAGCTATCAGCGGGATCTGAAACAGTTTTCCAGCTGGCTGCGGCAGCAGGCGCCATCATCGGGCCGGGTAGCCTGGCAGCGGATCCACCAGCACCAGGTGCGGGCATGGATCGCCAGCCGTCACCGTGAAGGCGTCAGCGGCAAAAGCCTGCAACGCCAGCTCTCCTCGCTGCGCGCCTTCTACCGCTATCTGCTGCGTGAAGGGGCGGCGGTGGGCAATCCCGCTGAAGGCGTGCGCGCACCGAAGCAGCGGCGTTCACTACCTCATGTGGCCGACGCCGACGAGGTGGCCCGGCTGCTGGATATGGAGGGCAGCGATCCTTTGCTGCTCAGGGACCGCGCGATGATGGAGCTTTTCTACGCCTCGGGTTTGCGTCTTGCCGAGCTGGTGTCGCTGAATGTTGATGATTTGCCAGCCGTTGGCGATCAACTGGAGGTGACGGGCAAGGGGGCGAAAACACGCCGCGTCCCGGTGGGCGGCATGGCCCGCAAAGCCATTGACGCCTGGCTGAAGGTGCGCGCCAGGCTTGCTTCCGCGGCCGAGCCGGCGCTCTTTGTCAGCAAGCGGGGCAGGCGCATCAGCCCGCGCACGGTGCAGCAGCGCCTGGCATACCGGGCGCAACAGCAGGGGCTGCCGCAGCATCTGCATCCGCACATGCTGCGCCACTCTTTCGCCAGCCACCTGCTGGAGTCCTCCAGCGATTTACGTGCCGTGCAGGAGCTGCTCGGGCATGCCGATATCAGCACCACCCAGGTCTATACCCATCTTGATTTCCAGCACCTGGCGCAGGTGTATGACAAGGCGCATCCCAGGGCGCGCAAGCGCAGGGATAAGCAGGAGTGATAGTGCATCGCGGTCTTCTGACCGCGAATTACTAGCCTTCGTGAAAGATGTCCTTGTAGGAGGCGTAGAGGGAGGCGTAGATCATCGGTATCACGACGAGGAAGCCCAGTCCCATCAGCAGCACCGAGAGTATGAACAGCGGCAGAAACAGCAGGCCATAGACCAGCAGCGGCCAGATATTTCTCAGGCAGGCGGTGAAGCTCAGCTTCAGGGAGTCGATCACATCCCGGTTGTCGATGGCGATCAGCAGCGGGGCGAACCAGAACGCCATCATTACCGGCAGCAGCAGCGCCGCCAGCAACAGCAGCAACAGCAGTCCTGAGGAGTCATCGCCAATGATTGCCGCCTGCAGTTCCTGTGGGTCGGCGATATCTGCGCTGCTGCCGAGAAGCAGCGAGAAGAAGACGCCGATCAGCATGATGGCGACCAGAGTGATGGCGATATTGACGGCGCCCAGCGTGATCAGGCGCCCGCTCTGCGGTAGTCTGAATCCGGCGAACAGGTGCGAGATCAGGAAGGTCTCGCCGCGTTCGATGGCGGCGCAGCCGAGCATCATGCCGGCAACCAGCACCGGGAAGATGAGATTGACCAGTATCGACGCCAGCGGCAGCATGGAGAGCAGCAGGCTGCCACCGACCCAGATGATGGTGACGACGATCCAGGCCGTCGGCTCCTTCTTGAAATACTCCCACCCCATGATGATCCACGCCAGTGCGTGGGAGGCGGGAACACCGGCAGGCTCTCTGAATCGTCCGGGAGCGGGAGCACTATGCTCATCCGGAACAGGGGGGTGGATGTTATCTGGGTCGTCGTTCATCTCATTTTTCGGGCGCGAGCAATCGCGTAACAGAAGCTGTCATTTCGGTCTGATTTACTGTCATTTAGAGCGAAGCGAGAAATCCTCGAACGCCATGCAGCATCAGCAGGTCCAGGATTTCTCCCTTTGGTCGAAATGACATCGGCTTATAGGATGCTAACTCTCTATACGGGTAGCAGGATCGGGCTCTTCCTTTCAGGGCTGTCTAAAACAGGGATGTATTCACGCGTCCCTGAAAGGAGGAGTCTGACCGTGCGGGAGCACTATGGGTGGTTTATGTGACTCCCGCTATTCAAAGTCAATTATCGCGGCAGGTCGCTATAACCCATCAGGAACTCATCCACTGCACGCGCGCACTGGCGCCCTTCGCGGATGGCCCACACCACCAGCGACTGGCCGCGGCGCATATCGCCGGCGGCGAAGAGCTTGTCGACAGAGGTGTGGTAGGCCCTGTCGCCCTCTGTCCCGCCCCTGACATTGCCGCGGTCGTCCTTGTCGACGCCAAGCTGTTCGAGCATACCTTCATGCACAGGATGCAGGAAGCCCATCGCCAGCGTGGCGATATCGGCGCGCAGGTCGAATGTCGAACCCTCCACTTCGCTCATCCGCCAGTTGCCGGCATCATCCCTGTTCCACTCGACCCTGACGCACTCGAGCCCCTTGAGATTGCCGTTGCCGTCATCGATGAATTGTTTGGTGGCTACCGACCACATGCGTTCACAGCCCTCCTCCTGGGAGGTGGAGGTGCGCATCTTGTTGGGCCAGTCCGGCCAGGTCAGCCCCTTGTCCTCGCGCTCCGGAGGCTGCGGCAGGATTTCGATCTGGGTGACGGAGGCGGCGCCGTGGCGGGTCGAGGTGCCGATGCAGTCGGAGCCGGTATCGCCGCCGCCGATGACGACCACGTGCTTCCCCTTTGCCGAGATGACCTGCTCCTGGCCGTGGATGCCCTGTACCCACTTGGTATTGGCTTTCAGGAAGTCCATCGCGAAGTGGATGCCGTCGAGTTCGCGCCCGGGAATCTCAAGATCGCGCGGCTGCTCCGCACCGCCGGTCAGTACTACGGCGTCATACTGGTCCAGCAGTTGTGAGGCCGGGATATCGACGCCGATATGGGTATTGGTGTGAAACACGACGCCCTCAGCCTCCATCTGCTGCCTGCGTCTCTCCAGCAGGCTCTTGTCGAGCTTGTAGTCGGGGATGCCGAAGCGCATCAGGCCGCCGATGCCGGGCTCCTTCTCGAACAGCTCCACCACATGGCCGGCGCGCACCAGCTGCTGCGAGCAGGCCATGCCGGCAGGGCCTGAGCCAACCACGGCGACCCGTTTGCCGCTCTTGTGTGCGGCAACCTGTGGTGTGATCCATCCCTGCTCCCACCCCTTGTCGACAATGGCGCACTCGATCGTCTTGATGGTGACCGGCATATCCTGGATGTTCAGGGTGCAGGACTCCTGGCAGGGTGCCGGACAGATGCGGCCGGTTACTTCCGGAAAGTTGTTGGTGCTGTGCAGCACCTCCAGCGCTTCTTGCCACAGGCCGTGGTAGACCAGGTCGTTCCAGTCTGGAATGAGGTTGTTGACCGGGCATCCCTGGTGACAGAATGGAATGCCGCAGTCCATGCAGCGTGCGCCCTGGGTGCTGAGCTCGCTCTCTTCGAGCGGAATGATGAATTCATGGAAGTTCTGCAGGCGCTCGTCGACGGGCGCATAGTGGCGATCCCGGCGATCGAACTCCATGAAGCCTGTTGGTTTTCCCATTGATATGACCCCTCAAGCCGCCGATTTTTGTGCTTTGAGCGCAAGCAAGGCGCGACGGTAGTCTACCGGCATGACCTTGACGAATTTCGGCAGGTAATCGTTCCAGTTGGCAATGATGTTGCGGGCGACAGCAGAGCCGGTGTAATCCAGATGCTTCTCGATCAGCGCCTTGAGGCGCGTTTCGTCCGCAGCCATCATGTCGCCGACATCGACGTTGGCGCCGTCGCGGCGGATGGTTTCGAGTTCAACCATGCCGGTATTGCAGCGCGCACGGAAACCCTCGTTTTCATCCAGCACGTAGGCGATGCCTCCCGACATGCCGGCTGCAAAGTTGCGCCCGGTCGGGCCGAGGCAGACGACGACGCCACCGGTCATGTATTCACAGCCGTGGTCGCCGACGCCCTCGATGACGGCGGTGGCGCCGGAGTTGCGCACCGCAAAACGCTCGCCGGCGACGCCGCTGAAGTAGCATTCGCCGCTGATGGCGCCGAACAGTACGGTGTTGCCGACGATGATGTTCTCCTCCGCCTTGCCGATTTTCGATTCAGCAGGCGGATAGATGATCAGTTTGCCGCCGGAGAGGCCCTTGCCGACATAGTCGTTGCCTTCGCCGGCGAGCTCGATCGTGATGCCCCTGGCAAGCCAGGCGCCGAACGACTGTCCCGCGGTGCCCTTCGCCCTGATGCTGATGCTGCCCTCGGGCAGGCCGGCATTGCCATACTTCTGGGCAACCATGCCGGAGAGCATGGCGCCAACGGTGCGGTTGTAGTTGTGGATAGCGATGTCGATCTGCGTCTTGCCGCCATTTTCGAGCGAGTCCGCTGCAAGCTCGATCAAGCGGTTGTCGAGCGCCCTCTTGAGGCCGTGATCCTGCATTTCGTTATGGTAGATGTCTTTCGGCGACTCTGCCTTGGGCTTGGCCAGCAGGCGCGAGTAGTCGAGCCCTTTCGCTTTCCAGTGGTCGATGCAACTGCGCATGTTGAGCTTGTCGGACTGGCCGATCATCTCGTTGACGCTGCGGAAGCCGAGTTTGGCCATCAGCTGGCGCATCTCTTCCGCGACAAAAAAGAAGTAGTTGATGAGATGCTCCGGCTTGCCGGTGAAGCGCTTGCGCAGCTCCGGGTCCTGGGTGGCGACGCCGACGGGGCAGGTGTTGAGATGGCACTTGCGCATCATGATGCAGCCCTCGACGATCAGCGGTGCGGTGGCGAAGCCGAAGTTGTCCGCCCCCAGCAGTGCGGCGATGACGACGTCGCGTCCGGTGCGCAAGCCGCCGTCGGTCTGCACGCTGATACGGCTGCGCAGCTTGTTCAGCACCAGTGTCTGGTGGGTCTCGGCGAGGCCGATCTCCCAGGGGGAGCCGGCGTGCTTGATCGATGTGATCGGAGAGGCGCCGGTGCCGCCGTCGTAGCCGGCGATGATAACGTGATCGGCATGCGCCTTGGAGACGCCTGCGGCAACGGTTCCGACGCCGACCTCGGAGACCAGCTTGACGGAGATGTCCGCCTGGGGATTGACGTTCTTGAGGTCATGAATCAGCTGCGCCAGGTCCTCGATCGAGTAGATGTCGTGGTGCGGCGGCGGCGAGATCAGGCCGACGCCCTTGGTGGAGTGGCGCACGCGCGCGATCTGGTCGTTGACCTTGTGGCCCGGCAGCTGGCCGCCCTCGCCGGGCTTGGCGCCCTGCGCCATCTTGATCTGGATCATGTCCGAGTTGGCCAGGTACTCGGTGGTGACGCCGAAGCGGCCGGACGCGACCTGCTTGATGGAGGAGCGCTCGGGGTTCATGGAGCCATCCGCCAGCGGGTTGAAACGCTCCGGCTCCTCGCCGCCTTCGCCGGTATTGGATTTGCCGCCGATGGCGTTCATGGCTTTCGCCAGCGTGGAGTGCGCCTCGTAGGAGATCGAGCCGAACGACATGGCGCCGGTGGCGAAGCGTTTGACGATCTCGCTGGCAGGTTCGATCTCCTCCAGCGGAAGCGGTTTTTCGGCGAATCTGAACTCCATCAGGCCGCGCAGCGTCAGCAGCTCTCTGCTCTGCTCGTCGACCAGGCGCGAGAATTCGGCAAAGGTGCGGGCATTGTTGGCGCGGGTGGCATGCTGCAGTTTGCTGATGCTCTCCGGCGTCCAGGCGTGATCCTCGCCGCGAACGCGGTACTCATAGTCGCCGCCCACGTCGAGATGGTGGTTGTAGATCTGTTTGTCGCCGTAGGCATCCTGGTGCCAGCGATGACTCTCGGCGGCGACCTCGTCCAGTCCGATGCCCTCGATCATCGTCGCGGTGCCGGTAAACCAGGCATCGACAAAGGCCGAGGAGAGGCCGACGGCATCGAAAATCTGCGCGCCGCAGTAGGATTGGTAGGTGGAGATGCCCATCTTGGACATGACCTTCTTCAGCCCCTTGCCGACAGCCTTGATATAGTGCTTCTGCGCCATGTCGCGATGCATCTTGGGAGAGATGCGCGGCAGCGATGCGTCGATGGTCTCGAATGCCAGCCAGGGGTTGATCGCCTCGGCGCCATAGCCGGCGAGCGTGGCGAAGTGGTGAATCTCCAGGGCGGCGCCGGTTTCGGCAACCAGGCCGGTCTCGGTGCGCAGCCCCTTCCTGATCAGGTGGTGATGTACGGCCGATGTGGCCAGCAGCGCAGGAATGGCGATGCGTTGCCGCGAAACACCCCTGTCTGAGAGTATCAGGATGTTGTATTTTCCCAGCACCGCCTGCTCGGCGTCTTCACAGAGCATCTCCAGGGCCGGCTTGAGGCCATCGGGACCCGCCGCGGCTGCGTAGGTGATATCCAGCGTTTTGGTGCGAAAGGCGTCGCCGGCAATCGTATCGATCTGGCGAATACGCTCCAGGTCCTTGTTGGACAGCACCGGCTGGTGTGACTCGAGACGCATGGTGGCGTCGCCGTTGCCGTGTCCCAGAAGATTCGGGCGCGGCCCGATCAGCGTGACCAGCGACATCACGATCTCCTCGCGGATCGGATCGATCGGCGGGTTGGTCACCTGGGCAAAATTCTGCTTGAAGTAGTTGGAGAGATGACGCGCACGCCCGGAGAGCACAGCCGGCGGGTTGTCGGCGCCCATCGAGCCGGTGCCCTCCATGCCGTGTTTGACCATTGGCGTCAACAGGAACTTGATGTCCTCCTGTGTATAGCCGAACGCCTGCTGCGTGTCCAGCATCGCTCCCGCCTCCAGCTGCACCGATGGACTTTCAGCAGGTGAGAGGTGATGGAGCTTCAATTGCGTCTTGTCCAGCCACTGCTGGTAGGGGCGCGCCTCGGCCAGCTTCTTTTTCAGCTCCTCGTCATCGATGATGCGCCCCTCCTCGGTGTCGATCAGGAACATCTTGCCGGGCTGCAGGCGCCACTTCTTGATGATCTTCTCTTCCGGGGTGTCCAGGACGCCCATCTCGGACGCCATGATCACCATGTCGTCATCGGTGATCAGGTAGCGCGCCGGGCGCAGGCCGTTGCGGTCCAGCGTGGCGCCGATCTGCCTGCCGTCGGTAAAAGCAACCGCCGCGGGGCCGTCCCAGGGCTCCATCAGGGCGGCATGATACTCGTAGAAGGCGCGGCGGGAGTCGTCCATCAGGTTGTTGCCCGACCAAGCTTCCGGGATCAGCATCATCATCGCATGGGTGAGGCTGTAGCCGCCGGCGACCAGCAGCTCCAGGGCGTTGTCGAAACAGGCGGAATCCGACTGGCCCTCCGGAATCAGCGGCCACACCTTGTCAAGGTCGTCACCGAGGACCTCTGATGCCATCGAGTGGCGCCGGGCGGCCATCCAGTTGACATTGCCACGCAACGTATTGATCTCGCCGTTGTGCGCGATCATGCGGAAAGGGTGGGCAAGATCCCAGGTGGGGAAGGTGTTGGTCGAGAAGCGCTGGTGCACCAGCGCCAGGGCCGAAACGAGACGCTCATCGCCAAGGTCCGGGTAGTAGTTGCCAAGCTGGTTTGCCAGCAGCAATCCCTTGTAGACCAGGGTGCGGCTTGACATGGAGGGGATGTAGAAGCAGTTGC
>JBDLII010000078.1:0-10112 GCA_039714995.1 Pseudomonadota bacterium
CCGATGCAGCCCGACGGCAAGGATCTCAACCCGTTGTTGCAAGACTTTGGTCTCGCGGTGCATCCGCCGATGCTCTACATGGGTTATGTCGGCCTGGTCGTGCCCTTTGCCTTCGCCATTGCCGCGATGCTGGGCGGGCGGCTCGATGCCGCATGGGCCCGCTGGTCGCGCCCCTGGACCAATATCGCCTGGCTGTTTCTGACGATCGGTATTTCACTGGGCAGCTGGTGGGCCTACTACGAACTCGGCTGGGGCGGCTGGTGGTTCTGGGATCCGGTCGAGAATGCCTCCTTCATGCCCTGGCTGGTGGCTACCGCATTGATGCATTCACTCGCGGTGACCGAGAAACGCGGTGCCTTCAAGGCCTGGACGGTGCTGCTGGCGATATTCGCCTTCTCGCTGAGCCTGCTGGGAACCTTCCTGGTGCGTTCCGGCGTCTTGACCTCGGTGCATGCCTTCGCCTCGGACCCCGCCCGCGGGGTTTTTATCCTCGCTTTCCTGGCGGTCGTCATCGGCGGCTCGCTGTCGCTGTTTGCGATGCGCGGCAAGAGCATCCGCAGCTTTGTCTCCTTCGACCTGCTCTCCAGGGAGAGCGGCCTGCTACTGAACAATATCCTGCTGGTGGTGATCACCTTCATGGTGCTGCTCGGCACCGTCTATCCGATCCTGCACAATGCCTTCGGCTGGGGCAACCTCTCCGTCGGCAAGCCCTATTTCGATCTCTTTTTCGTGATCCTGACCGTGCCGCTGGCGATTGCGCTGGGGGCGGGACAGCTGCTGCGCTGGAAGCGTGATACTGCCGCTAACCTTTTTTCGAAGGTGCGCAGTGCGCTGATCATCAGCGTTGTTACCGGCGTCGGCGTAGCTGCACTGCTGATGCCCAAATTTTCATTCAGCGCCGCTCTGGGGATCGCCATCGGCGTCTGGATTCTCTGTACCGCCGGCAAGGCGCTGCGCGAACAGCTGGCCAGCCGCTCATTCGCGGCGATTCCACGTGGCTTCTGGGGCATGGTGTTCGGCCATATCGGTGTCGCCTTCTTCGCCGTCGGCATCACGCTCACCTCGATCTACAGCACCGAGAAGGATATCCGCCTGGCGCCGGGAGAGCAGTATCAAATGGGTGGCTATACCTTTACCTTTGACAAGGTCAATGAGATTTCAGGCCCGAACTACAGCGGCAGCCGCGGCGTGGTCAGCGTCATCAAAGAAGGATTTGAAACCACCCTCTACCCGGAGAAACGCAACTACTTCTCCAGCGGCATGCCGATGACTGAGGCAGGCATCGATCCCGGCTTCTTCCGCGATCTCTTCGTCGCCCTGGGAGAGCCGCTCGGCGACGGCGCCTGGGCCGTGCGTCTCTATCACAAGCCCTTCGTCCGCTGGATATGGCTGGGAACCATCATCATGGCGCTGGGGGGATTGCTGGCGGCGACCGACCGGCGCTATCTGCGCATGGCGGGCCGCGCCCGCAAAGCGGCTGACCGGGCCGCCGTCACCGAGGGGGCCGCCGCATGAAATCGATGCGCTATCTACTGCCGCTGCTGATCTTTACCGCGTTGGTGGCGCTGCTGCTGAAAGGCCTGGGACAGGACCCGAAGCTCGTCACATCACCATTGATCGACAAACCCATACCGCATTTCTCTCTGCCCGAGTTGCTGGATTCAACAAAACGCGTTGAACCGGAGCAGTTCAGGGGCAAAGTGTGGCTGCTGAATGTCTGGGGCTCCTGGTGTCCAGAGTGCTGGCGAGAGCATGGCTTTCTGGAGGAGCTTGCGAAAGGGCATGGACTGACCGTAGTCGGTCTCAACTGGCGGGATGAGACGGCCGATGCCGTCAGCATGCTCAGGCAGGCCGGCAATCCCTATACGGCGATCGGCGTTGATCCTGAGACCACGGCGGTACTCGATCTCGGTGTTTACGGCGCGCCCGAGTCCTATCTCATTGACAAAAAAGGGGTCATCCGCTTCAAGCAGGTCGGCGCTGTCACTGCCGCCTTGTGGGAAGAGGAGTTGGCGCCACTGATCAAGCGTCTGGAAGGTGAAGAGTAAAATGCAACTGTTGTCAAAATTAACGGCGATAATTCTTGCCCTGAGTCTGGGCTGGCCAGCTCTTGCCGCGATCGAAACCTACACCTTCGAGACCCCGGAGCAGGAGCAGGCCTATAAGAAGCTCACCGAGGAGCTGCGCTGCCTGGTGTGCCAGAACCAGAACATCGCCGACTCCAACGCCGAGCTGGCCCAGGATTTGCGAAAAAAGGCCTATGAGCAGGTCAAGCAGGGAAAGAGCTCAAATGAGGTGATGGAGTGGATGGTCGACCGCTACGGCGATTTCGTACTCTACCGCCCGCCCGTCAGGGCGACCACGCTCTTTCTGTGGGTTGGTCCGCTGATCTTTCTGCTGATTGCTTTCGTGGTGCTGTGGCGTATCGGCCGGGCGCGGCGCAGCAAGTCTGCTGATTCGCAAACTGTGGACGCGGCAAGCCTCGAGCAGGCGCGTCATCTGCTGGAGGAGAGAGAACCATGACCCTGTTTATACTAGTCGCAGCCATCATGCTGTTGGCGGCGCTGGCGGGGCTCGCCCTGCCGCTGTTGAGAAAACCGGAGAGTGCGGGCATTGACCGTGATCAGCAGAATCTTGCCATTGCCAGAGAGCGCCTTGCAGAACTTGAAGCAGGCAACAACGCCGGTGAAATCTCCGATGAAGAGTTTCAGCAGGTCAAAAGCGAGGTGGAGAAGACCCTGGCCGATGAGCTGCAGGGTGCGCCCATAGCGCAGAGATCCTCGACCTCGGCTGGAGCACTGGGCGTTGCCGCCATCGGCGTGCTGCTGCCGTTGATGACCCTGGCCCTTTACATCGCTCTCGGGTCGCCGCAGCTGATCAACGGCGCCACGGCACAGCAGCAGGCGGCGCAGGCGCATGGCGAGGCAGACCAGCAGTCGGTCGAACAGCTGGTGCAGAGCCTGGCGGAGCGCCTGAAATCAGAGCCCGAGAATGCCGAAGGCTGGTTCCTGCTCGGCCGCAGCCTGCTGAGCATGGGCAAATACGGTGAAGCTGCCAAGGCGTTCGAGGTGGTCGACAAGCTGGATCCCGACAACCCGTCGGTGATGCTGGCGCTCGCCAATGCCGCCGCCATGGAGCAAAATGGCAAGATAGGCGGCCGTCCGTCCGAGCTGGTCGACAGGGCGCTGGCGCTGGACCCCGACAACACGATGGCGTTGTGGCTGGCGGGTATTGCCGCTGAAGAGCGCGGTGACGACAAGCTGGCACTGGAGCACTGGGGCAAAGCGGAGCCGCATCTTGAAATGGCGGACCGCCAGGAGCTGCGCGCCAGAATGCAGGCGGCGGCGACCCGCTCCGGCATCGAGCTGAAATTCGAACAGCCGCAAATGCAGCCGTCACCACTGCCATCAATCCAGTCACAGGCGCCTCAGTCACAGGCGCCCGCCAAGGCGGCGATCAGCGTCAAGGTGTCACTGGATCCCGCATTGGCAGGAGTTTTCAGCGGTGAAGAGACGGTGTTTGTTTTCGCCAAGGCCGCCAACGGCTCACCGATGCCGCTGGCCGCATCCCGCCATAAGGTGAATGAGCTGCCGCTGGAGGTGACGCTCGATGACAGCATGGCAATGACGCCGCAGGCGAAGCTCTCGTCCGCCGAACAGGTGGTCGTCAGCGCCAAGCTCTCTACCGATGGGAGCGCGACCCCCCAGCAGAACGACTATCTTTCAGCAGCGGTGACTGTCGCTTCGACAGCGAATGAGCCTGTTTCACTGGTTATCTCCAAGAGCCGCTAAATACACACCATCGGTGAGGTGCGGTAGACATAACAAATGCATATGCTTCGAATGCTTGGCGCATGGGATAGCGTAACTGCTCAATAACCCCGTACTGGGAGCAGGGTCGTGATTTGCTTTTCAGGGCTGTCTAAAACAGGGATGTTTTAGCAGAGCATACATGGATGTATTCACGCGTCCCTGAAAAGCGGGTCCCGACCCTGCGCAGACTCAAGCATAGAACGGGATTTTTGAGAAGTCACAATGCAACTATTCGATCATGTGAATAACAGCGATTGGCTTGTTCTGCTCCGGGCCAACTGGCAAAAGGTGCTGGGGATGCTGTTTCTCGGCTTCTCCGCCGGCCTGCCGATTCTGCTGATCTTCTCGACCCTCTCGCTGTGGCTGCGCGAGGCCGGACTGGAGCGCAGCGCGGTCACCTATTTCAGCTGGGCGGCGCTGGGCTACTCATTCAAGTTCGTGTGGGCGCCGCTGGTCGACAAGCTGCCGCTGCCGCTGTTGACGCCGCTGCTGGGTCGTCGCCGCGGCTGGCTGCTGTTCGCCCAGTTTGCCGTGATCACGGCCATCGTGTGGATGGCAATGACCGATCCGCAAATGGGCGAGACCGCATTGACGGCCATGGCGATGGCCGCGGTGATGCTGGGTTTCTCCTCCGCCACCCAGGATATCGTTATCGATGCCTACCGGATCGAGGAGGCCGAGGATGATGTGCAGGCGCTGCTGTCGTCGACCTATGTGGCAGGCTATCGCATCGGCATGGTCGTGGCAGGCGCCATGGCGCTCTACCTGGCGGCCTGGTTCGGTTCCGACGTGGGTTCCTACGACTATTCCGCCTGGCGAATGACCTATCTCTGCATGGCCGGCGCGATGCTGGTCGGCGTGGCAACGACGCTGGTGATCAGGGAGCCCCAAATCAGCCGCAGCTCCGATTACCTGCACCGTACCCGCGACTACCTGCGTTTCCTGTTGCTGTTTCTTCTGGTCGTTGCAGCCTTTATCACGGCATTCGTCAACCTCTCTGACGCAGTCGAGTCGGGCAAGGCGTGGATGTTGCAAAGCTGGCATTTCAACAGTGGCCTGGCGGGCTTCCTGCTGGAGAGCGGGCGTCTGCTGATTGCCCTTATCGCTGCCCTCGGCATGGCCTACCTGGCGGTGTTGGTGAAGGTCGCCAATCGCGGCATGGTGCGTGAAACCTACATCGAGCCGGTCGCCGATTTTTTTCATCGCTATGGCAAGGCGGCCCTGTTGATCCTGCTGCTGGTTGGCTTCTACCGTGTCGCCGACATCGTGATGGGCGTGATATCCAATGTCTTCTACCAGGATATGGGTTTCAGCAAGGAGCAGATTGCGACTGTCACCAAGGTGTTCGGCCTGTGGATGACCATTATGGGCGGTTTTCTCGGCGGCTTTTTGACGCTGCGATTCGGCGTGATGAAGATCCTCTTTGCCGGGGCTGTGCTGACCGCGGCGACCAACCTGCTGTTCATGCTGCTGGCGAACAATGGCGGCGATCTGTGGCTGCTGACGGTGGTGATCGCCGCGGACAACCTCAGCGGCGGCCTGGCTGTCGCTGCATTCATCGCCTGGCTGTCGAGCCTGACCAGCGTCTCGTTCACGGCAATCCAGTATGCAATCTTCAGTTCGCTGATGACGCTGTTTCCCAAGCTGCTGGGCGGCTATTCGGGGCAGATCGTCGACCAGGTCGGCTATTCCCTCTTTTTTCTTGGCACTGCGATCATCGGCATCCCGGTATTACTGTTGATCTGGCTGATGGCGCGCGTGCTGCAGCAGGAGCAGCAGGGTGGTTGAATGGCTGCAGCTGGTGTCGGCCTTTACGGCCGGCCTGCTTGGGGGCGTTCACTGTGTCGGCATGTGCGGCGGTATCGTCGGCGCGTTGACGCTGGCGATGCCGCGGCAGCAGAGACGCCTGCCGCTGCTGCTGGGCTATAATGGCGGGCGCATCCTCTCCTATGTGGTTGCCGGTGCGCTGTTCGGTGGCATCGGCCAGCTTTCGGCGCTCTTCGTGCCACTGCAGCAGCTGCAGCTGCTGCTGGCGCTCATCGCTGGCGTGATGATGCTGTTGATGGGGCTCTACCTCGGCGGATGGAGTGGTGTGCTGCGCCATGTCGAGGCAGCGGGTGGTGCAATCTGGAAGCGTATCGAGCCCTATGGGCGCAGGCTGCTGCCGGTTGAAAACAGCGGCCAGGGGTTTGTGCTCGGCCTGTTGTGGGGCTGGCTTCCCTGCGGCCTGGTCTACAGCATGCTGATATGGGCGCTGGGTTCAGGCAGCGCCATCAACGGCTCCCTGCTGTTGCTGGCATTCGGCTTGGGCACGCTGCCGAATCTGCTTGCGGCGGGCTTGCTTGCCGGGGAGTTCGTTCCTTTCATGCAGCGCCCGGCCGTCCGTTCAACAGCAGGTGCCGCCCTGATCCTGTTCGGACTCTACACGCTTTATCGTGGATTTGGATCAGTATGACCGATGAGTGAGGTCTGAAAAACGCATGGATTGCGTAGATGTTTTGTTTGCCACGGAACGCACGGACAACACTGAAATAGTATCGCTTTCTCTTCCGTGTTTTCAGTGTGTTCCGTGGTTGCTCTATTTACTCGATGAAAAACTCTTCACTGAAAGCAGCGGGCGAGTAGTTGCTCTCTCCTTCGGGCTTGACATCAAGGTGAAAGTTGAGGGTTTCCCGGTTGCGCACCAGGAAGGTGCCGATGTAATAGATCGCATCTGCTTCGTGAATTTCACGCAGATTGAGACCGCGCTGCTGTCCGTAGATGTTGGTTGAACTGGCCTTTACGTCTGCAGTGACGGGAGTGCCGGTCGTTCCCTCTTTCTCCTTGATGACGGAGACATTCAGCATGGCGCGGTTTTTACTGCGGATGATGCCGTAGCTGCGGGCGACATCTTCACTGAGAAAATCGGTAGTGATGATGTTGTGGTGAACGGTGTAGCCATCAATCCTGGTGCTGTTTTCTGCAACAGCCGCACTACTGGTCAGCAGAATAAATAATGCAGTAAGCAGTCGCATGTCAATCCTCCAATGTCATATTTTCATTCATAATTGTACGATTATCCGTCTCAGTCAGCCAGATTCCCCGACAAAACTGGCTCTATTATAGACCGGACGGGGAGTGAAGATGTTGCAAAAAAACAGATGTGGCGATAAATCTGCAAAGAATGGTATAATAAAAGCTTATCCCTGAATCTCGCAGGAGAGATTACGAATGAGTGAAGTCCAGAATCTTTTGTCAGACAGAGATCTGAGTCTGACCGAGTCAGCACATGGAAAAATGGCTGAGCTGATGACGCAGATCGAAGATGAGATTGCCGGCGTGCGTGTCTATGCAACCCCGGGTGGATGCAGCGGCATCAGTTTTGGCATGAGTTTTACCGATCAGTTGAATGGCAATGACAGCGTCCGCGACTATGACAGTTTCAAGGTCATCGTCGATGATGGCACCATGGAACATCTGCGTGGTGTCGAGATCGATTTTGTCGATCGCGGCAATGGCGAAGCCAGTTTTGTCTTCAATAACCTGCAACCGGCGTCAGGCGGCGGATGTGGAACCTGCGGCTCTGCCCAGGGTGGCGGCTGCTCCTGATTACAGGCGTTCATGCACTGGAAACCGCATCACATACGATGCGGTTTTTTTGTAGGGAAAAACATGCAAGATCCAACAAACCTGGTCTGGATTGACCTGGAGATGACCGGTCTGGATACCGGGCGTGACCAGATCATTGAAATTGCCACGGTCATTACCGATGCCGATCTCAACACCATGGCGGAAGGTCCGGTGATAGCCATTCACCAGCCGGCTGCTGTGATCGAGGCCATGGACGAGTGGAATACGCGCACCCACACGGATTCAGGTCTGGTACAGCGGGTTCGGGAGAGCCACTACACTGTCGCAAGGGCAGAGAGTGAAACGCTGGCTTTTATCGAACGTCATGTGCCCGCGGGGGAGTCTCCGATGTGCGGCAACAGCATTTGCCAGGACCGCCGCTTCATGGCGCGTTTGATGCCGACACTGGAGCACTATTTTCACTACAGGAACCTTGATGTCAGCGCCATCAAGGAGCTCGTGCAGCGCTGGAAGCCGGAGATAGCCGAAGGCCTGGATAAAAATCTGAATCACCGGGCGTTGGATGATGTGTATGACTCGATCGCCGAGCTGCAATACTATCGCGAGCAGGTTTTTACCATCTGACAGAGTGTCATGTCGACCGTAGGGAGAAATCCTCTTGCCTGAAATGCCAATTATGATACAGGTTTCAAGATTTCTCGCTTTGCTCGAAATGGCATTCGATCAGAGTTTTCCCAACATTTCTACTCACACAGGAACAGCGTTATCCAGCCAGTAATCATCCCCCGTTCGGAGCATGAGATCTCCAGGGCGAACATCTCCAAAAATGCCGTCAAGGTGCTTTACCGCCTGCATAACGCGGGTTATCAAGCCTACCTGGTTGGCGGCGCCGTGCGTGACCTGCTGCTTGGCCACAGCCCCAAGGACTTCGATGTCGCCACGGACGCAAAGCCGGAAGAGGTCAAGAACCTGTTTCGCAACTGCCGCCTGATCGGGCGGCGGTTTCGTCTTGCACATGTCTTTTTCGGCCGGGACATTATCGAGGTGGCGACTTTCAGAGGCGGAGAGCCGGCCGAAAACAGTGATCATCAAAGCGATGAAGGCATGATCCTGCATGATAATGTCTACGGCACCCTCGAAGAGGACGCGCTGCGGCGTGACTTTACCGTCAATGCGCTCTATTACAATATCGCGGATTTCTCCATCATCGACTATTGGGGTGGCGTCAGCGATCTCGATGAGGGTTTGCTGCGCCTGCTCGGCGACCCTGAGACACGCTATCGCGAAGACCCTGTGCGCATGCTGCGCGCAGCGCGTTTTGCGGCAAAACTGGATTTCGAGATCGCCGAAGAGACGGCAAGCCCGATCTATGCACTGGGCGGATTGCTTGACGGGGTGCCGGATGCGCGCCTGTTCGACGAGATGCTGAAGCTGCTGATGGCCGGCCAGGCGCACGTCAGTTTCAGGATTCTGCAAAAATACCGGCTGCTGCCCCACCTGTTTCCGCAGACTGCAGCGGCGCTGGAAGGCGAATTTGCCGAGCGCATGGCGGAGATGCTCAACCAGGGGCTGCTGAACACCGATCACCGTATCGCCAACGAGATGCCGGTGACGCCGGCCTTCCTGTTTGCCGTGATGCTGTGGGAGCCGGTGCGCGCCCAGGCCGAGATCAACCGCGATGAGAAGGGGATGCAGGCGATTGCGGCTATTCAGAGCGCGGCCACCAGGGTGTTGTCACGCCAGGCGCAGAGCATTCCGATACACAAGCGCTATACCATCATGATGCATGAGATCTGGTCGCTGCAGCCGCGTTTTTTCAACCGCCGTGGAAAGCGCCCGCAGCGCCTGTTTGCACACCAGCGCTTTCGCGCCGCCTATGATTTTCTGTTGCTGCGCGCGCAATGCGGTGAAATCGAACAGGAGGTGGCGCAGTGGTGGACAGAGTACCAGCAGACCCACCCGGATGCTCACAAGCATCAGCCAAAGACCAGGACGCGCCGTCGCAGACGGCGTCCGGGCAATAGCGGCAGAAAGCCCTGAGAGCAGCGGCCTATATCGGACTCGGCAGCAATCTGCAGCAGCCTGGGCAGCAGATAGCGGATGCCCTGGCGGAGCTGGACGCCATCGATGATACAGCGCTGCTGACGGCATCGAGCCTCTACCGCAGCCCACCGATGGGCCCGGCCGACCAGCCCGACTACATCAATGCCGTGGCAGCGATCGAAACCGGGCTGCAACCTCTGCAACTTCTGGAAGCGTTGCAGGGCATCGAGCATGCGCACCAGCGAGTTCGCAAACGCCGCTGGGGAGAGCGCACGCTGGACCTGGATCTGCTGCTGTACGAAGATCTTGTCATGCAGACGCCGCGGCTGCGGATTCCCCATCCCGGCATCACGCAGAGGGCTTTTGTGCTGCTCCCACTGCTGGAAATTGCGCCAAATGCCGTCATTCCGGGAAAAGGTCCTGCAAGGGATTACCTGGAAGGCCTCGAGAACCGGAAGCTCACAAAAATCGAGTCGTCATTCTGATTATCTTTGTGGACAGACGATGCTCCTACATGGTTCCGCATTGCACCTTCTCATGCGGCGCAATGCCCTGCGGTTACTGCGCCCTACAAGACTGGATCTCAAACCTAACCTGGCAAAGCCAGGATCAATGTAGGATGTAGGGGGGATAAGCGATAGCGCATCCACCAGAATTCCGTACATTGCCGGATGCGCTGGCGCTTAT
>JBDLII010000079.1:0-10004 GCA_039714995.1 Pseudomonadota bacterium
GGAGAACACCTGCTGCAGATCCTCACGCTTCAGCTGAACATGATTGCCCAGTTTTTTCGACAGTCTTGGCGCAAAGTCGAGCGGCGTCTCCTCCGCAACGGCATAGACCGGGGCGCGCAGAATTTTATTCAGATATTTTTGTGGCATAGGGTTGTGCCCATCATCATCTAAGGGTGTAGGCCGGATAAGCGTCAGCGCATCCGGCAATGCGCTAACCCTGAATACTGCCAGGATCTGCCGTCATTACGAGCGCAGCGAAGTAATCTCGGGCAGATTGCCGCGTCGCTTCGCTCCTCGCAATGACCTGGTGGATGCGCTAACGCTTATCCCCCCTACGAGCCTCGGCCTATCCTGTACACGGTCTGCAGCCGCCGGATCCACAGGATTGGAGCCTGGGTGGTATGGTATCATCTATCCATTTTGCAGACAGTATGAAGGGTAATGAACGCATGAATCAAGATGAATTGAAACGCCAGGCGGCCGAAAAGGCACTGGAGTTCCTGCCGGACAGCGGCATTCTGGGTGTCGGCACCGGCTCGACCGTCAACCACTTTATCGATCTGCTGGCGCCGATCAAGGGACGCTTCGATGGAGCCGTGTCGAGCTCAGAGGCATCGACCCAACGCCTGGAGGCGATCGGCATGCCGGTGCTGGATCTCAACGCAGCCGGCGAACTGGAGGTCTATGTCGACGGAGCTGACGAATCCAACCATCAGCTGCACCTGATCAAGGGCGGCGGAGGTGCGCTGACGCGCGAAAAGATCATCGCCGCGGCGAGCAAAAAATTTGTCTGCATCGCCGATGCGAGCAAACTCGTCAACGTCATGGGAAAGTTCCCGCTGCCGGTCGAGGTCATACCGATGGCGCGCAGCTATGTGGCGCGAGAGCTGGTGAAGCTGGGCGGCACCCCGGTGTGGCGTGACGATTTTGTCACCGACAACGGCAACCTGATTCTCGACGTGCATGACCTGGAGATCATGGAGCCGGCAAAACTGGAGGCCGAGATCAACAACATCGTCGGCGTCGTCACCGTGGGATTGTTTGCACACCGGCCTGCCGATGTGTTGATCCTGGGAAGCGAGGATGGGGCCAAAGTCATCAAGCCCTGAATCCGGATACTCGTGAAATCCAAAAGAAAGTTAACCACAGATGCACACAGATAAACACAGATGAAGTAATTTCTTCATCACCCAGTGCAGGACTTCGTGTCATCTCGACCGAAGGGAGAGATCTTGTGCCGCGGTCTATCGCGAAATCTACAGATTTCTCCCTTCGGTCGAAATGACGATGCGTTTGAATTATACGGGATTATTCAGACGTCACCAGATGAAGCATTCAGACCAATATCTGTGTTTATCCGTGTTCATCTGTGGTTCAAAACGAATCGCGGATTCCCACTCCGTTATCAGAAGGATTTCGTCCAGGAGACAACAAATTTGGTATCGTCGTCGCCCGACTCCTCTTCGGCCCAGGAGACAGTCAGGGTGAAATCCCCCCACTCACCGGCGCTCTTGGTCAGATCACCCTGTACATGGGTATAGTCACCGTCGCCAAAGAGATCTTCCCAGGCGCTGGAGGTATCGAAGTCATAGTGACCGACTGTCACACCGGCGCTCCAGCTGTCGGCGAAGTCGACGCTGGCGCCGATATGGTAGTAGATATCGCCGTCGGAAAAGGGCGCTGCGCTGTCTGCATCGCCGGTCAGCGTATAGTTGATGCCGGCCGAGAGCCATTTCCACGAACCTGAAACAGCCAGCTCAAGGAAGTCTGAATCCTCAAATCCTGTCGCCGGATAGTAGTAGTAGATCAGCCCCAGATCGTAGCCGAAATCTTCGTACTCGCCTGCAAAACCGCCATAGAAGTCAACCTCGGCACCGTCACCATCGCCCCAGTCGATATTCGAGATCCAGGTGCCCAGGTAGATACCGCTATTGTGCGACCAGTCAACGCCGCCCGAAACAGCAGGGCCGTCGTCCGTCTGGGTGACGCCGCGCCACAGGTAGTTGCTGGTGACACCGATATTGGCGCTGAATTCGCTTGCGGGCTCGGTTGTCGTCCTGGTCGTCGTCGCCCAAGCCGTCGGGGTGGTCGTTTCCGTAACCGTTGTTTCACCCGATACCGTCGTTGAGGTTTTGACCTCTGTTGCATAAAGCGCGGAAGTCGTTCCCATCAGCGCCAGACTGCAGGCAACCACTGTTCTTTTCATATTCATAATCACTACTCCGATTGACTCAATTAATTTTGAAACCTGCGGGCTTCACCCGCATATAAAGTGTCGTATTGACAGCTTATTCTCTGTGGTGCATATACCGTGCCAAATTTTGATTTGGGCAGAAAAATGCTCACATGGATCAGATCGAGCAGGAATCACGAGGCGATCAGCCAGATTTTTTCGGCGGCGGCAAGCAGGCACGGCATTTCCAACTATGAATCACGCAAAAGATGCGGTTTGCGAACTCAGCACATCCTACAAGCATGCATTTTTGAGAAGTTACCGGCAGTGAAGCAGGCAAGAACGGCGAGAGGAGTTTCAGAATTGAGGAGGAGCGCCCTTTTGAAGCACGCTCCACACAAGCGACGAACAGTTTTGGTGCAAGTCAATCTGCATGCGCCAACTGGTGACTGCAGACTTTCCAAAAAAAAACGGGGCCCGAAGGCCCCGTCATCACACTTGAACGTTGATTAACTCAACTGATCAGAAGGTGTGTACCATACCCATGGAGAAACCCTCTCCACCTTCGATCTTGGTTTCTGCATGGTTGTGCAGGCCCAGCTCGGAGTCGGCCCAGAGCGCATAGACCTTGGTGCGAACGCTGAACTTGTGCTCGAAACCAACCGCCCATGCGTCGGTTTTACGCACCTCGACGCCAAAGTCATTATCGGGTTCGCGCTGGCCATACATCGCCTTGACAGAGTTGTTGCCAAAGTCGTAGGCGCCGGCAACGTACCACTTGTCAGAATCGGCGTCACCACCAAAAATACCATCCCTTGTCACATTTTCATAGACAACACCCAGCGTAAAGGCGTTCATGATGTAGCCAAGACCGACACGACCGTACTCGAAAGTATCGAAGCCAGTTACATCACTGACATCTTCCCATGCAACAGAGCCGTAGAAGCCGTTGTTGAAGTACATGGCCGCGACAGAGTAGCCACCGTCACCAACCAGATCGTCGCCGTAATCCTCGGATGCAACACCGGCAGCGGCAAAGGTGAAGCCATTCCAGTTCGGGCTGATGTAGGCGATGACATTGTCCGGACGCAGGTCGATGAAACCAACCGTGGAGTTGTAGTCAGCCATCATGTCGGAGAAGACGTCGAGACGGCCGGTTGAGATCTTCAGCGGGGTGTCGTGACGACCAATCAGAACGGTACCCCAGTCACCTGCGAGGCCGATATAGGCGTTACGACCGGAGCCCCAGCCACCGTTGTCAATGTCGTAGTGGGTTTCAGCTTTCCAGATCGCCTTCAGGCCGTTGCCCAGATCTTCACTCCCCTTGAAGCCGATACGGCTGGTGCGGTCGGTGATTGCCCACTGGCTGTTTGAATCATTGAAGATGAAGCCTTCATCCTCATCGACATCACCTACGAAATCAGCATCCGGTGAGACATAGTCGATCGAAGCGTGGATTTTACCGTAGATCACAACATTTGCAGATGCGGTCATCGGCGCCGCCATGACTGCCGCTGCAATTGCAGATGCAAGAATTGTCTTTTTCATTTGAGTACTCCCTCAAAATTAAATATTTAGGTTCGACACCCAATGACTCAGCGTGTCTGTTAAGTATAATAGATCAGGAATAACCCTAATGCAACACTTTTTTGCATAAAAACACAAAAAATCCGCATTGTTGCAAAAAACACACAGCTTAAAGATCAATGAGTTAGCTGTTTTTTCTAATCCGCTACATTTCAGTAGCGCTGTTTTTTGAGCGATTCCCGCCCTGCCCTTGCAATATTGAGACGCCGAGAGAGGCAAGGCGCCGGCTTGAGTCATGCTAAATTGATTGTAACTATTCAGCATCTCTCTATAACCAGCAAACAAGTCGCTGCTATTGGGTGTATCTGGAGGAAACGTCGGAGGCATGGATGCCGACGCGAGCCTACGTCATACATGGATGTATCAGTGTCGCGTGAGGCAGGATGCCGGAAGCGACCATGGAGGTATTTACGGCGTTTTCCGAAAGATATACCCAATAGCAGTGACGATCCTGTATGTGCTAAATAGTTACAATTGATTTGTCATTGCGTGGAGACCCAACCGACGTGGCAATCCGCTTGTCATTGCGAAAGAGAGTAGCGACTGCGGCAATCTCCCGGGATTGCCGCGCTTCGCTCGCAATGACGAGGCAACAAAAAAGCCCCCGTATGGGGGCTTTTTTGTTGGCAGGATGAGGATCTTGGCCTCAACCCTTGATGCGTCAACTCAACGCTTGGAGAACTGCGGACGCTTGCGCGCCTTGTGCAGGCCGACCTTTTTGCGTTCAACCATGCGCGCATCGCGGGTCAGGAAGCCCGCCGCCCGCAATGGAGGGCGCAGCTCTTCGTTGTAGTCCACCAGCGCACGGGCGATGCCGTGGCGAATGGCGCCGGCCTGGCCGCTGGAGCCGCCGCCCCTGACGGTGACCCTGACATCGACCTTGTCCAGCATTTCAGTGACTTCAAGCGGCTGACGAATAATCATGCGCGAGGTTTCACGGCCAAAAAAGTTGTCGAGGGTGCGGTTGTTGACGGAGATATCGCCATTGCCCGGCGCCAGGAAGACGCGCGCAGCGGAGGTTTTGCGGCGGCCGGTTCCATAGTTGTGTGTTTGTGCCATCGTTGGTAATCCTGAAATTAGATATCGAGCGCTTGCGGCTGCTGCGACTGCTGCTTGTGCTCGGGGCCGGCATAGACGCGCAGCTTTTTGAACATGGCGCGGCCCAGCTTGTTGCGCGGCATCATGCCTCGCACGGCATGCTCGATAACGCGCTCGGGTGCTTTTTGCAGCTGCTTCTCAAGCGAGATCGACTTGAGGTTGCCGACGTAGCCGGTGTGGCTGTGATACATCTTCTGCTTCAGCTTGTTGCCGGTGACGTGAATTTTTTCGGCATTCACCACGACAATATAGTCGCCGGTATCGACATGGGGCGTATACTCGGGCTTGTGCTTGCCGCGCAGGCGGCGCGCGATCTCGGTCGCGAGGCGGCCCAGCGTTTTGCCATCAGCGTCGACGAGAAACCACTCTCGGCGCACGTCTGCAGGTTTTGTGCTTACGGTTGTCATCCGTCCTGATCCTGATAAATTTGATATATGATGAGAATAGCGTCAAAGGAGGCGGACTATACCGGATAACGGGTAATAATACAATATCTTTTAACCTCCGCTGAGAGTGTGCGATAATCCGGCTGTCTCCCCCTCTGAATCAGCATCGACTGCCTGGCAGCCCTCCTTATGAAACTGATCGCTCAACTGTTCAATTTCACGCTCGCGACACTCCTGACAGGGCTTCTGCTTGTTGCTTCAGCTCTACTGCTGGCATGGCATTTTCTCGATGCCGAGCTTCCGACAACAGACGTGCTGCGCGACATTCAACTGCAGGTGCCGCTCAGAATCTACTCCAGTGAAGGCGGCCTCATCGCCGAGTACGGGCAGAAACGCCGCGAGCCGGTCGAACTCGAGTCAGTGCCACAGACCATGCTGCATGCCGTCCTCGCCGTCGAGGATGCCAACTTCTACAGCCATCCCGGGGTTGACTACCGCGGCATCATCCGCGCCGTCGTCAGCCTGGCGCAGACCGGAGAGCGCCAGCAGGGCGGCAGCACCATCACCATGCAACTGGCAAGAAATTTCTTCCTCAGTCCCGAAAAAAGCTACATCCGCAAGGTGCGCGAGATCATGCTGGCGATGCATATCGAGGAGAACTACAGCAAGGATGAGATTTTTACCCTCTATTTGAACAAGATCTATTTCGGCAAGCGCGCCTATGGCGTCAAGGCCGCCGCCCATGCCTACTACGGCAAGGAGCTGGAGCAGCTGACGCTGGCTGAAACCGCGATGATCGCCGGCCTGCCGAAGGCGCCCTCGAGCCACAACCCGCTCACCAATCCCGAGGGCGCTGTCAACCGCCGCAACCACGTGCTGAACCGCATGCACCTGCTGGGATATATCGATGATGCGGAGCTGGATATCGCCACCAAATCCCCCATCACGGCCCGGGCTTTTGCCCCCAGGGCCGAACTCGAAGCGGCCTATGTCGGTGAGATGGTGCGCGCAGAGATGGTCGAACGCTACGGTGAGGAGGCCTACACGGGAGGCTATCACGTCTACACGACGATCAAGCCCGCACTGCAGCGCCTTGCCAACCATGCGCTGCGCGGCGCGCTCGACGTCTATGACAAGCGCCATGGCTATCGCGGCCCCGAGCAGCAGCTCAAGCAGGAGATCTGGAGCGACCCGGCGAGACGTCGGCAGTTATTGCGTGAAACAGGCAGAATCGGCCAGCTGCAGCCCGCCATCGTGCTCGGCTTTCCTGAGAAGCAGAGCATGGAGGTCGCCCTTGCCGACGGCTCCACCGCCACTATCGACTGGAAAGGGCTCAAATGGGCCAGAAGATACCGCGGCCCCGACTCGATGAACAGAAGACCAAGAGAAGCCAGCGAGATTGCCGCACCGGGAGACCTGGTGCGGCTGCTGCCCGTGACGACGGAGGAGGAGTCCTACCTGCGGCTGGCGCAGATTCCCGCGACCCAGGGCGCACTGGTCTCGATCGACCCGAACAGTGGAGAGGTTTTCGCATTGACCGGCGGTTACGAATACTACGACAGCAAGTTCAACCGCGCCACCCAGGCAAAGCGCCAGCCAGGCTCCGGATTCAAGCCCTTTATCTACTCCGCGGCGCTGGCGGCCGGCTATCAGCCATCCAGCATCATCCAGGATGCGCCGATATCGATCCGCGACGACAATCTGCCGGGTGGCTACTGGCGGCCATCCAATTACAATAAAAAGTTCAGCGGCCCCACGCCGATCCGCAAAGGACTGGCTTTCTCCAAGAACCTGGTCTCGATTCGCCTGCTGCGCAGCATCGGTACCGACTATGCCCGTGAGCATATCTACAATTTCGGCTTCGATACCGACAAGCTGCCGAAGGGGTTGACGCTGGCGCTGGGCACCGGCGAGGTGACGCCCTACGAGATGGCGGGCGCCTACAGCGCCTTTGCCAACGGCGGTTTTCGCGTCACGCCCCATGTAATCGAGCGCGTCGAGCAGCCAGGCCGGGGGGTCGTGTTCCGCGGTCAGAACCAGATACAGATCGCAATCAGCGCAGAGAACCGCTTCCTGATGTACTCGATGATGAAGGATGTCATCCGCATCGGCACCGGAAGGAAGGCGCTGGCGCTGGAACGCCCCGATATTGCCGGCAAGACCGGCACTACAAACGACTACCGTGACGCCTGGTTCAACGGCTACAACGAGTCCATGGTCACGATCGTCTATGTCGGCAAGGACAATCACGACAGCCTGGGTAAAAAGGAGACCGGCGGCCGCGTCGCCCTGCCTGCCTGGATCACCTACATGCGCGGCGCACTGGATGGCGTCCCCGAGACCGATCCGGAGCTCCCTCCCGGCATCGAGGTGGCCGGCAGCTATACAGCCGGCGGCGAAACCCGGGACGAGTATGAAGATGTCACGGTCGAAAGGATCTACGCGCCCCAGGTTGCGGATGTCTTCAGAAGGATCGACGAAAAACCAAAGGCCGTCGACGATCTGTTTTGACTCTGGATTATGAGATCAATTAACCACGGATGCACACAGATATTTATGACATTTTTTCATCTGTGTTTATCTGTGTGCATCTGTGGTTAATAAAAAAGCAAATAGAAAACTGGGCAAAGGGGCAGAAAACAGAATGAACGCTCAAGAGTCGCGCCACTATATCGCAACTGAAGCTGCAAAATTGCTTGCCCAGCAGCAGATACTGGATTATGGCTGGGCAAGGAACAAGGCTGCGGACGCCGTCGGCATTCACGGCGAGCGCTTTCTGCCCGATTTCGCCCAGATCGAGGCTGCCCTTACAGAATACCTGGAGCTGTTTCACCCGCAGCACAACGCTGCGGAAGAGCTGCAGCGCAAGTCGCTCGAACTGATGAATCTGCTGTTGCCGTTTCAACCGCATCTCAGCGGCGCACTCTCCCGCGGCATCGCCGCCAGGCATGCCGCCATCACGCTCTATCTCTACGCCGACTCGCCCAAGGAGGTCGTGTTCAGCCTGATCGACCTGAACGCCAGCTATGAAAGTCTCGATGTCAGGCTGACTTTTCAGCGCGGCAAAGAGGAGCGCCGCCCCGCTTTTCGCATCAATTTTGACGGCAGCGAGTTTGTGCTGGTGGTGCTGCGCCTGCAAGAGCGCCGCCACCCACCGATCGACCCGGTGACCGGCAACACAGAACGGGGTCTGGATGTGCAAGCTTTGCAGATGCTGATAGAGTCGTAGGTTGGGTGAAGGAGCGAAGTGACGCGCCCAACGGAAGCGGTGTGTGTTGGGCACGCTGCGCTTTGCCCAACCTACGACGATATTTAATCTCAGATAAACACAGATAAAAGAGATGAAGAAAAAATCTGTGTTTATCTGTGGTTAAAAAAATGGTGGATGCGCTGTCGCTTATCCCACCCTACAAATTGATACGTTTGCTTTAATCTGCAGGTCCGCGCTGATCCATCGGCACAAAATCACGCTTGGCATAGCCATCATAGACCTGGCGAGGGCGGCCGATGCGCTTGACGGGATCGTTCATCATCTCCATCCAGTGCGACACCCAGCCGGCAGTCCTGGCCACGGCGAACATCACCGTCAACATGTTGAGCGGAATACCCAGCGCGCGGTAGATCATGCCTGAATAGAAATCGACATTGGGATAGAGCTTGCGCTCGACAAAGTAGTCATCCTCGAGCGCAATGGCTTCGAGTTCAAGCGCCAGATCAAACATCTGCACATCCGCACCCTGGTAGTTCTCCAGCACCTCATGGGCAACCTGGCGGATAACCTTGGCGCGCGGATCATAGTTCTTGTAGACACGGTGGCCAAAACCCATCAGGCGAAAGGGATCGTTCTTGTCCTTGGCGCGGGCGATGTATTTGGGAATATTTCTGCTGCTGCCAATCTCATCGAGCTGCTTCAGCACGGCCTCGTTGGCGCCGCCATGCGCCGGCCCCCACAGAGAGGTGATGCCTGCCGCGATGCAGGCATAGGGATTGGCTCCTGAGCTGGCGGCAAGCCGCACCGTCGAGGTGCTGGCATTCTGCTCATGGTCTGCGTGCAGGATAAAGAGCGTATTCAAGGCGCGCACCGCGGCCGGATCACAGGCATAGGGACCGCAGGGTGTGGCGAACATCATGTAGAGCAGGTTTTCACAATAGTGCAGGTCATTCTGCGGATACATGAAGGGCTCACCGATGTTGCGCTTGTAGGAGGCAGCCGCAATGGTGCCAACCTTGGCGATCAGGCGCTGGGCAACATCTGCCCGGTGCTCCGGATTGTCCAGATCCAGGGTGGTGTGATAGAAGGCTGAGAGCGATGCCACCACCCCGGCCATCATTGCCATCGGATGCGAGTCGTAGCGAAATCCCTGAAAAAACTTGGTCAGCGATTCATTGATCATCATGTGATCATGAATGGTTCCCTGAAATTCCACGAGGTGCTCCGCATCGGGCAGTTCACCGCAAATCAGCAGGTGTGCAACCTCCATGAAGGTGCAATGCGCCGCCAGCTCCTCGACAGGATAGCCGCGATAACGCAGTATCCCCGCTTCGCCATCGATATAGGTAATCGCACTTTTGCAGCTCGCCGTGGCCATGAAGCCCGGGTCATAGGTGAACAGGCCCGCCTCATTATACAGCCTGGAGATATCGAATGCCCCGGGGCCCTCGGTACCGCGCTTGATGTCCAGTTCGACGGACTTTCCTGTGGCGTTATCAGTCAGGGTAACAGTGTCTGTCATGACTCAGCCCTCGTTACAAAGAAGAAA
>JBDLII010000080.1:0-9993 GCA_039714995.1 Pseudomonadota bacterium
ATCTCCATGACGACGAGGTCATCACGGTCGCTGTAGCGGATCCCCGCCGCCGCGGAGGCAAGACGGATTCCATTGACGGGATAGATGGGTAAATCTGACATGTGTTAGTTGGCAGTTGGCACGAGTCTTGTCGAACTTACTCGTCATTGCGAGGAGGCCTAGCCGACGCGGCAATCTTCCTGAGATTGCCACGCTTCGCTCGCAATGACGGGATTATTTGAGTGGCAGTTGGCAAAGGTGTAGATGTAGGATGCAATAAGCGCAGCGCATTACACCATTCCATGCGGCGCAATGCCCTGCGGTTATTGTCGCCCTACACGTTGCTAAAACCTAAAACCCCACCCTACTGCAGCTTGCCGTGGCAATGCTTGTATTTCTTGCCGGAGCCGCAGGGGCAGGGCTCGTTGCGGCCCACCTTTGGGTGGTCACGCACATAGGGCTGCGCCTTCTCCTCCTCGGCGGATCCCTGCTGTTTTTCGGCATCGCCGCTGTCACCAAAACCGGTGAACTCCTCATGCTTGAAGTGGATCTCAGGCATCTCCTGCGGCGGCAGCTCCAGCGACTCCTGGGGCCTGATCTGGACCTTTGAAAGGATCTTGACGACATCCCGCTTGATGTTGTCCAGCATCTCGGAAAACATCGCGAAGGCTTCGCGCTTGTACTCCTGCTTGGGATTTTTCTGCCCGTAACTGCGCAGATGAATCCCCTGGCGCAGGTAGTCCATCGCCGCCAGGTGCTCCTTCCAGTGCCGGTCGAGCGACTCCAGCATGACGCCCTTCTCAAAATGACGCATCTGCTCTTCGCCGACAAGCTCCTCCTTGTCGGCATAGATCTTCTCCAGCTCCTCCATAATTCGCTGGCGCAGGGACTCCTCGTGCAGGTCGTGATCCTCATCGAGCCATTGCTGCAGCGGCAGCTGCATCTCAAATTCATGCTGCAGCGCCTCTTCCAGTCCTGGAACATCCCACTGTTCGTCGAGGCTCTGGGGAGGGATGAAGTTGTCAATGAGGTTATTGAGCACCTCTTCACGCAGGCCAGCGACGGTATCGGAGATGTCATCGACCTCCATCAGCTCGCTGCGCTGCTGATAGATCACCTTGCGCTGGTCGTTGGCAACATCATCGTACTCCAGCAGCTGCTTGCGGATATCGAAGTTGCGTCCCTCCACCTTGCGCTGGGCATTCTCGATCGCCCTGTTGACCCAGGGGTGTTCGATCGCCTCGCCCTCCTCCATGCCGAGCTTCTGCATCAGCGAACCGACGCGGTCCGAAGCGAAGATGCGCATCAGATCATCCTGCAGCGAGAGGTAGAAGCGGCTGGATCCCGCATCCCCCTGGCGTCCCGAGCGTCCGCGCAGCTGGTTGTCAACCCGGCGTGATTCATGCCGCTCGGTACCGATGACGTGCAGTCCGCCGGCATCGAGAACCTGCTGATGACGGCCTTTCCACTTCTGCGTCACATCCTCTTTCTGTTTTTCGTCACGACCCTCTCCGAGCGCCAGGATGTCGGCATCGAGGCTGCCCCCAAGCACGATATCGGTGCCGCGACCCGCCATGTTGGTGGCTATGGTGACTGCGCCCGGCTGCCCCGCCTGCTCGATGATATGCGCTTCGCGCTCGTGATGCTTGGCGTTGAGCACCTCGTGCGGAATGTTGTTTTTGCCCAGCAGTTCGTCCATCAGCTCCGAGACCTCGATCGAGGCCGTACCGACCAGGACCGGCTGTCCGCGCTGCACACAGTCGCGGATATCCTCCATGATGGCCTGATACTTCTCACTGGGCGTGAGATAGATCAGGTCGGTGTGGTCGGCGCGGATCATATCCATGTGCGTCGGAATAACCACTACCTCCAGGCCGTAGATCGACTGCAGCTCGAATGCCTCGGTATCCGCGGTGCCGGTCATGCCGGAGAGTTTTTGATAGAGACGGAAGTAGTTCTGGAATGTGACCGAGGCCAGGGTCTGGTTTTCATGCTGGATGGCGACCCCCTCCTTGGCCTCGACGGCCTGATGGAGACCTTCAGACCAGCGGCGCCCTGGCATGGTGCGGCCGGTAAACTCATCGACGATGACGATTTCACCATTGCTGATGATGTAGTCGACATCCTTCGTGAACAGCGCATGCGCCCGCAGGGCGGCGTTGATGTGGTGCATCAGGGCGATATTGGATGAGTCATAGAGACTGGCGTTCTCCTCCAGCAACCCCGCCTCGGTGAGCATCTGCTCCACGTGTTCATGCCCTTCGTCGCTGAGAAAGGCCGCCTTGGACTTTTCGTCGACGGCATAGTCGCCGGGACCGTAGTCGGGCTTTCCCTCCTCGTTGGTGATCGGCTCCTGGCGCGTCAGGTGGGGGATGATCTTGTCGATCTCCGTGTAGAGCGACTGGTCGCCCTCGGTCGGGCCCGAAATGATCAGCGGCGTGCGCGCCTCGTCGATGAGAATCGAGTCCACCTCGTCGACAATGCCGAAGTTCACTCCACGCTGCACACGCTGCTCGGCATGAAACGCCATGTTGTCGCGCAGATAGTCGAAACCGTATTCGTTGTTGGTGCCGTAGGTGATATCGGCGGCATAGACCTCCTGACGCGTCGCTCTTTTCAGGTGCAGGTAGCCGCTCTCGGCGCCGTCATCATCAGCATCAAACAGAAACGAGGCGTTATCCGGCCCGGCACCGGATGACTGGATAATGCCGACCGAAAGCCCCAGAAAGTCATACAGACGGCTCATCCACTCGCCGTCACGGCGCGCCAGGTAGTCGTTGACGGTAATGACATGCACCCCCTTGCCCGGCAGTGCATTGAGATAGGCGGCCAGGGTCGCGACCAGCGTCTTGCCTTCACCGGTGCGCATCTCGGCGATCTTGCCCTGGTGCAGCACCATGCCGCCGATCAGCTGGACATCGAAGTGGCGCATCTCGAGCACCCGGCGGCTGCCTTCGCGCACGGTGGCAAAGGCTTCCGGCAGCAGGTCATCCAGAGACTCTCCCTGCTCCAGACGCTGGCGGAACTCGACCGTTTTCGCCTTCAGTTCATCGTCGGAGAGCGCTTCAAACTCGGGCTCCAGGCGGCTGATGCCCTCGATCTCCCTGCGCATGCGCTTGACCAGCCGCTCGTTGCGGCTGCCGAAAATTTTGGATAGAAATTTGGCCATGATATTACCAACAATAATTCAGCCGCATATCTTAACCCAAAACGGCTGTCAGGGTTGGATTTTAGTGGTTCTCAACCGGTGCTTTTTTGGACACTGCGCAGGGCCGGGACCTGCCTTTCAGGGACGCGTGAATACATCCCTGTACGCTCTGCTAAAACGTCCCTGTTTTAGACAGCCCCGAAAGGCAAATCCCAACCCTGCTTCCTGCACAGACTCAGGCAATACATGGATTGATTGAGAAGCCACTCCTTTTCCGTGTATTCTGTGTGTTCCGTGGTTTCCATGAATGGCTTCACTGAAGATTGATACTCCATGAGCGACAAGGACCTCTACCTGCAGAAATTCGAGCGCATAGCGCCACAGACGCTTTATTCCGGGCTGAACCCCGCGACACAATCGTTCGTGCGCGACCAAGCCTGCCGCTATCGCTTTACGCTGCAGGAGCTGCGTCTGGTCACAGAATTCGCCAACGACCTGCAGATGTGGGATGGTGAACAGATAGATGAGCTGTGGCCCTCCCTGACGTCATTACAGGATAACGCCAGACAACGGAAAAAAGCGCTGTTCCGGCGTCTCGATCGGCAGCGGGAGCAGCTGTTGCAGCAGCCAAACCATTACCCGGCCGTCAAAGAGAGGCTGCAGCTGCCTCTCAAGGCCGAGGTCAGTGTGACCCGAAAGGAGCAGCTGGGGCTGGGTTTTTGCCCCGTCGCCTCACCAAAAACCCGCTGCTGCAACCTGCTGACGCTGGATGCCGTCGACAACTGCGGCTATGGCTGCTCCTACTGCAGCATCCAGACGTTCTTTACAGGCAACGCGGTCTCTTTCGACAGCCACTTCGGCGAAAAACTCAAACAGCTCCCGATCGATCCCGAACGCATCTATCACATCGGCACCGGGCAATCCTCCGACTCGCTGATGTGGGGCAACAGCAACGGCGTACTGGACGCCCTGCTCGAATTCTGCCATGAGCATCCCAATGTCATCCTGGAGCTGAAGACCAAATCGGCCAATATCTCCCACCTGCTGAAGAGCGAACTGCCGCCCAACCTGATCTGCACCTGGTCGCTGAACCCGCAGCGAATCATCGACAACGAGGAGCATGGCGCGGCCTCACTGCAAAAGCGCCTCGAAGCAGCCCGCCGCATGGCCGACAAGGGCGCCGTCATCGGCTTTCATTTTCACCCGATGATTCACTACCGGCAGTGGCGGGAGGAGTATGCCGCGATATTCAGGCAAATCCAGCATGACTTCATGCCGCAGCAGGTGGCGATGATCTCATTGGGAACCCTGACTTTCATCAAACCGGTCATCAAGAAGATTCGTCAACAAGGCTTCAGCAGCCAGATTCTCAAAATGCCGCTGGTCGAAGCCGACGGCAAGCTCTCCTACCCGGAAAACATCAAGCTGGAGATGTTTTCACACGCCTACAGGAGTTTCCCGCCAGCGTGGCGGGAGCAGGTGTTCTTCTATCTCTGCATGGAAAACCAACGCTTGTGGAAACCGGTTTTCGGCCGGGAGTATACCTCGAATGATGCATTCGAGCAGGCGATGAAGTCGAGTTATCTGCGCAAGATTGAAGTGTGTAAAAATAAACACTGCGACAGGGAAACGGGTATTGAAATTAACCACAGATGAACACAGATGCACACAGATATTTTTCTTTCATTCATCCGGGTCGGGTTCTCAATAAGTCTGTATAAATGGGGTGAACTTGTAGGATGCCGGTGAGAAACGAACCGCATCCTACGGGTGTTAACTTGCACGGGGTTATTGAGATGATACTTAATCTGTGTTTATCTGTGTTCATCTGTGGTTAAAAAAGAGAGGGATTTATTCGGAGAAGAGATCCCCGGATGCATCCGCCTGTTGCGGTTTTTTCAACCCCAGGTAGCGCCATGCCGCATTTGTCGCCATGCGGCCGCGCGGCGAGCGCATCAGAAAGCCCTGCTGAATCAGGTAGGGCTCGAGCACATCCTCGATGGTGCCGCGCTCTTCGCCGATCGCCGCGGCGAGAGAGTCGACGCCGACCGGACCGCCTTCAAATTTCTCGATGATGGCCGACAGCAGGCGCCTGTCCATGTGGTCGAAGCCGTTCTTGTCGACATTGAGCATGCCCAGCGCCTGGTCTGCCACCTCGGCATCGATCCTGCCATTGGCCCTGATATCGGCATAGTCGCGCACCCGCCGCAGCAGACGGTTGGCAATGCGCGGCGTGCCGCGTGAGCGCCTGGCGATCTCGTGCGCGCCGGGCTTGTCCAGGCTCAGATTGAGAATCCCGGCGGAGCGCTGCACGATGTGTGTCAAATCCTCCGCCGAGTAGAATTCGAGCCGCTGCACGATGCCGAAACGGTCGCGCAGCGGCGAGGTGAGCAGCCCCGCCCTGGTGGTTGCTCCCACCAGCGTGAAGGGAGGCAGATCGAGCTTGATGGAGCGCGCCGCCGGGCCTTCACCGATCATGATGTCGATCTGGTAATCCTCCATCGCCGGATAGAGCACCTCCTCAACCACCGGGCTGAGACGGTGAATCTCGTCGATAAAGAGCACATCATGGGGCTCGAGATTGGTCAGCAGCGCAGCCAGGTCTCCCGCTTTCTCCAGCACCGGCCCGGAAGTCTGTCGCAGGCTGGCCTGCATCTCGTGGGCGATGATATGCGCCAGCGTGGTCTTGCCGAGGCCGGGAGGGCCGAAGATCAGCACATGGTCCAGCGCCTCGGAGCGCCCGTTGGCGGCCTGGATAAAGATATCCATCTGCTCGCGCACCACCGGCTGGCCGATATACTCCTGCAGCCTTTTCGGACGTATGGCACGATCGACGGCCGCATCCTCGCCACCCTCCCGCGGACTGATCAGTCGTTCAATCTCAGACATATACAGATAATATCCTGGTCAATCTCATGAATCTTTCTTTTCTTTAAACCACAGATGAACACAGATGCACACAGATTTTTTTATAGTGTTCATGGTGGATGCGCTGTCGCTTATCCCCCCTACGACTGTCATTGCGAGGAGGCCCAGCCGACGCGGCAATCCGCTGAGATTGCTTCGCTGCGCTCGCAATGACAGCATTCCGCTTCTGCACCCTATTTGCGGATCAACGACTGCAGGGCGGCGCGGATCAGCTCTTCACTGCTGAGCCCTTCGGCTTCGACCGCCTTGACCATCCTGCCTGCCTCGGCAGGCTTGTAGCCCAGGGCCACCAGCGCACTGACCGCTTCGCTCGTTGGAGACTCCGTCACTGCAGCTGCCGAAGATGCCGCCGAGGTCAGTGGCGCTCCGGTATCCTCCAGCTTGTCTTTCACCTCGATGATCAGGCGCTGCGCGGTCTTCCTGCCGACGCCCGGGATGCGCACCAGCGCGGTGACATCCTCGCCTTGAATGCAGCGGGAAAACTCAGCGGCGCTCATACCGGAGAGTATCGCCAGCGCCATCTTGCCGCCGACGCCGCTGATCTTCAGCAGGGTGCGGAACAGCGTGCGCTCCTGCTCCTGGTAGAAGGCATAGAGCACATGGGCGTCATCCCTGACCATCAGGTGGGTATAGAGAATGATCTGCTCACCGATCGCGGGCAGTTCGTAGAAGGTGGACATCGGCGCTTCGATCTCGTAGCCGACGCCATTCACATCCAGCAGCAGAAAGGGCGGCTGCTTCAGCACGATCTCACCGCGCAGACGTCCGATCACCAGCTGGCCCCCTGCTTCAGCCGCTGCGTCGTCTCCGACATGTGGGCATGACAGAGCGCTACAGCCAGGGCGTCTCCCTGGTCTTCACTGAGCGGCTCACTGATATTCAGCATCACCCTGACCATGTGGCCAACCTGGCCCTTCTCCGCGGTGCCGGTTCCGACCACGGCCTGCTTGACCAGGCGTGGAGTATATTCAGCCACTGACAAGCCGGCGACAACCAGTGCACTGATCGCCGCACCCCTGGCCTGCCCCAACTTCAGCGCGGAATTGGGATTGCGCGCCATGAAGACCTGCTCGACGGCAGCTTCCAATGGACGGTACTCGGTGATGATCTCAGCGATGCCCCGGTGGATCATGCCCAGGCGTGTCGTAAACTCCTCCTTGCCGGTACGGATGCGGCCGCTGACGACATGCTCGCTGTTGCGACCATCGGAGTCGATAACGCCAAAACCGGTATATCTTGATCCTGGATCGATGCCGATGATGCGCCGCATCAGCCGAGGGAATCCATGACTTCCTGGGGAATATCAGCATTGCTGTAGACCTCCTGGACATCATCCAGGTCCTCCAGCAGGTCGATCATTTTGAGCATCTTCTCCGCATCCTTGCCATCGAGTGGCGCCTCGGTCGAGGCGCTGAACGTCACCTCGGCATGCATGGGCTCCAGGTCGCCCGCCCGCAATGCATCACGCACGCCTTCAAAATCTTCCGGAGTGGTCAGCACGTCGACAGAGCCGTCATCATTGGTGACGACATCCTCGGCGCCGGCCTCCAGCGCCGCCTCCATGATAGCGTCTTCGTCCGCTTCGACATCAAAACTGATGACACCCTGCTTACTGAAGAGATAGGCAACCGAGCCTGCGGTACCCAGGTTACCGCCGTGCTTGGTAAAGGCATGGCGCACCTCGGAGGCGGTGCGGTTGCGGTTGTCGGTCATGCAGTCGGCGATAACGGCAGCGCCGCCGGGGCCGTAGCCCTCGTAGCGAATCTCCTCGTAATTGCCGTCATCGTCACCGCCGGCCCCCTTTTTCACTGCCCGGTCGATGGTGTCCTTGGGCATGTTGGTGCTTTTTGCCTTGTCGATAGCCAGGCGCAGACGCGGATTGCTGTCGATATCACCGCCACCGGCGCGCGCCGCCACAGTGATCTCACGAATCACCTTGGTCCAGATCTTGCCGCGCTTCTTGTCATTCGCGGCTTTCTTGTGCTTGATATTGGCCCATTTACTGTGTCCGGCCATCTGTTGCCTCTTGTTGCATCACGGAGATGCATCGATTCTATCACTCTCGATGCGCAGGAGGTACTCTCTCCCCCCGGGAGAGGGCTGGGGTGAGGGGGATTCTACACAATAAAGCCGGTTTTTTTCAGCAGCGCCTCGTCGATCTCGACCTTTTCGCCGGGGATTGCCGCCTTGTCGCCCAGCACCAGGCGCTCAAGGTACCTGGCGATCAGGTCCACCTCGAGGTTGACTTCACTGCCTGCCTGGTAGCTCCCCATGATCGTCTCGCTGAGCGTATGCGGCACGATATTCAGATCGAATCTGGCGCCGTCGACAGCATTGACCGTCAGGCTGGTGCCATCGACGCAGATCGAGCCCTTGTGCGCAATATAGCGCGCCAGCACCGCCGGCGCCTCGATGACGAAGCGCACCGATCTGCCGTCATCACTGCGGCTGATCACTGTGCCGACGCCGTCGACATGACCACTGACCAGGTGTCCGCCCAGGCGCGTCGCCAGCGTCAGCGCCTTTTCCAGGTTGACCTGGCTGCCCGTTTTCAACCCGCCCAGCGAGGTCAGCGCCAGGGTCTCGTTGGAGACGTCGGCGGCAAAGCCGTCATCCTGAAGCTCCACCGCCGTCAGGCAGACGCCATTGACCGCAATACTGTCGCCCAGAGACACGTCGGAGAGATCGAGCCTGCCGCTGTTGATCTGCAGACGCATGTCGCCGCTGCGGGGCTGCATGGCTGCAATGGTTCCCTGTGCCTGGATAATGCCTGTAAACATCTCAATCGCTCTCCGGGGTAAGTATCAATCTGAAATCCTCGCCAATCTGGCGTACATCCTTGATACGCAGTGGAATCCGCTGCGCCATCCGCTCCAGTCCCGGCAGCTTGAACAGGCCGCGCGCACCATCCCCCATCAAGTGCGGCGCCATGTAGATCACCAGCTCATCGATGATGCCGGCCTGCAGTGCGGCGCCGGCCAGCGTCGGTCCCGCCTCGATCAGCAGCTCGTTGATCTCCCGCTGCGCCAGCTGCTCACACAGCAGCTTGAGAGAAACCCGCTCTGCTCCAGTCTGTGTCAGCAGTTCCGCACCGGCCTGCAGCAGCGCATCCCGGCGCTGGCCATCGTCACTCGTCGTCACGATCACTGTTTTCCGCGATGAGCGGGACCGCAGTATGTTCGCATCGATCGGAGTCTGCAGCGATGAGTCAACGACAACCCGCAGCGGCTGGCGGATGTCGGCAGCATCCTCGACGCCTGCCAGCTGCTCGGCCTGCAGCCGCACTGTCATGGAGGGATCATCCGCCAGCACGGTGCCGATGCCGGTCACAATTGCCGAACTGTGCGCCCGCAATCGGTGCACATCAGCTCTGGAGGCATCACCGCTGATCCAGCGGCTTTCACCACTGGCCATCGCCGTGCGTCCATCGAGGCTCATCGCCAGTTTGCAGCGCACATAGGGCCTGCCGGCGCTCATGCGCTGGACAAAGCCGGGATTCAACGCACGGGCCTCCATTTCTAGCAGACCGTTTTCCACCAGGATGCCCGCCGCGCGCAGCTGCTCCAGCCCTTTGCCGGCAACCAGCGTGTTGGGGTCCCGCATGGCGACGACGACCCTGGCGACACCGGCTGCGATCAGCGCATCGCTGCATGGCGGCGTGCGGCCATGGTGGCAGCAGGGCTCCAGCGTGACATAGGCGGTGCTGCCCCCTGCATTGTCCCCGGCATTTGCCAATGCGACCTTTTCGGCATGGGGCAGGCCGGCGCGTCGATGCCAGCCTTCGCCAACGATTTTGTTGTCCCTGACCAGCACGCAGCCGACCCGGGGGTTGGGGTCGGTCGTATAGAGGCCGCGCTCCGCCAGCTGCAGTGCGCGCGCCATCCACCGGCGGTCGCTCACTGCTGCTCCCCGGATTCGGGGGGCGCTGCCTCCTGCTG
>JBDLII010000081.1:0-9992 GCA_039714995.1 Pseudomonadota bacterium
CGGGAGCGATGGACTTGACGCAATCCGCCAGATCGTTGCAAAGGCTAAGGATTACCTCAAACCCGGAGGCTGCCTGCTGCTGGAACACGGCTATAATCAAGGTAGCGCCGTGCGAAAACTGATGCATGCGGCAACATTCGGCGAAATAGAGACTTTCATCGACATTGCAGGACATGAGCGGGTCACCATGGGACGTAAAGGGAGGTATTGACTCGTCCCCGAATGACAGTATTGTCACTCGGTCCGTAGGGGGGATAAGCGACAGCGCATCCACCAATGTGGCGGAACCATGGTGGATGCGGCAAAAAAACGCCTTATCCCCCCTACGAATCTCAAGCACTCCTGTACGGAGTTATTAAGATCAGTTACAAGTTACCTACAGCACGCCTATAAGAGTATCAATCAAATGATCAAACGTCTTGTCATGGTGATCGTGCTGCTGGCGCTGATGTTCGGCGGGATTTTCGGCTGGAAGCACCATATGGCCGGAAAAGACGCGGCGCTGAAATCCCAGCCGCCTCCGCCCGCCACAGTCGCATCGGCGGAGGTGATGGTGGAGAGCTGGGAACCCTACCTTGCCGCCGTCGGCAGCGTGGTGGCGACACAGAATGTCTATATCACCACCGAGGTCGCCGGCCAGGTCGAGAAGATCCTCTTCGAGTCGGGCCAGAGCGTCGAAGCGGGCGAGGTGATACTGCAGCTCGATGACAGCGTCGCCAGGGCCGAACTGGCGGGACTGATAGCGAAGGGTGAACTGGCCAAACTGCAGTTCGACCGCAATGCCAAGCTGGTCAAGGACAACACTGTCTCCCAGTCAGAGTATGACCGCCTGCAGGCCGAGCTGGATATCGCCGAGGCGACGCTCGACTCCAAGCGCGCAGTGGTTGCCAAAAAGAGCATTCGCGCGCCATTCAGCGGCCGGCTGGGTATCAGCGATGTCAACCTCGGACAGTACCTGTCGCCGGGAAAGCGCATCGTGTCGCTGCAGGCGCTTGACCCCGTGTATGTCGATTTCGCCCTTCCCGAACGCCACTTCGACCTCGTCAGGAGCGGCCAGAAGGTGCTGGTCAACGTGCAGGCCTATCCCGACAGGGAGTTCGAGGGCAGGATCACCGCCATCGAGCCGGGGATCGAAGCCGGCACGCGCACGCTGCGGGCGCGGGCGACGCTGGACAACCCGGAGCAGCTGCTGCGCCACGGCATGTTCACCGAGGTCAGGACAGCGCTGCCGCTGCGGAAAAATATCCTGACGCTGCCGCGCACCGCCCTGACCTACAACCCCTATGGCGAGTCGGTGTTCCTCATCACCACGGAGAACGACGGCAGCCGGGTCGAGCGGCGGCAGATAAAGAGTGGCGAGGTGCGCAACGGCCGCGTCGAGATCATCGAGGGACTCGGCGCCGGTGACAACGTCGTTGCCGCCGGCCACCAGAAACTGCGCAACGGCCAGCAGGTGAAGATCGACAACAGCGTGCAACTCGATGACCGGACGCACGGCGGATGAAGTTTACCGACATCTTCGTCAAACGCCCGGTCCTGGCCAGCGTCATCAGCCTGATGATCCTGCTGGTCGGCCTGCGCGCGATCGCCTCGCTGGAGGTGCGCCAGTACCCCGAGACGCGCAATACTGTCGTGACTGTGACAACCCCCTACCCCGGTGCCAGCAGCGATCTGGTCAAGGGCTTCATCACCACGCCGCTGCAGCAGGCTATTGCGGAAGCCAACGGCATCGACTACCTGTTCGCCCGCTCGACCCAGGGGACCTCGACCATCGAGGCCCACATGGAGCTCAACTACGACTCCAATGCCGCGGTGGCGGAAATCCAGGCCAAGGTCGCCAGCCAGCGCAACCTGCTGCCCGACGAGGCGGACAGCCCGGTCATCGACGCCACCACCGGCGACCGCACCGCACTGATGTACCTGGCCTTTTACAGCGACAGCATGCTGCCCTCGCAGATTACCGATTACCTGCTGCGCGTGGTGCAGCCGCAGCTGCAGGCGGTGCCCGGCGTCGCCAGGGCCGAGCTGATCGGCAACAAGACCTTCGCCATGCGCATCTGGCTGGATCCCCGCCGCATGGCCGCGCTGGGCGTCGCCGCCACCGACGTCCGCGAGGTGCTGCGCGCCAACAACTACCTGGCCGGCGTCGGCCAGGCCAAGGGCGCCTATACGACAATCAACCTGACGGCGACCACCGACCTTGCCGACGAGGAGGATTTCCGCAAACTGGTGGTGCGCTCATCCAGCAGCGCACTGGTCAGACTCTCTGATATCGCCACGATAGAGCTGGGCGCAGAAGATTATGATTCGACCAACTGGTACAAAGGCAAGCCGGCTATCTTCGTCGGTGTCGAACAGGCGCCCGGCGTCAACCCGCTGACGGTGGCCCAGGCCGTTCGTGAGCTGATGCCGGAGATCCGCCGGCAGTTGCCCGCAGGGCTGGAGGGGCACATACCCTACGATGCCAGCGTCTTTATCGAAGACTCCATCAGGGAGGTGTTCACGACGCTGCTGGAGGCGGTCGGCATCGTGCTGCTGGTGGTCTACCTGTCGCTGGGTTCGGCCAGGGCGGCCCTGGTACCGGCGGTGGCTGTGCCGTTGTCACTGGTCGGCGCCGCCTTCCTGATGCTGCTGATGGGCTTCTCGATCAACCTGCTGACGCTGCTCGCCATGGTGCTTGCCATCGGCCTGGTGGTGGATGACGCCATCATCGTGGTCGAGAACGTGCATCGGCATGTCGAGATGGGCAAGCCGCGCTTCACCGCGGCACTGATCGGCGCACGCGAGCTGGCGCTGCCGGTGATCGCCATGACGACCACGCTGATCGCCGTCTATCTGCCGATCGGCTTCATGGGCGGCCTGGTCGGCACGCTCTTCACCGAGTTCGCCTTCGCACTCGCCGGCGCGGTACTGATCTCCGGTATCGTGGCGCTGACACTGTCGCCGATGCTGTCGTCGAAGGTACTCAAGCCGCACGGCAGGCAGGGACGCTTCGAGCAGTGGGTCGAGCGGGGGTTCGGCAGGCTGGCCGGCTCCTACCGCTCGCTGCTGCACACCAGCCTCAACTCCCTGCCGGCGACGCTGCTGTTCGCCTGCGCGGTGCTGCTGTCGATCTTCTTCATGTTCGTCACCAGCAAGAGCGAGCTGGCGCCGGTGGAGGACCAGAGCATCCTCTTCTTCCAGGCCACCGGCCCGCAGACGGCGACCATCGAATACAACGAGGCCTATACGCGTGAAATCGTCACAGCCTTTGAATCCATTCCCGAGTACCACGAGAGCTTTTTTCTGCTGGGACGCGGCACGCCCTCGACAACCTTCGGCGGTTTCAAGATGGAACAGCCCTCGCTGCGGCCACGCTCGCAGATGGAGGTACAGCCGGAGCTGCAGGACAAGTTGCAGCAGATCGCCGGCTTCCAGACTGCGGTGTTTCCGCGGCCCAGCCTGCCTGGATCGGGCGGCGGCCTGCCGGTGCAGTTCGTCATCACCAGCGACCGCAGCTACCAGGAGCTGGATACGCTCGCTGACACGCTGATCGGCCGCGCCATGGGCAGCGGCCATTTCAAATTCCTGATGAAGGAGCTGCAATACAGCCGTCCGCGCACCACGCTGGTCATCGATCGGGACCGCGCCGGCGATCTCGGCATCAGCATGCGCGACATCGGCCGCAACCTCGCCACGCTGCTGGGCGGCAATGACATCAACCGCTTCAGCCTGGAGGGACGCAGCTACAAGGTCATCCCGCAGGTGGAGCGCGAATTCAGGCTGGATCCCGGACGGCTCAAGGAGTACTACATCCGCCCCGGCTCCAGTGAATTGATCACCCCGGCAACTGCCGCCTCCAGTTCCGATGACGATACAACCGCCATGCCGCTTGTGTCACTGGATGCCTTCATCCACCTCGAGGAGCATGTCGAACCCAACCAGCGCACCCAGTTTCAGCAGCTCAACTCGCTGACGGTGCAGGGCGTGATGGCCCCGGGGGTACCGCTCGGCGACGCACTGGAGTATCTCGAAGGGGTGGCGCAGGAGATCTTTCCGCGCGGCTTCGGCTGGGATTACTCCGGCGGCTCGCGCCAGTATGCCCGGCAGGGCAGCGCGCTGGTGATCACCTTCTTTCTCTCCATCCTGGTGATCTACCTGGTGCTGGCCGCGCAGTTCGAGAGCTGGCGCGACCCGCTGATCATCCTGGTGTCGGTGCCGATGTCGATCGCCGGCGCACTGGCGTTCATCACGCTGGATTTCGCCACCATCAACATCTACACCCAGGTCGGCCTGATCACGCTGATCGGCCTGATCGCCAAGAACGGCATCCTGATCGTCGAGTTTGCCAACCAGCTGCAGATCAGGGAGCAGCTCGGCAAGCGCGAGGCCATCGAACAGGCGGCCATGATACGCCTGCGGCCGATCCTGATGACCACGGTATCGATGATCGTCGCCATGGCGCCGCTGCTGAGCGCCAGCGGCCCGGGGGCCGTCAGCCGCTTCCATATCGGCCTGACCATCGCTTCCGGCCTCGGCATCGGCACCCTCTTCACGCTGTTCGTGGTGCCCGCCGTCTATCTGCTATTAGCGCGTGATCATGCAACTACGGAACAACCGGACAGCAGTGCCGCACAGGTGCAGCAAGCCTGACATGACCACCAGGACCAGCTGCTGGCTGCTTTCCGCCTACCGGACGGAATTCCGAGGACAGTATACTTATTACAACTCCTCCAATTCCGAAGACAGCATACCTATTTGCAAATATACTACCGCCAAGCAGTTTCACAAGGAGGTAAACGATGGCCAGGATGGCGCGCATAGTGGTTCCAAATTATCCGCATCATGTAACCCAGCGAGGTAATCGACGGCAGAAGACGTTCTTCTGTGAAGATGACTATCGCTACTACATTGACCTCATGTCTGAGTTCTCAACGCAATCGGGAACCGAGGTTTGGGCTTATTGCCTGATGCCCAACCATGTCCATCTGGTGATGGTGCCAGGTGAAGAAGATGGCTTGCGGGCAGCGCTGGGAGAAGCTCACCGGCGTTATACTCGGCATATCAATTTTCGTGAGGGATGGCGTGGACATTTGTGGCAGGAGCGCTTTCATTCATTCACCATGGATGAGGACTATCTGTTATCCACCGTTCGTTACGTAGAAAGAAATCCAGTTGTTGCGAGGCTATGCGTTCACCCGGAAGACTGGAAATGGTCTAGCGCCCGTGCACATCTCAAGGGAAAAGACGATAAATTGGTTCGGGTGAAACCAATGTTGGATCGCATTGACAGGTGGTACGACTATCTCTCAGATGCAGTCAAGAGCGATGATGAAAACTTGATCAACCTGCACAACAGAACGGGAAGACCATTGGGCTGTGCCGATTTTGTACGCAAGCTGGAAATTATTACCGGCAAAGAGCTGGCTCCCAACAGACCCGGCCGCAAGCCAGCAACCAGGAAATAGGTATACTGTCCCCTGAATACCGAATAGCATGTGAATAGCATGGAATAGCATGCGAGACTGCTCAGGTAGAGCCCATCTCCAGCAGCAAGTTCATTCCGGCATCGACAGTACAGTTCCAGCCGGCCGCTATCCAGGTGGTTGAAACCGTTTCCACAACGATCGCAGGCCCGGACAGTTGTTGACCGACTGCCAGCTCGTCACGCTGATAGACCGGGACATCCTTCGCTTCACCGGCAACCCTGACTCTCTCCACAGGCGCAGCCGCCTTCTCAACAGCCCCCTTGCCAAGCACGACATCATGGGCCCTGCCGCGCACGCGCAGACGCAGGTTGAGCATCTCGACCGGCACATCGAGGCGGTGCCCGTATCTCGACTGGTGGGCCCGGTGAAATTCCGCTGCGCTGCCCTGGACATCGCTCCAGCCTATATTCAGTGTGTAGGACTGCCCCTTGTAGCGCAGGTCCAGCGAGTGCTCGAACTCGAGTTGCTCAACCGGAACGCCCTCTTCCAGCAGCGACGCTACAGCTTCCGTGGAGAGTTGCTGAAAGGCCTCGGCGATATGCGTATCCTCCCGCTGCAGCAGCTCCCCCTGCCAGGTGCGGGAAAGCTGTCTGCCCGGCCGTGTCGTCAGCATCCCCAGCGCCGACAACACGCCTGCTTTGTCGGGAACCATTGCCTCGCTGACGCCCAGCAACTCTGCCAGGGCGCACACATGCAATCCGCCGGCGCCGCCAAAGCTGACCAGCGTGTAGGCTTTCGGATCGGTACCCCGTTCGATCGAGATCTTGCGCAGCGCCTGCACCATCTGTTCATTGGCAACCGTGATGACACCCCGGGCTGCCTCTTCAGGCGTGCACTGCATCGACTCCGCCAACTGCCGCATGGCGCCATGCGCCGCACCGCTGTCAAGCCGCATGCGTCCGCCGAGGAAGGCATCGGCGCGTAGACGCCCCAGCACCAGGTTGGCATCCGTCACAGTCACAGATGAGCCGCCCCTGCCGTAGCAGGCCGGACCCGGGTCGGCGCCTGCGGATTGCGGGCCGACCTGCAGCATCCCTCCGGCATCGAGCCAGGCGATTGAACCGCCGCCGGCGCCGATGGTATGCATATCCACCATCGAGACAGCAACCGGCCAGTGTGCGATGCGGCCTTCATTGGTCAGCCGGGGTTCGCCATCGATCAGTGCAACATCCGTCGAGGTGCCGCCCATATCAAATGTCAGCAGCCGGCTTCTGCCGGCATGGCGCCCCAGGTAGCTGGCGCCGACAAGGCCGCCGGCCGGTCCCGAAAGCAGCATGCGCACAGCCTGGCTGCCTGCCTGGGAAGCCTCGATGGTATCGCCGGAACTCTGCATGATGGAGAGAGCCGACCGTGGCAGCTGCTGCTCGAGGCGCTTGACATAGCCATCGACCAGCGGACCGACCCAGGCATTCAGCCAGGTGGCGATGCCGCGTTCATATTCACGGATTTCCGGCAACACTTCGCTTGACAACGAAATAAAGAGGTGATCAGGCAGGAGAGATCGTATCTGCCGCTCAAAACGGTCATCCACCCACGAGAACAGTAGATTGACGGCAATAGACTCAGGCTGCAGCCTGTCGACGGCCCCTCCTATCGCCTCGAGGTCGGCTTCACTCAGCACCTGCAGTACATCTCCGGACGGCGACAGCCGCCCGCCCGTTTCGTGACACCAGGCTTTGGCGAGCGGTGGATCGATGCGGGGTGGCGTAAGATTATAGAGCTCCTGGCGCGCCTGCCGCCCAATCGTCAGCAGATCCCCGAACCCCCTGTTGGTGATATAGAGCGTCGGAACGCCCTTGCCTTCCAGGACGGCATTGGTCGCGACTGTCGAGCCATGCACCAGGCGAAAGCGTCGCTGCAACCGGTCGAGCCCCATCTCCCTGATGCCCTGCAGAATCGCCTCGTCAGGCGCATGCGGCGTCGATAACACCTTGTGCATGCGCAGCGACTCGCCGTCGAACAGCACAAAATCGGTAAAGGTTCCGCCGGTATCGACACCCAGAACAGGCTCGGATAGTTGCACATCGATCTCCATCTTTGTGTAGCATGCCCATTTCGATTCCACCCGCCGAGAACATGCCAGAACTGCCGGAAGTTGAAACAACCTGCCGGGGCATCGCCCCATTTGTGAATGGAGAGGTTGTTTCAGACGTCATTGTGCGTGAACACCGCCTGCGGCAGCCGGTCAGCAAAGAGCTGCCGCGGATTCTCCACGGGCAAAGGGTACAGGCCGTCAGCCGCCGTGCAAAGTATTTACTCTTGCGGATGGACCGCGGGCATCTGCTGCTGCACCTGGGCATGTCCGGCAGCCTGCGCACCGTCGCTGCAGACACGCCGCCCCAAAGGCATGATCATGTTGATATCGTGTTTGGCAGCGTCGTGCTGAGACTGCGCGACCCCCGCCGTTTTGGCATGGTGGTGTGGATGGAGACTCCGCCTGCGCAGCATCCATTGCTCTCACAACTCGGCCCCGAGCCGTTGGGCGATGACTTCAACGCCCCTTACCTGTACCGGAAAAGCCGCAAGCGCAGGGTCGCGATCAAACAATTCATCATGAATGCCAATATCGTCGCCGGAGTTGGCAATATCTACGCCAGCGAAGCACTGTTTCGAGCCGGCATTCGTCCCACGCGTGCAGCAGGCCGCATCTCGGCACAAAGGTATGCGCGACTGGTCACGGCAATTCGCAGCGTGCTCAATGATGCAATCAGGCAGGGTGGCACGACGCTGCGGGATTTTCAACGGCAGGATGGTCGTCCCGGATATTTCGCTCAACAGCTGCAAGTCTATGGCAGGGAGGGGGAGCCCTGCCCCGCCTGCGGTTCAGTCATCAGGGCTCTGACTATCGGTCAGCGCAGCAGCTACTTCTGTGCAAAGTGCCAGCGTTGACACGTGGTGCTTCAATCAGTCGTAGGGTGCAATAAGCGAAGCGCATTGCACCGAAAGACCTTGGCAGGCACTCATGCGGCGCAATGCGCTTCGCTTATTGCGCCCTACACCTGAGCTGACGCCTGTGGAATCCTGGATTAACCTTCGGCGGTAATCCTCTCATATTTCGCCATCAGCTCCTCCTGGGTCTCAACATGATCTGGATCGACCGGGATACAGTCAACCGGGCAAACCTCGACGCACTGGGACTCTTCGTAGTGTCCGACACACTCGGTACAGAGATCAGGATCAATCTCGTAGATCTCCTCTCCCTGGTAGATGGCGCCATTCGGGCACTCGGGTTCACACACATCGCAGTTGATGCACTCATCGGTAATGATTAGAGCCATTAAATGTCACTCCTGGGGAATTTTTCACATGTTCAATAATTTACTTATTATATCTTGTTAGCAGCTCTTTTTTCACTATCGGATGCACAAATTCCGAGACATCACCACCATGACTGGCCACCTCCCTGACCAGACTGGAGGAGATGAAGGTGTATTGCTCGGCCGGCGTCAAAAAGAGCGTCTCGATTTCCGGCGCCAGATGGCGGTTCATTCCGGCAAGCTGGAACTCATATTCAAAGTCAGAAACCGCCCGCAGCCCGCGCAGAATCACGCCGGCCCTGTTCTGTTGCACAAAGCTGACCAGCAGGGATTCAAAGGGTTTGACTTCGACGTTGTGAAACTCCGCCAACACCTGCTGCGCCATGGAGACGCGTTCATCGACCGGCCAGGCCGGCTCTTTCACGCTATTCGCTGCAACGGCGACGATGACCCTGTCGAACAACGCTGCTGCACGGCGCACGATATCGCCATGCCCAAGGGTGATGGGATCGAAAGTTCCGGGGTAGACAGCTGCTTTCATCGCTCTAACCGATCCTGACTGCGCGTTGTTGTTTACACGGCAGATTCATTGCTGGATACCAATTTTATCCATCGCCTGCGCCAGTTCAATATCTTTTTGTGTAATTCCACCAGCCTCATGCGTCATCAAATCAACTTCAACCCTGCGGTAGACGTTGCTCCACTCCGGGTGGTGATTCATCTTCTCCGCCAACAATGCAGCCCGGGTCATAAAACCAAAGGCTTCGACAAAATCGGAAAACAGAAAAACACGATGCAGCTTGCCTTCGACAAGCTGCCACTGCTGGTGCAGTTTTTTCAACTGCTGCTCGATCTCGTGGTCAGTGAGTCTATTCATAAGTGACAGTTTCTCTATGAAATGTATGATTTATTCGTCATTGCGAGGAGCTTAGCGACGAAGCAATCTCGCCCCATTGATATATCGATATGAGATTACTTCGCTTCGCTCGAAATGACGCTTCGTGTCGAAGTAATCATCGTTTCCCTATACAGCTGCCACAGATGCCCGGCATTCCAGAATGGGTTCGCCGAAATCCTCTCGACGCTCATCTCCAATGCCTGCCGCTTCTGCTGATTGCCGTTGTCAGACAGCGCCATCAGCATCGCCGAAGGTGCAGGCATGGGGCCGTCCGACAGCAACGGCTTGCCTTCAAGCCCGGGAATCAGCAGTTTCTCACCGAGGCGCCATCCCTTGTCTGTAAAAAAACGCTGCCATGCAACTGCCGTC
>JBDLII010000082.1:0-9945 GCA_039714995.1 Pseudomonadota bacterium
ACAGTTCGTAATAAAGCGCAAACGATCCATACCCTGCAGGTCGTCCCGCCATCGATCGGGCTGATCACCATACATATGGGCAAAAAAATGGCTGTGGAGGGCATCGTCGCGCAGCATCGACTCCACTTCAGCGGCATAGCCGAGCGCTTCGGAATGACTCCACTGCGGCGCCACTCCTGCATGAATCATGCTGAAGCCAAGAGCCGGGTCAAAATGCATCAGCGGACGTAAACGCAGCCACTCGAGCAGCTCCTCCCTGTCCGGCGCATTCAACACCCCTGCAAGACTGCTGCCGGCTTTCGGGCGGCGCCCGGCGATGGCGACTGCCAGCAGATGCAGATCATGATTACCCAGCACAGTGGTTGCCCGCTCGCCCAGCCCCTTGACAAACCGCAGCACCTGGGTCGATTTCGGTCCACGATTGACCAGGTCCCCGACGAACCACAGATGATCGGCGGTCGGGTCAAACTGGATTCGCTCCAGCAGCCGCTGCAAGTCGTCATAACAGCCCTGAATGTCGCCAATTGCATAAGTTGCCATAGAGATGTTTCTCGAAAATGTTCGCTGACACGACTTTTTAGTAATAGACTACAATGCCTACTGTAAACAAGCGCGGATTTTACCGTCTTTGATGGATGCGGCATAGTGATCTATCAGGCAATCAACAATAAAGGCGCCAGGAGAAATAATGAAAGCACGCGTTAAATGGGTGGAGGGCGCACTGATGGTGGGTGAATCCGGCAGCGGACACGCCATCGTCATGGATGGCTCGCCGGATCATGGCGGCCGCAATCTGGGCATGCGTCCCATGGAGATGCTGCTGATGGGCATGGGGGGCTGTACCGAATTTGATGTCATGATGATGCTGCGCAAGAGCCGCCAGGACGTCACCTCCTGTGAAGTACAGTTAGAGGCACAACGCGCCGACAGCGTACCAAAAGTCTTTACCAGCATCCATGCCCACTTTGTCATCAAGGGCAGCAACCTGAGTGAAAAACACGTCCAGCGGGCCATCGCCCTCAGCGCTGAAAAATACTGCTCCGCCTCGCTCATGCTGGAAAAGACAGCCAGGATCACCCATGACTACGAAATCATCAATCTGTGAAGCGTCCTGATACGGGCTTCGGCATGCGCCATGTGGCGCTGTTCGTCCGTGACCTCGAAGCCTGTGTCGAATTCTACACCGGCCTGATGGGCATGGAGGTGGAGTGGCGGCCCGATGCACAGAATGTCTATCTCACTTGCGGCTGCGACAACCTGGCATTGCACCAGGCGTGCACCGACCATGCTCGGGACGAGTGCGCGCAGCGGCTCGACCATATCGGCTTCCTGCAAAAAAATGCCGAGGATGTCGACAACTGGTTTGAATTTCTGCATGACCATGGCGTCAGAATCCGCTCCAGGCCCCGCACCCACCGCGACGGCGCGCGCAGCTTCTACTGCTACGATCCTGACGGCACGGTGCTACAGATCATCCACCACCCCCCGGTCGTCGACTGGGAGCAGATGCGCGGTGTGAATTAAGAAAGCACTTCCCCACCCCGTGGGCTTATTCAGGGATCCTCTCGGCTTGTGTTCGGGTAAGCTGATAACCATCGCCCTCCGCCGCCAGAAAGACCTCCGTCTCCTCAGTGTGCAGAGCCATCCACTCGCGGCTGTCAGCCAGTATTTCATCGAGCTGTGAATCCGTGCGCGAGGGGTCATGATGAAACAGCACCATGTGCTTGACCTCTGCATCGAGCGCCAGCTGTAACGCCTGGGAAATCAACGAGTGCCCCCACCCATGCACCTGGCTCAGCTCCTCATCCAGATACATGGCGTCATGAATCAGCAAATCGACATTGCGGACGAACTCGACCCACTGCGCATAGGTGGTTTTCACTTCGCCCGGCGGAAAAAGCTCATTATCGGTGATATAGGCAAGTGTGGCATTTTCCGTCTCGACACGATAGGCGCTCCCCCCGCCGGGGTGATTCAACGGCATGCTCGACACCTTGGTCTCCCCGATCCTGACGACACCCTGCTCATCAAATTGAAGCACCTCGATACCAGCCAGCAGCTGCGCACCGGTCACAGGGAAGTGGGGATCGATCATCTGATCCAGCACCGACGTTTCATCTCCCTTGTCCATATGGTTGGTAAGCAGACGGATTTTCCGCCCCTGCTGATAGATCGGTTTGAAAAAAGGGAGTCCCTGGATATGATCCCAGTGGTGATGGCTGAAAAGCAGATAGATTTCCCTGCTATCTGACTCAAGGAGCTGTCCAAGTTCGCGTATTCCGGTACCGGCGTCCAGGACCAGTACCACCTCGTTATCAGGCTCAACAAGAACGCAGGAGGTGTTGCCGCCATATTTGACGGTATGCCTGCCGGGAGCCGCGATGGATCCGCGAACTCCATAAAATGTCACCTTCATGCCCCTGCTCCGCTGTGTTTCTCTCCAGCAGGATCACTCCCACGCCGATGTCTGCTTGCGTCTGGATTTGAAGCGCCTGAATGACCAGTCTCCGGCAACCTGAATTCAGTACTCATAATCATCATCTCCCTCATCATACCCCTGTGAACAGACCTTGTCGGTCAGGGGATAATTTCCTCACGCTCGTGCCATTTCCCATCAAGGTTTTCGCGCATCTCCCGATAGTCGTCGAGATAGCCGTCCAGCGCCGAGGTGATCGGTTCGAGCAGTTTCTGCGCGCTGTCCACCCGGCTCATGTAGACATAGTCGGCGCCGGCGTCGTAGAGACGCACGCTTTCGACCAGTTCGATGGCGTTGGCGATGATCACGGCCCCGGGGTTCAGGTGACGAATGTCGCGCACCAGCCTCAGATTGCTGGTCCCCTTCAGCACATCATCCTGCACTGACACAAGCACCACGCGCGCCTTGTCCACCCCTGCATGGTGAAGCGTCTCCACATTGGCCAGGTCACCGTAGCGCACGGTGGGGCCCAGCGCCGCAATCTCCTTGTGCAGATGGACATTGAAGTCGACCACCAGCAGGTGCTCCAGGAGTTCGGGATTTTGCTGCTTCAGTTCGTATAGCAGTGAAGAGGCCAGCCTGTGGAAACCAAGCACGGCGAGGCTGTAGTCAGCGCTTTGCTCCTCCTCTCCGCCGTCCGGAGATTTGAGACCCAGCCGATCCAGCAGTGGCTGCATCTGTATGTAGAGATCCTCCGCATAGCGGTACAGGATCGGGGTAACAAGGGCTGTTATCACGAAGGCGAAAATCGTGGCGCTGTTGAATAACTTGTCCACGTGACCGAGCCCCAGTCCCGCATAGACGATGACCAGGGAAAACTCCGACACCTGGGCAAGGCGCGTGGATGATACCACTGCATTGCAACGGTCCAGGCCGTTGAAGTAGAGCAGCGGCACAAAGACTACATAGCGCACCAGGATTGCCGCCAACACGAACAGCAGCGCCAGCAGCAGAACGGTCGGGCCATCCGGAATGGGAATGCCCATCCCCAGCCCGACGAAAAAGAGGATGACAAAAAAATCCTTGACCACGCCGACCTTGCCGATAACGTCGCCGCTGTAGGGAAGACTGGCGATGCTGGCGCCGGCGATCAGCGCACTCATCCCGGACCCCACTGAGATATGCGGCGAAACGCCCACCAGCGCCTCGGCGAAAGCATCCAGACTGCCGCCGAGAAAGACAATGCCAAAACACCAGCCCACGGCGCCCACCAGAATGAGTTCGGGAGATGTGGCGATCCAGCGGAACACCACGGGCAGGAGATAGCGCGCTGCAGTCGCTGTCACGGCGGCCAACAGGGCGATGCCGACAAATGCGCTGAGAATGGGGCCAATCTGCGGGTTGGAAAAATTGGGCTGCAGGGCGATCACGACAATTGCCCAGATATCCTGAAAAATCAGCAGGCCAAGCGATACCCGTCCGGCCGTTGTATCCAGTTCAAAGGACTCCTGGAAAAGCTTCACCACCAGCAGGGTTGAAGAGGCTGCCAGCACGATCCCCATGTACAGGGGTGCAAAACCATCGCCCAGCATCGCCACACCCAGGCCGGCCAACAGCTTCGCCAGTGCGAAACCCACCAGCACGCTTAACGGGAATTGCAACAGGCCTGTGACGATGATAATGCGGCCACTGGAAAGAATCTTGCGAAAGTCGAGTTCCAGGCCGATAACGAAAAGCAGCAGGACAAGTCCAAACTCTGCGATGACAGGTATATTCTCCAGGTCCTCCACCAAAGCAGCACCGCCAGGCCCCGCAATGAAGCCTGCCACCAGGAAGGCCGCGATGGAGGGGATCTTGAAGCGGTGAAAGAGAACGGCGAGGAGCCCGGCAACCAGCAGACTGATGCCGATATCGTGCACCAGGGGGGGAAGCGCACCGCCGGCTGCCACGGCCAATCCGGGAAACAGGGCCAACAGGATAGCTCCACCTGTCGTCACTCTCCGCCTGAGGGGACTATAAATAGTTGGCACTTTATGTTCCTGTAATGAAATGGCCTCTATCGACCGGGCGGCTCCGAGTATGAAGAAATCTTCAGCTGAAAACCCATTTGCGCCATTTTTACGACAGTCGCTCCTGCTGTCAACAGGCGATGTGTGATGACCTCAACTGATGGATACCTTTTATTTCAGCCATTCGACAGATGTGCTGAAACTTCCGTTGTCAAACAACTCAAAGCGGCGGTATCCAGGCGGCAGCACATCAAGCTCCACGGTATCTGTTCGTGGCTTGAATTGCACCGACGTCGCGGGCGAGCCGATCAGGCTGACCTCCCCGCGTGTGCTTTCAAACTGCTGGTGAATATGGCCGAACACCACGGCCTTCACCTGATGGAAACGGTCGATCAGGGCATAGAAGGCCTCGCTGCTGCTGAGACGGATTTCATCCATCCAGGGACTGCCGATGGCGACCGGCGGATGATGCAGGAATATCATCACGTGCCGTTCGCCGGATGCAAGCAGCAGCTGCTGCAATCGATGCAGCTCCGCTGCGGACAATTCACCATCCACCCTGCCAGGCTGGCTGCTGTCGAGAAAAATCAACAACCAGTTATCCAGCTGCAGCTCTCCGTCGCAGCTGACATTACCACAGCACAGATATCTCGCCGCCAGCAGCGGATCATCATGATTGCCGCACAGGGTATAGACAGGAGAGGCGAGCGCCGCCAGGCGGCTCTGCAGCCGCTGATAGACTGCAGCAACAGGATCATGCGCCAAGTCACCGGTAGCGAGCAGCAGGTCAGGCTGGCGCTCACTGGCCTCGATCTGCCGCAACAGGAGTGACAGCGTCTCATCGGTGTCGATCCCCGCATGCAGGAAGTCGCCGGGCGTGGCGCACAGATGCATATCGGTGATCTGAACGAGGCGGATTGGAGCGGCTGTCATGCCGGCTCTCCTGGATTATGAAAGTATCAGACCCACCGTAACAGCCGGTGTATGAATATGCTATGCTGCGGGTTTGTCAATTGAATGACTTATCATCATACCGCTTGAGAAATCGATGACAACCACCGCCAGCCTCCAGCAAACCAGTGATCTGCAGCAACTCGGAAAAGAGATCTCCGACACCCGCAAACCGCTGCTGCTGATGTTCTCCCAGCACCACTGCCCTTTTTGCAAGACGCTGAAGAGCGAAGTCATCGAACCGATGCTGCAAAACCCGGCCTACAGAGAACGCCTGTTGATGCGTGAGTTGATGATCGACTACGGCAGCAACCTGGTTGATTTCTCAGGCAAGGCCACCACCGGCATCGACCTGTTTGAGAACTATCGCATGGTCGTCACGCCAACCATCATCCTCGTCGATAGCTCTGGCAAGGAGATCGCCAAACGCCAAACCGGCGTCAACACCGTCGAGATGTATGGCTGGTACCTGGATCAGGCCATCGACGAGGCTGTCTTGAATTTAAGAAAGCCCTGATCGAATCCTCCACATGTCATTTCGACCATCGGGAGAAATCTTTTTCACATAATAAATAATTTGTGCTCAGGATTTCTCGCTCCGCTCGAAATGACACTCGCTAGAAATACCTCGCCAGCCTGACCTGTACGAAGTCATCCTTGCGGAATGCATACATCGGATCCAACGGGTCGACATCCCAGAAGAGATGCATCTCCACCTCGAGCTTGTAGCTCTCACCCAGGCGGCGGCTTGCTTCCAGGCGGAAGCTCTTGCTGTTGAGATCGAGATCATACATGACACCGGCCAGCAGCTCTGTGCTCTGCGTATCGTTCAGCGCCAGGCGCGTTCCGGCGAACAGATCGTTCTCGAACACCGTCAGCGCCGTATCATCACGCGAATCGTAGTTGTACTCCAAAAGCACCCCGAGGTCCGCGGCGCTCTCGTTGATGCCGACGAAGGTGTATTCAAAGCCGCCGACGAAGGCTTGATAGCGCTCCGACAAGGTCTCGCGGTGCACGGCCTCGAGCTTCCACAACCACGCCTCGCCGGTATACTGCAGCTCCAGGCCCGCCTGTTGCAGCTGGGGATAGAAAGGCGCCAGCACTTTGCCCGCCGGCAGCAGCAGCGGCTCTCTCGATGTTCCCTGAAACCAGGAGAGGGCGAAATCGAAATTCTCGATGCTCTGGTTCCAGCGGATTGACCAGTCGAGGTGGTGCTCCTCATCATCGGATTCGTAGCTGGAGAGATCCGCGTCGATCACCAGCGGTGGCCTGAAGCGGCCGTCAATCCCGGGAAAAGCGCGCTCGCGAAACCAGGGCAGCAGAAAGAGGTCGATGCCGCCGTTGCCGATGGTGCGGGTAATGCGCAGCATCGGCTGCCCCAGCTTGTCCTCCCCGTCGATATCCTCCAGCACATCGGTCTGGTTGATGATGTCCACCAGGTGCTGGGTCTCGGTCACACCCCAGAACACCTTGCCGATGCCGGCGCGGAACTCCCACTGATCCATCACCCAGAGAAAGTCGAATTGACGGATGTCGGCATGGCTGCGTTCATCGTCCATGCTGTCGAGGCGCGCAAACGGGATGAAGGTCACGCCAAAGCGGCCGTCACTCCACTGGTGACGGAATTCCGGCTGGGCGCTGACGGAGATGCCGCCGTCGCCCTGCCCCGGCCAGGCCCCTTCGGATATAAAACCACGCAGCTCGGCGGCAACATTGCCGGACCATTCTGCCGCTGCTGCACGGCCAGGCAGTATCACTGTCAGCAGAGCTGCAACAACGGTGGAGATTATGGGCAGCGGGATTGTTGGCAAAACGCTATCTCAGGCGCGCGAGGCTGTTCTTGTTGAAATCCCCGCTGTCGAGGCCTGTCTTGAACTTGTAGTTTTTCCACTGCAGGCGGGTGGACTTGCCGGTCTGGTGATTCTGCATGAACATCTCGTCGGCGCGCCAGTAGCGGCCAAGATACTCCCTGTAGGATGTCCATGTCAGCGTCTTCAACTTGCGCTTTTTGCGATCATAAAACTCAATCTTGACCGGGCGCAGCTCTTTGGTGTCGATCCAGCCTATCTGGCGCGTATAGCCGGAGTATTTGTAGGCGGGAGTGCGCTCGAGCTTGTGGCATCTCCACCCCTTGCCGCAGGACTCCTCGCCGAGATACCTGTAGGAGTATTTCTCGATCTCCTGCGATCCCAGGTCTTCGAAGGCATACTCGCTGCCCATGAAGGGGCCCGACTTGTTCTTTGACGAGATGCGCTTGACACGCTTCAATGCCGGCAGATAGAGCCACTGGTCATCCGGCTTCAGACCGTGCGAGAAGGTCAGCATCGCCGTCCCCTTGACATCCGCCGGCGTATCAAACAGCGACAGCGACTTGTCGCCGTCGCCGCGCCCCTCGAGTGTTTTGGTACGAATGGTGCGCTTGCTTGTCTTGCCGGCCCTGTTGCGCAGCGTCATCAACATGTCCGCCGTTGTGTCGCTCCAGCCGGAGTCCCGGACATCCGCCTCGGTGGCGATGCGCAGTCCCTTTTGCTGCGGGGTTTCGGCAATCGCCGTGCCAAAAGACAAAAGACAGACTAAGAAAAGAGCCACATATTGTTTCATTTCATCTCTCCAAAAAAATTCATAAACCCTTTTCTAACCACAGATGAACACAGATACACACAGATTTTTTTTCATATTCTATTAATCTATATCTGTGGTAAACCATTCACCTTACAAACCACGGAATACAAGAGCACTCGACCTGCCTGTTTCGTGCATATCATGATTATTGTGGTTGAAAACAAGTCAGGCTGCCGAAATCATGGTGCAATGCGCTACCGTCTATCGCACCCTAAGTCCTGCGTTAGTTTTCAATATTTCTCCCTGCGGTTGAAATGACAGTTTGTAGTCAGGGTTCTGTTTTTATCCACAGATACTCTTTCATCCTTTATCTGTGTTCATCTGTGTGCATCTGTGGTTAATTCTCTATCGGTTGGATTGAGCCACCCGTCCAGCCTGATCAGCAGCGGCGGCAACAGCAGAAAGTCCGCCAGCAGTGCGAAGGCGATGACGATCGATGTCAGTACGCCCATGCCGGCGTTCAGCTCGAAACTCGATGTTGCCAGCACCAGGAACCCGGCGATCAGCGCCAGCGAGGTTATCCACAACGCCACCCCCACGGTCCTGAAAGAGTAGCGCACCGCATCGGCCGCATTCAACCCCTGCTCACGGCGTGCGCGCAGATATTTACTGAGGAAATGCACCGTGTCGTCGACCACGATGCCCAGCGTCATTGCGGCAACCACCGAGAGCGCCAGCCCGATCTCGCCATCGACCAGCGCCCACAAACCGAACGCCATGCCGGCGGGCGCCAGGTTGGGAATCAGGCTCACCAGCCCGAAGCGCAGGGAGCGCAGGGCAAAGATCAGAATGAACGAAATCACCACCAGCGCCAGGGCAGTACCCAGGACCATGCTGCGGATGTTGTTCATGCCGATATGCGCAAACATCACCGTGGGGCTGGAACCCCAGGCCAGGATCTCCGGCGTATTCTCCTGCATCCACCGGTGAACACGCTGCTCGACATCCAGCACCTCGACCGTCGAGATGGTTTTCATCGTGACCGAGATCCGGGTGGCGCGCTTCTCGATATCGATCTGGTTGTTCAGGTCGAGACCGTAGGGAAGCGACATCTCGTAGAGCAGCAGAAATTGCGCCGCCAGGTCACGCTGGCCTGGCAGTTTGTACCAGCCGGGCTCATCGGCGTGCATATTTTTGTTGAGCCGTTTCATGGTGTCGGTGATGGTGCTGACATGAATCACTTCGGGCTGCCGGCGCAGCCAGTCGGTCAACTGCTCGACCTGGCGCATGAATTCCGGTCTGGAGACACCGCTCTCCTCGCTGGAATCGAGCGAGAAGTCCATGTAGTACATGCCGGTGAGATTCTCCAGGGTGAAATCGGTATCGCGGCGAAACTCGATCTTGTCATCGAAATAGTGCACATAGATATCATTGGCGACATTGAAAGGAGCCAGCGATACCAGCAGCAGAATCAGAACCCCCATGCCGGGAAGCAACGCTCTCCGGTGACGAATCACCCACTCCGAAAACCCCACCATCAGGTGCGCGCCGCTGCGGGTTCCAGACCGCACACGCAGCGGCAGAATCATCATCAACGCCGGCAGAAAGAGCACTGACAGCACATAGGCGATCAGCACCCCGAAGACCGAGATGTTGCCGAGATCATGAAATGGCGGCGCATCACTGAAATTCAGCGTCAGAAAACCGATCGCGGTGGTGATCGAGGTGAGAAATACCGGCATCAGGTTGATGCGCAGGCTCTCGACCATCGCATCCTGCCTGTTTGCGCCATGGCGCACCCCCTGCATCCAGTTGGTCAGGATATGCACACAGTCGGCCACCCCCAGGGTCAGGATGATCACCGGCGCTGACATCACCGGCGGGCTCAACGCAATACCCAGCCAACCCGCCAGCCCCATGGCGCCGAGTATCGAGAAGATCGTGACCAGCAGGGTGCCGACGGTGCCGCCGAAACCACGCAGCTGCAAAAAGACCATCGTCATGATC
>JBDLII010000083.1:0-9849 GCA_039714995.1 Pseudomonadota bacterium
ATTATACTCAAAATCAGGTTTTCAATCAGGTGTAAAATACTGTGGGAAATTATTCCTGATCTGCTGGAGTTATGCGAAATGGATCGAAAAATCGGATTTGGACTGCTGTTGATCACCCTGGTGGTGCTTGCCGTCGCCATTTTGTCGCCCGGCGGGCGTACAGTCGATCCGGAGCCGAAACTGCCATGGCTGATTGAGACGGATGGATCCGGCGGCAGCCGCGTCTTTGGCCTGGTGCTGGGGCAGAGTACGCTTGACGATGCACGGGAGCTGTTCCAGGAGCAGGGCAAGATGAACCTGTTTTTGTCGCCGCAGGGTGAGTATGCTGTCGAGGCCTATTTTCAACGGCTCTTTCTGAGTGGCCTGCGCGCCGACCTGGTGCTGGCGCTGGATGTGGAACAGCCGCAGGCGGAGGAGATCTTCGAGCGGGGTTTGCGGATCAGCAAACTCGGCAGCGGCACCAGAAAAGTCGAGATGACGGTCCCCGACCAGGAGTGGCTTGCCACGCAGCCGATTGCCCTGATCACCTACCTCCCTGCAGCGGACCTCGAAGAGGAGATACTCAGGCAGCGCTTTGGCGAGCCGCGGCAGGTCCTGGGTGAGAAGAACTCTGCAATCATGCATTGGCTCTATCCGGACAAGGGGCTGGATATTGCCGTCAATGCCGATGGCAAAGAGGTGTTCCAGTATGTCAGGCCATCGGCATTCGGGGCGATATTGCAGCCGCTGATCGATGATGCAGAGTGATGTTTTCATCCCGCATATGCTGTTGCCGCCCACCTTTGCCGTTCATCATTCAGGCAGTAAAAGACGCGGGTTAGCAAGAAAAAATGGCTTTCTCATACTTGACTTGAATCAAGTCAGTGATGAAAAGTCGGATATAAAAAAAATTGCACTATATATTAGAATTTTTCGGAATAGCCAATAAGTGCAATAACATCAGTATGTTGGCGTGATGACATAGAAAATCATTGATTTGTAAGTTTTTTTTGGATGCGCGGGACGCACGGGTATAATCCCTCCTGCTGTCAACTCCATCATCTGGAGTGATGCAGTCTAGAATAAATTTTACTTCCATACCTTAACAGGAGGGTCCATGGACGCTTCAGCTGAACAAAAGTACAATCTCAAAGTTGTGCGCTGGTTCACAGTCATGGCGGCGGTCTACCTACTGGTAGGCACTGTAGTAGGCACCTATATTGCCTCTGAGCTGGCTTGGCCGTTTTTGAACTTTGACATCCCATATCTCACTTTTGGACGTTTGCGTCCGCTTCACACCAATGCCGTGATCTTCGCCTTTGGCGGATGTATCCTGATGGCGGCATCCTTCTACAGCATACAGCGCACCTGCGCTACCTCCCTGTGGAGCGACAAGCTGGCATGGTTCGTCTTCTGGGGCTGGAACCTGATCATCGTTGCAGCTGTTATCACGCTGCCGCTGGGCATCACCTCCGCCAAGGAGTATGCTGAGCTGGAGTGGCCCATCGACCTGGCGATTGCCGTCGTCTGGCTGGCCTACATGTTCAACTTCATCATGACCCTGGTGATTCGCAAGAGCTCGCACATCTATGTGTCGAACTGGTTTTTCCTCGGCATGATGGTGATGATCACCTATCTGCATGTCGTCAACTCCCTGGCGATTCCTGTCAGCCTGACGAAGTCCTATTCGCTCTTCTCGGGTGTGCAGGACGCCATGATCCAGTGGTGGTGGGGACATAACGCGGTAGGCTTCTACCTGACCGCCGGCTTCCTCGGCATCATGTACTATTTCGTGCCCAAGCAGGCGGGACGCCCGGTCTACTCCTACCGTCTCTCTGTCATCCACTTCTGGGCGCTGATGTTCGGCTATGTCTGGCTGGGTGCGCACCACCTGCAATACACGGCGCTGCCTGACTGGACCGGCTCTTTGGGCGCTGCCGTCTCCATCGCGATGATCATCCCTTCATGGGGCGGCGCGGTCAACGGCATGATGACTTTGTCCGGTGCCTGGGACAAGCTGCGCACCGACTACGTGCTGCGCTTCCTGATTATGTCGCTTGCCTTCTACGCGATGTCGACCTTCGAAGGTCCGATCATGTCGATCAAGACCGTCAATGCGCTGTCGCACTATACTGACTGGACTGTCGGCCATGTACACTCGGGCGCTCTCGGCTGGGTTGCCATGGTAGGTATCGGCGCGCTCTATCACATGATGAAGCACACTTTCCACGTCGAGTTGTGGTCCACCAAGCTGATCAATGCGCACTTCTGGACCGCGACCATCGGCACCGTCATCTACATCGTTGCGATGTGGGTATCCGGCATCATGCAGGGCCTGATGTGGCGCGCCTATGATGAGTACGGCACCCTGGCCTACACCTTCGCCGAGTCCGTCGAAGCGATGCATCCCTACTACGCCATGCGTGCAATCGGCGGCATGATCTTCGTCCTTGGCGCACTGCTGATGGTCTTCAATGTTCTGATGACCGTTGCTAAATCAGCTTCAGAAGGCAGCGTGCAGAAGGCGCGCACCGCAACTGTTACCGCTTGAGTGAGGATCAGACAATGACAAATAAAGTGAAACCTAAGACCTTTCAGGAGAGATTCGAGGTCAATGCATGGGCGCTCGTCATCGGTTTGGCGCTGGTTCTCTCGGTTGGCGGCATCGTTGAAATCGTGCCGCTGTTCCTGATGGACAGCACCATGGAGCACAACAAGTTCCCCGAGATCGCCTGGCAGCCGCAGGAGGGCCAGACCCTCAAAGATCACAAGCCGGGCGACGGCGTACGTCCTTACAAGGCGCTCGAGCTGGCCGGCCGTGATATCTATCAGCGTGAAGGCTGCTATCTGTGCCACTCGCAGATGATCCGTCCTTTCCGTGACGAGAAGGAGCGTTATGGCCACTACTCGCTGGCTTCGGAGTCGATGTACGACCATCCGTTCCAGTGGGGATCGAAGCGCACCGGCCCGGACATGGCCCGTGTCGGAGGCAAGTACTCCGACAGCTGGCATCGCAAACACTTGCGTGCGCCGCGTTCCGTGGTGCCGGAGTCTGTCATGCCCAACTACCCCTGGCTGGTGGAGACGCCGCTGGATACGGATATCGCTGCACGCATGAAAGTGATGCGCCTGATGGGCGTACCTTATAGCGATGCGGATATTGCCGAGGCTCCCAAGGAGTTGGAAGGCAAGAACGAAGAGGATGCCGTCGTCGCCTATCTTCAGGTACTGGGCACCATGGTCAAATTGGACGAGAACAAGGCTTACCGTGAGTAAGTTGAAAGAGTATTTCTATACCGATTGGGAGGCGATGACCGCGTCCGACTGGGTTGGTCTGGTCATTACCGTGGTCGTCTTCCTCCTGATGGTTGCTCTTTATGTCTATGTCCTGCGTCCAAAGAACCGGGAAAAAATGGAGTCACAGCGCTTCATCCCGATGGACGATGATTGAATCAAATAGCGGAGAATAACATGGCGGATAACAATCCATTTCCGGGTGAAAACAATACCGGACACATCTGGGATGATAATTTACGCGAACTGGAAAACCCCCCACCAAATTGGTGGATGATCGGCTTCTGGGCATCGATTGCCTTTGTCGTAGGATACGGCATTCTTTATCCGATGTGGCCGGTTGGCGAGGAGCCGACCCAGGGTGTCCTTGGCTGGTCCCAGATCGACGAGTACAGGCGAGGCGTGGACGAGGTCAATGCCGTGCGTGCGCCCTTTGAAGAGAAGCTCAAGGACCTGACAGCCAAGCAGATCCTTGAAAATGACGAACTCACCGACTATACCCAGCGCTCTGCGAAGGTGCTCTTCGGTGACTTCTGCGCTCCCTGCCATGGTGGCGGCGGCCAGGGCGGACCCGACTACCCGGTGCTGGTCGATGATGACTGGCTCTTCGGCGGAGCTGTGGAGACCATCGAGCAGACCATCATCAACGGCCGCAAGGGCACGATGACGGCGCATGCCAATATCCTCAAACCCGAGGAGACGGAAGCCCTGGTGAAATCCATTATGGCCGGTAAGCCGACCGAGGAGCCGCTCTATGCTGCCAAGGGCTGTATCGCCTGCCACGGTCCCGACGGCAAGGGGCTTCAGGTACTCGGTGCGGCTGACCTGACGGACAAGATCTGGCGTTTCAAGGCGGCTGACCAGGAGCAGAGCGTCAGGGATACTATTATGCATGGCGTCAACTTTCCCGGTGACCCCAAGAGTCGCGAAGCGATCATGCCGAACTTTGGTGAACGCCTCTCGAAGGATGAGATCAAGAAGCTTGCTGTCTATGTCTACAAGCTTGGCGGTGGCCAGTAACTGAGCGTCATCATTGCGTGTAAAATGACTCCCCGGTGTTTTTTCGGGGAGTGGTTATCGAGAGGAGAATTAACATGAACACAGGTTTGAATGACCCGGTATTCTGGGGCTCCATGGGCGCTGTTGTTGTCTGTATCGTTATTTTTGTCTTCCTGGCCAGAAAGATTGTCCAGTTGATGAAAAGCGATGAAGAGGCACATAAAAAGCAATAAAATTCATCATAATCATAGAGCGTAAGTTCTCATAACATCGGCAGGATGTGATGAGTGAAACGCACCGCATCTGTCGCGCGATCGATGCGGTTCACAAGTTCACCACATCCTACGGCTGTTGATCTGCACGGAGTTTTTGAGAAGTTAGCATAGATCATGTCATCTCTCTTTGGAGGAGACGCGAGCAGATTTGATAGATGTTGACTGAGGAGAGATCATCAAAGGTTGTTTGGTTGATATATATTAATCGAAAGAGCAACTGATTGATCTATATAACAATTAATAAGGGAGGGATGTATATCTCTCCCTTTTTTTGTGGTTGCGTTATACCTTGGAAGAGTAAAATGTTTCAGTTGACTTGTGCTATGTCCCTGCTGGAAGTGGCCTCTCCAGGGGCATGCATGGTCGCACCCTCCATTTTCCGAGTACGAGATGATGAGCAGCAAGACGGACTCCAGCAGCGCCGACAAAGCAGTCGATGAAATCTATGAAGATTATGAACATTGGGAGCTTAATACAGGTGATGAGACCATCCACGCCAAGCGCATCGGTGGTTTCTGGCGCAATATCAAGTGGCTGACTGCTTCCGTCTGGCTGCTCTTTTTTCTTGGCTATTTTGTTCGCTGGGGAGACCGCCAGGCTGTCTTTTTTGACATCGGCAACCGCCAGTTCCATATCTTCAATTTCACGATCCTCCCCCAGGATTTCTGGATGCTGTCACTGCTGCTGCTCTTTTTTGCACTGCTGCTGGCGGCATCCACGGCGCTGTTTGGCAGGGTCTATTGCGGTTTTTTCTGTTTTCAGACGATCTGGACCGATGTCTATACCTGGATCGAGGACAAACTGGAGGGGGCGCCTCCCAAACGGCGCAAGCTGGAGAAGGCGCCGCTGGATTTTGCCAAATTTCGCGTCAAGTTCGTCAAGCATCTGCTGTGGCTGATCATCGGCTTTGTCACCGGCGTCAGTTTTGTGGCCTGGTTCTATGATGGCATTCAGCTGTGGAAGGATATTTTTACATTCCAGGTTGGATCAACAGCAACGATCACCATTGCGCTGTTTACTGCCGGCACCTATGTGCTGGCCGGCTTTCTGCGTGAGCAGACCTGTTTCTGGCTCTGTCCCTATGCGCGCATACAGAGCGTCATGATCGATACCACCTCGGCGGTGGTCACCTATGATTTTCATCGCGGCGAGCCGCGCGGCAGGGTCAAGAAGGGCCAGCCTGAAGCGGAACGCACCACCGGCGACTGCGTCGACTGCAAGCAGTGCATCGCCGTCTGCCCGACAGGCGTGGATATCCGCCACGGTTCACAGGAGGGGTGCATCAACTGCGCGCTGTGCATCGATGCCTGCGATACCGTCATGGAGAAGCTGAATCGCCCCACCGGCCTGATTCGCTACGAGTCGCTGGATGAGATCGACGGCAAGGAGGCGAGACCGCTGTTGAAGCGTCCACGCGTGTGGATCTACAGCGGTATCATGTCGCTGGCGCTCGTTGGCATCGCCTTTGGTTTGAGTACCATCGATGCGGTCGAGTTAAAAGTGTTGCATGACCGCCAGCCGCTGTTTGTCATGCAGAGCGACGGCTCCATCCAGAATAAATATATGCTGAAGATCCTCAACAAGATGGACAAGGATGTCTCCGTCAATATTACGGCAACAGGCCCGGAGGGGTTGAAAATCGTCGGCGCCGATGAACCTGTCGAGGCGGAACATGGCAAGATCAACTCCCACACCGTGTTCGTGCGCGTACCGGACGAGAATCTGAAGGCCGAGACTGAACCCATCGTGTTTCACATAGAGACAGTGGATTCAGGCGAAGAGAAATTTTCCAGTGACCGCGAAAGCGTCTTCATCGGACCCAGGCGTTAGTCAACTGGCGCAGTTATTGTATTACTCGTTGTCTCAATCGCGGTCAGAAGACTGCTCCTACGTCTTGTATCAGCGCCTGCTGTAGGAGCGGTCTTCTGACCGCGAATCTTTGTTACAGGTTGAATATGTCAAACAAACAACCAGCTTATCGCAGCCCCTGGTTCATCGGCTGGATGGTACTGCTGCTGGCGGTGCTGGCGATGAACATCACGATGATCTACTTTTCGCAGGATGAGTTCTCCGGCCTGGTGGTCGAGGACTCCTACGAACGTGGCAAGGATCTGCATGAGAATATGCGCAAGCGCATGGCGGAGAAGCCAAAGTGGAATACCAAGGCGGAGTTTGCCGGGGCTAAAAACTTTATGGGCGATCTGAAGGTTCCGGCATCCAACCAGCCAGTCCAACTGGACTTTCGGGTGACTGATCAGCAAGGAGCACCTGTCGAGCCTCATAATGTCACCTTCTATGCCTATCGCAACTCGGACTCCAGCCAGGATTTTTCAATGGCGATGAACAGGGTTGAGCCAGGGCATTACCAGGCGCAAATCAACTTTCCGCTCAAGGGCGTGTGGGATACCTATATCACGGCAACCACAGGCGCCGATGATATCGAGCACAACACGGCCCAAAGAGTCTTTGCCGAAGAGTAGTGGCGGCAGAGGCGGATCAATGTTTTCACTGTGCGCTGCCAATCCCCGCCGGGGAACGGGTGACGGCGGAGATCGATGGCAGTGCACATGATTTTTGCTGCCACGGCTGCAAGGCGGTGTGTGAAACGATCTATGCGACCGGGCTTGAGGGGTTCTACAAGCGCACTCCTGACGGCACGCAACTGGCGCCACCGCCCCCACCACCCAAAGATCTCGCCCTCTACGACATGGACGAGGTACAGGATGAATTTGTCGACTCTCTCGGTGAAGTGCGTGATATCCATCTGCTGGTCGAGGGTATACACTGCGCCGCCTGCATCTGGCTGATCGAGCACAGTCTGCACGCGATGCCGGGCGTCATCGAGGCGCGCGCCAACCTGACGGCGCGGCGGCTGCACGTCAAGTGGGACAACAGCGTGACCAGGCTCTCGCGGATTTTACAGCGCCTGAGTGAGATCGGCTATGCAGCCGTCCCCTATGATCCGGAGACGGCGGAGGGGAGTCTCAACAGGAGCAACCGCCAACTGCTCTACCGCATGGCCTTCGCCGGTTTCGCGATGATGAACCTGCTGTGGATCTCCATCGCGCTCTATTCGGGCGCCGACAGGGGAGAGTTCCGCACCATGTTTCACTGGGTCGGATTTGCGCTGGCAACGCCGACGCTGCTCTATTCGGGCGGGCCCTTTTTCAGGGGCGCCTGGAGCGGCCTGCGCCATCTCCACCTGGGGATGGATCTGCCAATCGCCATCGGCGCCGCCATTACCTACCTCTACTCGCTCTATGTGACAATCTCGCCCACCACGCAGGGCGAGGTCTACTACGATACCGTGGTCAACTTTCTGTTCGTTATCCTGGTTGGACGCTACCTCGAAGCGATCTCCAAGCGCCAGGCAGTCGCCTCGACACAGCGCCTGCTGGAGCTGCAGCCGCGGGTCGCCACGGTGATGCGCGGCGGCGAGGAGCAGATCGTGCCGATCCGCTCGGTCCTGATCGGGGAGGAGGTGCTGGTCAAACCGGGTGAGCGCATTCCGGTTGACGGCGTCGTCGTGCGGGGCAGCAGCAACGTCGATGAGGCAATGCTCAGCGGCGAATCGGAGCCGGTCAGCAAGGGACCGGGAGACCAGCTCTCCGCGGGCACCATCAATACCCACGGGGCCCTGCATCTGCGTGTCAACAGCCTGCTGAAAGATACCGCCCTTGGCCGCATCATTCGCCTGGTCGAAGAGGCGCAGGCAAGCAAGGCCCCGATACAGTGTGTCGCCGACCAAGTCGTTCCCTGGTTTGTTGCCGCCACCCTGGGTATTGCCACCGCAACATTTTTTCTGTGGGTTGGAACGGATTTCGACAAGGCGCTGATGGCCGCGACAGCGGTGCTGATCATCACCTGTCCCTGCGCCTTTGGCCTGGCAACCCCGATGGCCATCGCCGTCGCCTCCGGGCTTGGCGCACGCCATGGCATCCTGGTGCGCAACGGCGAGGTGCTGGAACGCTTCTCCGCCATCGACCACATCGTCTTTGACAAGACTGGCACCCTGACAAAAGGGGCAATGAGCGTCACCGCAGTCTCCATGGCGGACTGTGCATGGCAGGCTGGAGAGACGATGCCTCCAGGGGTAGAGGCGTTGCTCTCCCGGCTGGCAGCGGTGGAACGCTACTCGGAACATCCGCTGGCGGCAGCGATTGTGGAGGCAGCAGGCAGCGGTCGTGACGAGATGGAGAGTGGCAGTTTTATCAATCAACCCGGTTTTGGTGTTGGCGGCAGGGTCTCAGGCAGACAGCTCTATGCCGGCACGGCTGTATGGATGGATCACAATGGTATTGAGCGGTTGAATTCCCTGGAGAGTGCCGCTGCACGGCTTGATCGGCAGGGCGTCAGTTCACTGCGGGTTGCCGTCGATGGCAGAGAAGTCGCACTGATCGCCGTTGAGGATCCGTTGCGCGAGGACGCGCAGGCGCTGATCGACCGTCTCAAGGAGGATGCTGTCAGGGTGACGCTGCTCAGCGGCGACAGACAGCAGACGGCCGAGGCGATAGCGCGGCGTCTTGGCGGCGGCATGGATGTCATCGCAGAGGTGCTGCCCGAAGAGAAGGACAGGGTCATCGCACAGCTGCAGGCAGACGGTGGGCAGGTGGCGATGGTCGGCGATGGCGTCAATGACGCCCCGGCGCTGGTGCGGGCGGACGTCGGGATTGCCCTGGGCTCCGGCACCGATGTCTCCATCGCCAGCGCCGATATTGTGCTGATGAGCAGCGAACTGGAGAAGGTGGCGCTGGCGTCCGCACTGTCGCGCCGCACCCTGCGCACGATTCGACAGAACATCGGCATCTCGATCACTTATAATATCATCATGGTACCGCTCGCAGTGGCGGCGCTGATCACACCGCTGGTCGCAGCCATCTCCATGCCCGTCAGTTCACTGCTGGTCATTGGAAATGCGGCCCGCATTCGTACACTGTTTCGCAAAAGCTGACGAGAGTTGAACGATGGAAGTCATCTACGGTCTGATCCCCTTCATGATCATCCTCGGGCTGGGCGCCGTCGGCCTGCTCTTCTGGGCAGCCCGCAACGGCCAGTTCGACGACATGGACGGCGAGGCGCACCGCATCCTGATGGATGAAGATTTGACGTCCGGGAACAAGGAGCAGGAGAAGCCAAAGGAGGAGAGTGATCAGGAGTAACTTCTCATACCTCCGTGCATTTGAGATAATCCAATCGCATTAAATCGCGGTCAGAAGACCGCTCCTACAGCTCCATGTAGAATCTGATGTAGGAGCGGTCTTCTGACCGCGATTTTGCACGGAGTTATTGAGAAGATACGATC
>JBDLII010000084.1:0-9845 GCA_039714995.1 Pseudomonadota bacterium
GGTGAGGGTATCTCCATCGTCGCCTTGTCGCTCTCGAGCGTCAGTATCGACTGCTCCGCCTCGACCTGGTCACCTGCGCTGATCAGCACCTCGATCACTTCAACATCGGCGAAATCGCCAATATCGGGAACTATGACATCTGTAGCCATTCTGTTACTCCTCCCTGCGCATCACACGGTGACCGGATTGGGTTTTTCCGGATCGATTTTGTATTGCCTGATTGCCTTGGCGACAACCTTGGCATCGATTTCGCCTTCATCGGCCAGCGCCTTTAACGCGGCCACGGCCACATAGTAGCGGTTGACTTCAAAGAAACGGCGCAGCGGTTCGCGCATATCGGAACGCCCGTAGCCGTCGGTCCCCAGCACCATGTAGTGTTGCGAAAGATAGGGCCTGACCTGGTCGGCGTAGGTGCGCATGTAGTCGGTGGCGGCAATAACCGGACCGGTGCTGTCCGCCAGCATCCTGCTGATGTAGGGAATCCTGGCCTTCTTGTCCGGGTGCAGCATGTTCCAGCGCTCGGCATCGATGCCGTCGCGGCGCAGCTCGTTGAAGCTGGTGACGCTCCAGATATCCGCCGAGATCTTGAAATCGCTCTCCAGCAGTCCGGCCGCGGCAATCACCTCGCGCAGGATGGTTCCGGAACCCAGCAGCTGGACACGTGTTTTCCTGCGGCCGCCCTTCTGCAGCCTGTAGATGCCCTTCAGAATCCCCTCTTCGGAACCCTTTGGCATTGCCGGGTGCGGATAGTTCTCGTTCATCACTGTGACGTAATAGAAGATGTTGTCCTTCTGCTGATACATGCGCCGCATGCCGTCATGCAGGATCACCACCAGCTCATAGGCAAAGGTGGGGTCATAGGAGACGCAGTTGGGAATGGTTGCCGCCTGCAGCAGGCTGTGGCCATCCTGGTGCTGCAGTCCCTCGCCGGCAAGGGTGGTGCGCCCGGCCGTGCCTCCCATCAGGAAGCCGCGCGCCTGCATGTCGCCTGCCGCCCAGGCCAGGTCGCCGACACGCTGGAAACCGAACATGGAGTAGTAGATGTAGAAGGGAATCATGCTGACGCCGTGATTGCTGTAGGCGGTCGCCGCGGCAATCCACTCCGAGATGGCGCCCGCCTCGTTGATGCCCTCCTGCAGGATCTGCCCCTGCTGATCCTCGCGGTAGTACATCAGCTGCTCGGAATCCTCGGGCTCATACACCTGGCCGGATGACGAGTAGATACCCAGCTGGCGGAACATCCCCTCCATGCCGAAGGTGCGCGCCTCGTCCGGCACCAAAGGCACGATGCGCTTGCCGATCTTCTTGTCGCGAATCAGCATGCTGAGAAAGCGCACGAACACCATGGTTGTGGACATCTCGCGCTCGCCGCTATCCTCGAGCAGCGACTTGAAACTCTCCAGCGGCGGAATCTCCAGCGTCTCGACCTCGGTGCAGCGGGACGGAAAGGCGCCGCCCAGTGCTGCGCGATGCTCTTTCAGGTACTTGATCTCGTTGCTCTCCTCGGCGGGCTTGTAGAAAGGCGCCGAGGCGATCTGCTCATCACGGATCGGAATGTTGAAGCGGTCGCGAAACGAGCGCAGCGCCTCCTCCCCCATCTTCTTCTGCGAGTGCGCGATATTCTGACCTTCACCGGCAACCCCCATGCCATACCCCTTGACGGTCTTGGCCAGGATGACAGTCGGCTGCCCCTGGTGCTCCATCGCCGCCGCATAGGCCGCATAGACTTTCAGCGGGTCGTGGCCGCCGCGGTTGAGCCGCCAGATATCTTCGTCCGACATATTGGAGACCATGTCCAGCAGTTCGGGATACTTGCCAAAGAAGTGTTCACGGGTATAGGCGCCGCCGCGTGACTTATAGGCCTGGTAGTCGCCGTCGACGACCTCCTCCATACGCTTGAGCAGCAGACCATCCTTGTCGCGTGCAAACAGCGGATCCCAGTAGCTGCCCCAGATGACCTTGATGACATTCCAGCCGGCGCCGCGAAACACCGCCTCGAGCTCCTGGATGATCTTGCCGTTGCCACGCACCGGGCCGTCCAGACGCTGCAGATTACAGTTGACGACGAACACCAGGTTGTCCAGTTTCTCGCGTCCGGCCAGCGAGATGGCGCCCAGCGATTCGGGTTCATCCATCTCGCCGTCGCCGAGGAAGGCCCACACGGTGCGGTTGTCGGTTCTGGCAATCTCACGGTCATGCAGATAGCGCATGAAGCGCGCCTGGTAGATCGCCATGATCGGTCCCAGTCCCATCGACACCGTCGGGAACTGCCAGAACTCCGGCATCAGCCAGGGATGGGGATAGGAGGAGAGGCCCTCGCCATCGACCTCCTGGCGAAACTTGTAGAGATCATCCTCACTCAGCCGTCCCTCGAGATAGGCCCGCGAGTAGATTCCGGGCGCCGAATGGCCCTGGAAGAAGACCAGGTCGCCGCCATGCTCATCGGTCGCTGCGTGAAAAAAGTGATTCAGCCCGACATCGAAGAGCGTGGCGCTGGAGGCAAAGCTGGAGATGTGACCACCCAGCTCCGTCGAGATACGGTTGGCCTGCACCACCATCGCCATGGCGTTCCAGCGAATCAGCGCCCGTACACGGCGTTCCATCGCACGTTCACCGGGAAATGGCTCCTGCTGATGGGGGGGGATCGTGTTGATATAGGCCGTGTTGGCGCTGAATGGCAGGTAGGCTCCGGAGCGGCGGCTCTTGTCGATCAGCTTTTCCAGCAAATAGTGCGCCCGCTCGCTGCCTTCATTCTCGATAACACCGTCGAGCGCGTCGAGCCACTCCCGGGTCTCCTGGGGGTCTTGATCATGGGTTTGATCTGTCATGGATTCTCCCTGTGACAGTAGTCATGCGTTACTTGCAGCACAGCTGCATAATCAGATAGATGTGATAATCATCAAAACCTGCGTATTAGACGATGATTAACCGTTGAATGCAAGATAGTAGCAGAATGCACGAATATCCATCACTATGGAAATTCTGTTGAATTGTCATTTCGACCGAAGGGGGAAATCTTTCAACGAGTGTAACTATTCAGCACATACAGAATCGTCACTGCAATTGGGTATATCTTCCGGAAAACGCCGTGAATACCTCCATGTAGGCTCGCGTCGGCATCCATGCCTCCGACGTTTCCTCCAGATACACCCAATGGCAGCGACTTGTTTGCTGGCTATAGAGAGATGCTGAATAGTTACCAACGAGTAACATATTGATTCCTGGTGTAACAAGATTTCTCCCTTCGGTCGAAATGACATCTATTCTTCAAAAGATGCGGGTCGCCTGTCTGGATACAGGGTCGTATGATGCAATAAGCACAGCGCATTGTGCCGACTCTTTATTGTTCTATTACAGATAGTTTTAAATTTTTATTAATCTATAACTTTATGTTTATTGTCATCATTTGATCATACTTCTGGTGTAGAATTCAATCGCCATGGCACAAACAAAATCCCTTCGTAACTACCTGGTCATCACCGCCGGCTACTGGGCCTTCACCATCACCGACGGCGCCATTCGCATGCTGGTGGTGCTCTATTTTCACCAGCTGGGTTATACGCCGCTGGCGATCGCCTCGCTGTTTCTCTTCTATGAGTTCTTCGGCATCGTCACCAACCTGGTCGGCGGCTGGCTGGGCGCACGCATCGGCCTGAACGCCACGATGCACATCGGCATGGGGCTGCAAGTTTTTGCGCTCGGGATGCTGGCGGTCGACCCCTCATGGCTCTCCATTCCCTATGTCATGGCCGCCCAGGCGCTCTCCGGCATCGCCAAGGATCTCAACAAGATGAGCGCCAAGGCGAGCGTCAAGCTGATGCTGCCGGGGGATGCGGAGGGCACCCTCTTCAAGTGGGTCACGGTGCTGACCGGTTCCAAGAACACCCTCAAGGGCGCCGGCTTTTTCGTCGGCGCCTATTTGCTCTCCATCGCCGGTTTCAGGGGAGCGCTGATCATCATGGCCGGTGCGCTGTTTGCCGTGTTGATCATCACCTGGATGCTGCTGCCCGGTGAAATCGGCAAGACCGCGGCAAAAGCAAAATTCAGTACAATCCTCTCCAAATCCCCGGCCGTCAACTGGCTCTCCGCCGCCCGTTTTTTTCTGTTCGGCGCCCGCGATGTCTGGTTCGTCGTTGCCCTGCCGGTGTTTCTCTCCTCGCTGGGTTGGAGCTTTACCGAGGTTGGCAGCTTTATCGCCCTGTGGATCATCGGCTACGGCATCGTGCAGGCATCGGCGCCCAAACTGCTGAGACACGGCAGGCGCGACGGCCGCGCCGCCCGCCAGCTAGCCTTCATCCTCAGCGCGGTACCGGCCGCCATAGCGATCGGCATGCAATACTACGATGTGCAGCTGGTGGTCATCTGCGGGCTGATCTTGTTCGGCATTCTCTTTGCTATCAATTCGGCGCTGCACTCCTACCTGATCGTTCTCTGGTCGGAGCGTGAGCATGTCTCGATGAATGTCGGCTTCTACTACATGGCCAACGCCGGCGGCAGGCTGACCGGAACCCTGCTCTCCGGTTGGGTTTATCAGACCGCAGGGCTCACAGGATGCCTGTGGTGGTCCTGCGCCTTCCTGCTGGCAACCTGGCTGATCTCGTTTCGCCTGCCCACACAACAGCAGGCGTAAGGCACAACAACAGCTGGTCGCGGTCAGAAGACCACTCCTACGGGTGTATTCGCCTGAACGTAGGAGCGGTCTTCTGACCGCGATGGAAAAGCGCAGCAAAACTGCATGAGTCGTCTATAGTTGCTATGAGCAACCATGAAACAACGCAGGATTTCATATCCTGCCAGGAGCATAGCAATGACCACCCTGACCGAACTGCAAGACACCATCGACGACATGGTCGATGACAAACGCGGCATCCTCGCCATGGACGAGAGCGCACCGACCATCAAGAAGCGCTTTGACGCCATTGACGTTGAATCCACCGAAGAGAGCCGCCGCAGCTACCGCGCGATGCTGCTCAATACGCCCGGTCTGGGGCAATACATCAGCGGTGTGATCCTGTTCGAAGAGACGTTGGGGCAGCAGGATGACAGCGGCGCCACGCTGCCCGAAGTCGCCTGGGCGCAGAAGATCGTTCCCGGCATCAAGGTTGACAAGGGCACAGGGCCGCTCTCCGGAGCAGCGGGCGACCTGGTCACGCGCGGACTCGACGGCCTGGCGGAGCGGTTGCGGGGCTACAAGGAGCAGGGCGCGCGCTTCGCCAAGTGGCGGGAGGTCTACCCAATCACTGCGTCGAACCCGACACGCCTGGGCCGCCATGCCAATGCCGAGGTGCTGGCGCGCTATGCCGCCGTCTGCCAGGAGCTGGGCATCGTGCCCATCGTCGAGCCGGAGGTGCTGATGGATGGCGATCACGAGATCGATCGCTGCGCCGAAGTCACAGAGCAGGTGCAGCACGCCGTTTTCCATGCCCTGCACCTGCATGGCGTCACTCTCGAACAGATGATACTCAAACCCAACATGGTCGTGCCCGGAAAAGCCTGCCGCCGTGCTGAAGCCGATGAAGTCGCTGAAGCCACACTGAGCGTGCTGCGCCGCAGCGTTCCTGCAGCGGTGCCCAGCATCAACTTTCTCTCCGGCGGCCAGGGGTCGGAAGAGGCGACGGAAAATCTCAACGCCATCAACCGGCTGCGCGGCTCGGCGCCCTGGCAATTGAGCATCTCATACGGGCGCGCCCTGCAGCAACCCGCCTTGCAGGCCTGGCAGGGAAAGGCGGAAAATAGCGATGCGACCCAGCAGGCGTTGCTGCAGCGCGCGCGCCTCAACAGCCTGGCCAGGGATGGAGACTACGACGCTTCGATGGAGTAATGAACGAGAATTGACGCTATCCTGTGACAAGAATTATCGCGGTCAGAAGACCGCTCCTACACCAGGACGGCATTGACATCCTACCAGTCTCGCTCCACCACCTGCAGGTGCGAACGCAGCTGCTGGATCTCATCCATCAACTCCAGCACCAGGGCGGCGCCGGCCAGGTTGACGCCCAGGTCGCGCTGCAGGCGCATCACGCACTGCACGCGGTTGAGGGAGGCGCCGGAAAAGCGCCATTCGGCAATCTCCCTTCCCCGCGGTTCAATAATGCCTTCGTCGATGAGGTCGATGATCCAGTCGGCATGCATGGTGCAGGCGCGGCTCAACTCCGCCAGCGTCAGCATCACCTCTTCGTCGAGAATCTCGCCTTTCAGAATTTCACTGTTGCTATGCATGATCAGACCCCCAGTCCGGCGCGCGGGTTGAACGGCAGCTCCTGCTGCATTTTTTTGTAGATCTCCCTGGCCTTCTCATCGGTCGCCGGCGGCAGCGCAATCTTCAGTAGCACATAGATGTCGCCTGGCTGTCTGGCGGGAATGCCGCGTCCCTTGAGCCGCAGCTTGCGCCCCGATGCAGAGCCGGGTGGAATCTTCAGATCGATGACTCCGGTGGGGGTTGGCGTCTTGACAGTGGCGCCGAGCGCCGCCTCCCAGGGTGCGACCGGCAGTTCCAGATAGAGATCCCGCTCCTCGATGCGATAGCGCGGATGAGCCTTGAACTCGATCTCCAGGTAGAGGTCGCCTGCCGGCCCGCCGCCGAAGCCTGGAGAGCCCTGACCGCTGAGACGGATCTTCTGCCCCGGCATGATCCCCTTGGGAATTTTGACATTCAGCGTGCGCTCCCTGGTTTGCACATGTCCCTTGGGATCGAGTTCGGGGGCCTGCAGTGTGATGGTCCGGGTGGCGCCGCTGAAGGCATCCTCCAGGTCGACCAGCACCTTGGCATGATGATCCTCGCCGCGTGCATGATACCCCCCCTGCGGCCGATGCGCCTGCCTGGCGCCACGTCCGAACAGCGATTCGAAAAAATCGCTGTAGGCGGCGGAATCCCCCTCGGTAAAGCCGCCGCCGCTGAATTCAAAGCCCGCATCCCAGTTCGGCGGCGGTGTGAACTCCTCGCCCGCTGCGCCGGCTTTCCCCAGCTGGTCGTAGGCGACGCGCTTCTCCGGATCTTTCAATACCTCGTAGGCTTCGCCGACCTGCTTGAACTTCTGCTCGGCATCCGCCTCTTTGCTGACATCGGGATGGTACTTGCGCGCCAGCTTGCGGTAGGCGCGCTTGATCTCATCCTGGGTGGCATCCCGTTCGACACCCATGATTTTGTAATAGTCTCTGTATTCCATTTTATTGGGATCTCGTGATCTATAGATCTGATATGGAGCCTATGCTTGCAGTGTCAACCTGGCTTTTCGCGATCGATGCGGTTCGTGCCTCACCGCATCCTACTGATTGGCAGGCGCCATTACACCAATGACAGGGAAAAGTATACAATCCATCGATGGTCACCAAAAGGACTCCCTATGCAAAATACAACGCTGGATGACATTCTTGCGCGCCTGCATCGACTGCAGGCGGAACTCGAGAGCGAGATCGATCGCGTGCTCGATGAAAAGCGCGAGCTCTTCCGCTACACACTGCAGCAGGGAAAAGTCCGTTTCGAGCAGGGTATCATCGCACTGCAGAGGACACAGCGCACCGGCGTCTGGGCCTACCTGCGCTCTGCGCGTCTCGGCCACCTCCTCTCGGCTCCCTTGCTCTATAGCCTTTTCATTCCCTTTGCCATTCTGGACCTGGGAGCGACCCTCTACCAGCAGATCTGCTTCCGCATCTATGCGATTCCGCGGGTGCGCCGCCGCGACTATCTGATCATCGATCGCCAGCACCTCGCCTATCTGAACGCCATCGAAAAGCTCAACTGCATCTATTGCGGTTATGCCAATGGGGTAATCGAGTATCTGCGCGAGATCGCCGCGCGCACAGAGCAGTACTGGTGTCCGATCAAACATGCCAGCCGCACGCCTGACCCGCACCGGCTGGTGGAGAATTTTACCGATTACGGTGATGCCGAAGCATTCAGCGAGCGCCTTGAGGCCTTGCAGCGGGAACTCACGGAAACCAGGGGAAAGGAATGACTTCCATAGGGAGCCTCTGATCAAATTGTCATTGCGAGGAGCGCAGCGACGAAGCAATCTCCATGTTTTAATTGATAAGCAAGAGACTGCTTCGGTTACTGCGTCCTACTCTCCATGATGCTCTTCGACGGCCTGCTGTTTGTGAAGCCGGTGCAGTTCATCGAGCCGCTGCACGACCAGCGCATTGATCGTTCCCTCTGCATAAACGCCCTGCGCATCCATTTCACCGGCGCTCAACCCGGTTAACAGCTCCAGCGCCTCGTCGACGCTGTCGATGGCATAGACATGGAACGCCTGCTCCTCAACAGCCTTGACGACATCACGACGCAGCATCAGCTGCTTGACATTGGTGCGCGGAATGATGACGCCCTGCCCGCCGCTGAGCCCACGTGAGCTGCAGATATCGAAAAAGCCCTCGATCTTCTGATTGACGCCGCCAACCGCCTGCGCCTGACCGAACTGGTTCATCGATCCTGTGACGGCCAGATCCTGGCGCAACGGTATCTTTGCCAGGGCGGAGAGCAGCGCACAAAACTCGGCGATCGATGCGCTGTCCCCCTCGACCTCTGCATAGCTCTGTTCAAAAACCAGCGTTGCAGCCAGCGCCAGCGTCTGCTGCTGTGCATAGCGATGCGCCAGACAGGATGACAGGATCAACACGCCCTTGGAGTGGATCGGTCCTCCCAACTCGATCTCACGCTCGATATCCATCACCTTGCCGTCACCAAGGTGCACAGTCGCCGTGACGCGCGACGGCTGGCCAAAGCTGAAGTCGCCGGAATGAATGACCGTAAGCGCATTGACCTGGCCGTTGCAGCTTCCGCCGGTATCGATCAGCACCCTGTTGCGCAAAATCTCCTCATGCATCTCTTCGCGCAGCTGGTCACTGCGGCGCAGCCTGGCGTCGATCGCCTGCTGAACATCTTCGCGTGAGATCTGCTGATGCTTTTGCTGCCGCGCCCAGTAGTCGGACTCCAGCAACAAATCCTTGATACAGCCGAGATGCAGCGACAGCTTCTCGGCGTCATCAGCCTCGCGGGAGGCATGCTCGATGATGCGTGCAGCGCCATCCTGCGTAGCCGCGAGCAGCCTGTTGTGATTCGCCATATCGGCTATCAGTGCGGCAAACTGCTGCGTGGATGCTTCATCGCGGTCCAGGTCACTGGCGAAGTCAACCATGACCTTGAACAGCTCGTCGAATTCAGGATCACCGGATTTCAGCAGCTCGTAGAGCGAGTGGCTGCCGATCAGCACTACCTTGACATCCAGCGGGATGGTCTGTGGTTCGAGGGTGATGGTGCTTACCAGGCTCAACGCATGCTCGAGTGATTCGATGCGAATCTCCTTGGCATAGAGCGCGCGCTTTAACAGCTCCCAGGAGAACTGCTGATTGAGAACCTTGTCTGCGTCCAGGATCAGGTAGCCGCCATTGGCGCGGTGCAGCGCACCCTGCCTGATCAGTGAAAAGTTTGTGACCAGGGTTCCATATTCAGCGATGTGCTCGACTCTTCCCGCCAGGTTGTTATAGGTCGGATTATCCTCGTAGATGACAGGCGCACCTTCCAGCTGACTGTTGTCCACCAGCACATTGACTTCAAATCGCTGCAGCGCCGCAGGAGTCAGCTGATGCCGGCTCCCGATTGCTGCATGCGTCGGCTCCTCCGGCATAAAGTCCTGGATATTCGCCACGATGTCATCCTGTACGGCCTGCAGCCAGGCGGCGACATCGGGCAGGGACGCGTAGGTTTTCAGCAACGCGGGAAAATATTGCTCGACGGTACTGCTTGCCAACTCCCCGTTGAGCTCCCTGAGCTGCTCCATGCCTGCCTTTGTCCAGGCAGGAATCTTCAGCAGGATGGCCTTCAGCTCCTGTTTGAGCTCCTCGATCAA
>JBDLII010000085.1:0-9822 GCA_039714995.1 Pseudomonadota bacterium
CGAAGATGCGTGGGTCAATTTCAAGCTGTACGGGTTGATGGGGCTGACATTTCTGTTTGCCCTGGCGCAGGGATTCTATATCGCCCGCCACCTGCAGACTGCCGAGGCAGTCAATCAAACAACCACAGAGAACTTCGAAAAAGAGTCGTGATGTACTACGCCATAATTGCCGAGGATGTTCCCGGCAGTCTTGAAAAACGCCTGGCTGCACGGCCTGCGCATCTGCAGCGCCTCGAGGCATTGCGTGATGACGGGCGCCTGCTGCTGGCCGGCCCCCATCCTGCAGTCGATACCACGGATCCCGGAGAAGAGGGATTCAGCGGCAGCCTGATCGTCGCCGAATTTTCATCGCTGGCAGATGCTGAACAGTGGGCCGCAGACGACCCCTACCAGCATGCCGGCGTCTATTCACATGTATCCATTAAACCTTTCAAACGAGTCTATTAAATGAAAAAAACCATCATTGCCAGCACCCTGCTGCTCACCTCCTCACTGCTGCAGGCAGCCGAGGCGCCAGCCACGCCTCAAGGCCCGGTTCTCACCATCAACGACATCGACATCAGCATGCAGGCGCTGCTGACATACCGTGACAGCCGCCAGGGATTGCCGCTGCCGAACGATCCCCAGCAGGCGCAGAACCAGATTATCAGCGAGCTGGTCACCACTGTGCTGCTCAGCGAAGAGGCCAAAAAAATGGGCCTTGCCGACCGCCCCGGGGTAAAAGAGGCAATCGACATGTACCGGCGCATTGCCCTCAGGGATGTCGCGCTGATCGAGTTGATGAACAAGCAGACAGTCAGCGAGGAGGAGCTGAAGACGGCGTATGACAAGGCCTTCATGGAGAACAAATCCATCGAGTACAAGGCGCGCCACATCCTGGTCGACGATGAAGCCAAGGCGAAGGAGTTGATTGGCAAACTCGATGGCGGCGCCGACTTTGCCGAACTGGCAAAAGAGAACTCGACAGGTCCGACCGGCAAGAGCGGCGGAGACCTTGGCTGGTTTTCACCGGAGATGATGGTCGAACCTTTTCGTGACGCCATCGCAGCGATGGAGAAGGGCAAGTACAGCAAGGAGCCTGTCAAGACCCAGTTCGGCTGGCATGTCATCCTGCTGGAGGAGAGCCGCGACCAGGAGCCGCCGGCACTCGCAACTGTCAAGCCTCAGCTCGAGCAGCAGCTCAAGAGTGAAAAGCTGCGCGCCCTGCTGACAGAGATGAGCAAGGACGTCAAGGTGAGCTCACCCCAGATGGCGGCCCCGGCGGAGGCTGTTCCAGCACCTGCAGAACCTGAAACAACCCCAGCAAAATAGCCTATCGTTCTGCCCCCTCTCCCACCGGGAGAGGGGGATGAGGGGCTGTAAATCACTGCTCTACAAGGATGTTGTCGATCAACCTGGTGCCGCCCAGCCGGGCCGCAGCCAGAACCACCCGGAATTTATCCCCTGCGCTTGCCGGATCGAGCGTATCCGCGTTGCGGACTGTCACGTAGTCAACGACAAATCCCGCCTCTTCAAGTGTGGTGGCAGCCGCTGTTTCCAGCTGCGGGTAGTCGTCATCTCCCTGCTCTATCGCATCCGCCGCCTGTCGCAGCGAGCGATAGATCAACGGCGCCGCTCTACGTTGCTGCACATCCAGATAGCTGTTGCGCGAACTCATCGCCAGGCCATCGGCTTCGCGCACCGTGGGCGAGGCAGAAATGCGGACGGGCATCTGCAGATCCTCGACCATGCGTTTGATAATATGCAGCTGCTGGTAATCCTTTTCGCCAAAAACAGCGACGTCGGGCTGCACCATGTTGAAGAGCTTGCAGACCACGGTCGCGACGCCGACAAAAAAGCCGGGGCGGAACTCGCCTTCGAGAATATGCGAAACTTCCGGGACTTCGACCCTTGTCTGCTGTTGCCTGGCGATGGGATATATCACTTCCACACTGGGAGCGAATAGCAGGTCTGTCTGATGGCTGGTCAACTGCCGGCTGTCCTCGTCCATCGTGCGGGGATAGGTAGCGAAATCCTCGCCCTCGCCAAACTGCAGCGGGTTGACGAAAATACTGGCAACCACACGGTCGGCTTTCTTGCTTGCAGCGTCGATCAGCGCCAGGTGCCCGGCATGCAGGTTGCCCATGGTCGGCACGAAGGCGATCGACTCACCACGGCCGCGCCAGGCGGCAACAGTACTGCGCAAAGCGTCAATGGTATTGACGGTTTTCACGTAAAGCAGTGCTCTGCCGTGGGAAAGGAGCCATCCTTGACCGCACCGACATAGGCGCTGACTGCCTCCTGGATCGTACCGCCCGGCTCCATGAAGTTCCTGACGAATTTGGGAACATGGCCTGCGGTGAGACCCAGCACATCCTGAAGCACCAGCACCTGGGCATCGGTCTCGGCGCCTGCGCCGATGCCGATAACGGGGATCTCCAGTGAGTGGGTGATCTCGGACGCCAGCAGCGCCGGGATGCACTCCAACACCAGCAGCTGCGCCCCGGCCGACTGCAGATCCCGCGCATCACGCAGCATCTGTGACGCCCGCTTGTCGCTATTGCCCTGCACATGATAGCCACCAAGCTGATGGACAGACTGTGGCTGCAGACCCAGGTGAGCGCACACCGCCACGCCATTTTGCGACAGAACCCGCACGGTCTCGAGCTGCTGTGCGCCCCCTTCGAGCTTGACCATCTGCGCGCCGCCCTCCTGTAGCAATCGTGTTGCAGTGGCAACGGCCAAGTCAGTAGTCGCATAGCTGAGAAAGGGCATATCCGCCATCAGCAGGGCCTGTTTGCGCACCCTGGCGACACAGGATGTGTGATAGACCACATCATCCACGGTAACGGGCAGGGTGCTGTCGCGGCCCTGCATGACCATGCCAAGGGAGTCCCCCACCAGCAGCACCTCGACGCCGGCCTGTTCGAGTACGGTGGTGAAAGAGGCGTCGTAACAGGTGAGCACGGCGATTTTTTCACCCTGGCGTTTCATTGCAGCGAGTGTTGTGACGGTTATCTGTTTCATTGGATCATGTTTGAATAAGCGTTAGGGAGGCTCTGAATGAATCGTTTTTCCCGTCATTGCGAGCGCAGCGCGGCAATCTCGTCTTTATAGAATCAATAGGTTAGAGATTGCTTCGTCGCTGCGCTCCTCGCAATGACGATTCGATCAGAGCCTCCTTAGAGAGACGAAACACAGGATGCGCAGAGCCTGCGGGGTTCCGCATCCTGCCCATGTCCCTGACCCGCGTCCATACAGGCCAAGCACATCAATCATAACAGATGCACCCCGTTCCCCGGCACATCCTGTAAGCCTTGTCTGGCAAATCGGTCATTTCAGCTCAAACAGCGCCATCGATTCGACATGCGCTGTGTGCGGAAACATATCCATGACCCCGGCCTGCACCAGTTGGTAGCCCTGCTCCGTTAACAAAGCGGCATCCCTGGCGAGCGTCCCCGGATAGCAGGAGACATAGAGAATGCGACCGGTGCCGAGGCGGGACAGCAGCGGCATCATCTCCTGTGCACCGCTGCGGGGCGGATCAATCAGCGCCGCATCATAGTGATGTTTCATCCATGAGCGGCCAGCGACCTCGTCATAGAGATTGGCGACATGGAAATCGACATTGCCAATGTTGTTTTTATTGGCATTCTGCTGCGCTCGCTCAACCAGGGCCGCATCACCCTCGACGCCGGTAGCGCTATCGCACAGCTGCGCCAATGGCAGGGTGAAATTCCCCAGGCCGCAGAAGAGGTCCAGAATTCTTTCACCGGGCCGCGGGGCCAGCCACTGCATTGCCTGGCTGATCATCCGGCGGTTGACGGCTGTGTTGACCTGGGTGAAATCGGTCGGCAGAAAGTCGAACTGCAGCTGCTGCTCGGGAAGATGGTAGCTCAGTGTCACACTGTTGCCGTCGAGCGGTCTGACTGTCAGCGGACCGCCCTCCTGGATATAGCAATTCCAGGGTTGCTCACTGCAGTAGCTGCCGAGCTTTTCCGCATCTTCAGCGGTCAATGGCGCCAACAGCCTGAAGATGAGAATGACTGTTTCATCACCCATCGCAACTTCGATCTGCGGAATTTTGTCTCGCACACTGAGCGACTCTACCACCTCCGCCAACGCGCCGAGCTTTTCGCCAATGGCCGGGTGCAGCACCGGACAACGCTGCATCTCGGCCACAAAGGAGGAGCCGCGCTCACGAAAACCGATCAGCACCTTGCCTTTCTTGGCAACATACTTGACTCCCAGCCGCGCCTTGCGGCGGTAGCCCCATGGTTCTGAAACCAGAGGAGGCATCACGACTCCCGCCTCAAGGCCGGCAATATGCTGAAAAGCATCGAGCAGCGCCTGCTGCTTGTAGGCGATCTGGAACTCAGCCCCAAGGTGCTGCAGGCTGCAGCCGCCGCAGAGCGAAAAGTTCTCGCAGCCCGGCTCCACCCGCTGTGGTGATGGTTCCAGGACCGCATCGACGACGCCTTCATCATGGTGCCGCTGCGTGCGGCTATAGATGAAGCTGACCTTTTCACCCGGCAACGCGCCATGGATAAAGGTCGTCTTGCCATCGATGTGCGCCACGCCGCGGCCATCATGGCTCAGCGATTCGATCTCCGCCTCGAAGCTACCCTGCGGAAGTTTTTTCCTACTGCGTCTGCGTCCCATCAGAGTGACTGTTTGATCTCGTTGAAAATATATGTAACCACAGATGCACACAGATAAACACAGATGAAAGAGAAATCAGGGAGCCTCGTAACGAATCTGAACAATGTCATTTCGACCGAAGTGAGAAATCCTGAATTTCGTGAATAACCATGGCACAAGATCTCTCCCTTCGGTCGAGATGACATGTGGCGCAATGACCCGTGCTTTATAGCTGGCTACACGTTGAATCTATCTGTGTTTATCTGTGTGCATCTGTAGTTAATTCTGTGATGTGATTCTATTCTGCAGGAAAGACACCTGTCGAGAGATAACGGTCGCCGCGGTCGCAGATGATCACCACCACCGTGGCCCCGGGGTTTTCGCTGGCAACACGTATCGCAGCATGCACCGCACCGCCTGAGGAGACGCCCGCAAAGATGCCCTCCTCCGCCGCGAGTCTGCGCGTCATCTCTTCCGCCTGCTGCTGACTGACATCGAGTTCGCGGTCGACGCGGAACTTCTCGAAGATGGCCGGCAGATACGCCTCGGGCCAGCGGCGGATACCGGGGATCCTGGACTCCTCATCGGGTTGCACGCCAACGATTTCAACTCCGGGATTCACCTCCTTCAGGTAACGCGAAGTTCCCATGATGGTGCCGGTCGTTCCCATGGCGCTGACGAAATGGGTGATGCCGCCATCGGTGTCCCGCCAGATCTCGGGGCCCGTGGTTTCATAGTGCGCTCGTGGATTGTCGCTGTTGGAAAACTGGTTCAGCAGGATGCCCTCACCATCCGCGGCCATCTTCTCCGCCAGGTCGCGCGCGCCCTCCATTCCCTGCTCTTCAGTGACCAGCAGAATCTCCGCGCCGTAGGCCTTCATGATGGCGCGCCTTTCCAGGCTCATATTCTCCGGCATGATCAGGGTCATGCGATAGCCTCTGATGGCGGCCACCATGGCCAGTGCAATCCCGGTATTGCCGCTGGTTGACTCGATCAGGCGGTCCCCCCTGTGAATCTCACTGCGCTCCTCGGCGCCGCGAATCATGAACAGCGCAGGACGATCCTTGACAGAACCGGCCGGATTGTTGCCTTCCAGTTTGACCAGCAGCCTGCCCGCCCCCTCGGGAACGACATGGGAGAGCTGCACCAGCGGGGTATTGCCAATGGTGTCTTCGATGGTTTTCTTCATAAATCAACTCTTCAAAAACAGAAAGGTAACAAAGCATCAGGTAAGTTCTCAATAAGTCCGTGTTTTGTAGGATGTGGTGAGTGAAACGAACCGCATCTGTCGCGCGATTGATGCGGTTCACAAGCTCACCACATCCTACGGATTAACCTGAAACTTAAAACCTAAAAACTTAAAACCTAACACCTGTCATTCCCGCAACCACACGCAGCATCCATCCGTCTGCTGCTGCAGCCGCTGCAGGTAGGCCTCATGCGCCTCCAGGTCGGCCTCGCCGGGAGTCATCAGCAGCAGTTCGCCATCCAGTTCGACCTTTCTCGGCTGACTGCGTTCCGCTCCATCAGAGCTCTCTCCATCCAGTGACAACCTGGCCTGTCCACCGGTCATCACCAGATAGACTTCCGAGAGAATCTCGGCATCCAGCAATGCGCCGTGCTTGTCGCGGCGGCTGTTGTCGATGGCGTAGCGGTCACAGAGCGCATCGAGGCTGTTGCGCTTGCCGGGATGTTTTTTTCTGGCCATCACCAGGGTATCGACGACGCTGCTGATCTCCTCGATACGCGGTTTCTGCTGCTGCAGGCGTTGCAGCTCATGGTTCAGAAAACCGACATCGAATGGCGCATTGTGGATGACAAGCTCGGCTCCGCTGAGGTAGCTGACCAGGTCATCGACGATGTCCGCAAAGCGCGGCTTATCCGCGAGAAACTCGTTGGTAATGCCGTGCACCGAGATGGCGCCGGCATCGATCTGGCGATCCGGCTGCAGATACTGGTGGAAATTGTTGCCTGTAAGCTGCCGGTCGACCATCTCGACACAGCCGATCTCGATGATGCGGTGATCCTGCTGCGTCTCCAGGCCCGTGGTTTCCGTGTCAAGAATGATTTGACGCATTGTTCATTCGTCTCCTGCAGTAAATTGTCATGAAACTCGCCAAGCCGCAAAGCCCGCAAGGGGTCTTTCTTGGCGATCTTGGCCTACATGGATGTAGATAAGGGGCGTAAGCCGGACGCGGAAGTTTTGCGTCTTTGCGAGAGGTTAATCCCAAAATCATGGTGGATGCTCTGGCGCTTATCCCCCCTACAACGATAATGTTGATGAAGCACGCATGTAGGTCGGATAAGCGATAGCGCATCCGACAAAGTCATAACTCATCGATCCCCCGGTTGGCCAATTCATCGGCGCGCTCGTTCTCGGCATGGCCGGAGTGCCCCTTGACCCAGTGCCATTCAACCCGGTGGTTAGTCACCAGCTGGTCGAGTTGTTTCCACAGGTCGACGTTCTTGACCGGGGATTTGTCAGCCTTTCTCCAGCCACGGCGTTTCCAGTTGTCGATCCACTGGGTAATTCCCTGCTTGACGTACATCGAATCCGTCGTGATGACCACCCTGCATTCGCGTTTCAGGGCCTGCAGTGCCTTGATGACGGCGGTCATCTCCATGCGGTTGTTAGTGGTGTCGGCTTCACCACCAAAGAACTCCTTTTCATGATCGCCGTAGCGCAGTATGACTCCCCAGCCACCGGGACCGGGATTGCCGCGGCAGGCGCCATCGGTGAATACCTCAACAGTCATCATGCATCCCACGTGTCGTCGGCGCCGCAACGCCATTGGTTGAAAATCGCCTGCGCCACAGAAACGACGGCCTGAACGGCGTCAGGGTAGCAACGCGCTTGACCGCCTGAATGGCATAAACGCCTCCCGAAACAGGCCACAGTTTTTGTCCGGTTCTCTCCAGAAAACTCACCTTGTCCAATGCTGTCGGGCTGTGCAGCGGCGGACGAAAGGCAAATTTGCACTGGCATTCCACCTCCAGGCCCAGCAGCGACAGCCACCCTTTTAACTGTCTGCTGCCGATCTTCAGGTGCCCGCTCATCTCTCCCGGAGAACTGCGTCTTCCCAGCAGGCGCCACAAACCGAACAGGCTGTAGGGATTGAATCCGAACAGAATAACGCGTCCCTCGGGAATCAGGATACGTTCGACTTCACGAATCAACCGGCGGGGATCCTCCGCCGTATCCAGCGCATGGAACAGCACCACCAGGTCGATGCTGTCACTCTTGACCGGCAACGCTGACATCCTGCTGAGAATATCGGGTTGCGGCAGTTCCGCGGTGTGTGAATGATGCATCCAGATGCGTTGGCGGATAGGGCTTTGCCGTGCAAACTGTTCCCACAGCGGGAGGCGGCTGCCCAGCAGAAGCATGCGGTAACCGAACAGTTGCGGCAGCCACTGCCCCAGCACATCGGCCTCCTCGGCAACGATATATTCCCCGTAAAGCGTCTCAAACCATGCACTGTTCGCAGCATTTTCAGGTAGATGGCGCATCATAAAATATCAACGTCAGATCGCTGGATGATGATCAGCTTTTCGCGTATAGTTTCCGCCATTCTGACGGCAATCACAAGTCAATCTCCGCAAGAATGAGATGGATTGCCCTCGATTCAACCGCCATTGCCATCCCTGCTCAAAACGGAAATCCATGACCGTGCTGAAACTACGCCTCGTTGTACCCATCGCAATCCTTACCCTGCTGCTGTTGAACGGGTGTAGCCAAAGTTATCGCATGGGAGGGATGTTTGACGACATCGAGGGACGCGGCAACCTCTGGGAAATGCTTGGCAAGGGGATGAAAATGCGGGTTCCCCGTAACGGGGAGCACGCCGTGCAGCGGCAGCTGGCCCACTTCAGAAGATACCCCGGCTTTCTTGAAAAAATGCAGCGCAATGCCCGCCCCTACCTCTACGAGATCATGACCAGGCTCAAGCGGCGCGGCATGCCGCTTGAACTGGCCCTGCTGCCGGCAATCGAGAGCACCTATCGCAATCACGCCAGCTCACCGACCGGCGCCGCCGGTTTGTGGCAATTCATCAAGAGTACCGGCCGCGAGTATGGCCTGACGCGCAGCCATCTCGAGGACAAAAGGCGAGATCCACTGCTGGCGACCGACGCTGCGCTCGACTACCTCGCCTACCTGGGCAGGCTCTTTCGCGGCAACTGGGAGCTGGCGATAGCCTCCTACAACGGCGGCCAGGGAACCATGATGCGCGCCATCAAGGCAAACCGGCGCAAAGGTCGGCCAACGGATTTCTGGTCGCTGAAGGTGCGCACCGAGACAACGAACTATGTTCCACGCCTGCTGGCGCTCGCCAGGATGGTCAAGAACCCGAAGAAGTACAGACTCAAGCTGAAGCCGATCCCGGAGGTCAAGGTGCTGGCGACTGCAACAGTCGGCAGGGCCGTCAACCTGCGTGAAGTGGCCAGAACAGCCGGATTGAACCCAACCGAGTTCACCCATCTGAATGCCCGCTACACCAGGCAGGTCACACTGCCGCGCCGCATCAACCGCGTGATCATGCCGCGCAACAAGCAGAAACAGGTCAAGAAGGCGTTGTTGTCCGCGAGGACTGTCAATACCGACAGTTTCTTCAAGAACCTCAGAAAAGACATCAAGGCGGTCAAACGCACCATTGTGCATAAAAAACCCACCACGAAGACGATAACGCACAAGGTGAAAAAGGGTGAAACCCTCTCCTCCATCGGACGCAAGTACGGGGTATCCGTCTCCTCGATCAAGAGCAGCAACAAGCTCAAGAGCAACACTGTGCGCATCGGGCAGAAGCTCAGGATCAAGACAAGCCGGAAACCAACTGCAAAAAAAGGCCCGGCGGCGAAAAAGCGCACCACCAGCTACACGGTGAAAAGTGGCGATACGCTCTCCGGAATTGCACGCAAGTTCGGCACCAGCAGCGCCCGCATCAAGCAGGACAACAAGCTGAAGAGTGACCATGTACGTATCGGTCAGAAGCTGAAGATCAGCGGCGGCAAGAGCAGTGTGAAAAAGAGCAGCGCTAAAAAAGCGGCGAAAAAACCAACCCGCAAGTCACGCAGCTACAGGGTGAAATCCGGGGATACGCTCTACGGCATTGCCCTGAAACACGAGGTCTCCGTCAGCGCCATCCAGAAGAAAAATGGCCTGGGCAACTCGACCAGCCTCAAAATCGGGCAAACCCTGAAGAT
>JBDLII010000086.1:0-9717 GCA_039714995.1 Pseudomonadota bacterium
TGATTATAGCCGTGTTCCAGCAGCAGGCAGCCTCCGGGTTTGAGGTAATCCTTAGCCTTTGCAACGATCTGGCGGATTGCGTCAAGTCCATCGCTCCCGGAGGCCAGCGCCGGGCGGGGTTCGAAGCGCAGGTCGCCCTGCTTCAGATGGGGATCATCCTCGGGGATATAGGGGGGGTTGCTGACCAGGATATCGACCCGGATCTCCTCTGGCAGCGCATCAAACCAGTCTCCCTGGTGGAAGCGGATGTTCTCGATGTGTAGAGTATTCGCATTGTGTCTGGCGATCTCCAGCGCCTCGTGAGACCTGTCCGTGGCCAGAATGCTCCAATGCTGCCGTTCGGAGGCGATGGCCAGGGCGATGGCGCCGGAGCCGCAGCCGAGGTCAGCGACTGTGATGCCTTCCCCGGCAGGGTAGAGGCCAACGGCTATCTCTACCAGCAGTTCGGTCTCGGGCCGGGGAATCAGCGTATCGGGGGTGATTGTCAGCGGCAGCGACCAGAATTCCCGTTGTGCGGTCAGATGGGCGACCGGCGCGCCCCGGAGACGTTGCTCGACCAGTGCCGCATAGCGCTGCAGCTGTTCGCTGTCCAGCGGGTTGTCTGACCAGGCGATCAGCCAGGTGCGTGGTTTTCCAAGCGTGTGCGCCAGCAGGATTTCAGCTTCGAGTCGTGGGGCATCGACCTGTTGCCGCAGTTGATTTTCAGCTGTGCGTATGGCCTGTTTGACGGTTGCCCGGTCAGGCATCGGCAAGGGTTGCCAGTTGCTCGGCCTGATCCTCCTGGATCAACGGATCGATGACGTGGTCGAAGCCCCCCGCCATGATCTCGTCGAGTTTGTAGAGCGTCAGGTTGATGCGGTGGTCGGTCACCCTGTTTTGCGGAAAGTTGTAGGTGCGGATGCGCCCGGAGCGGTCGCCTGAGCCCACCTGCAGCTTTCTCTCCTCGGAACGCTCCGCCTGTGCGGCATGCTGCGCCTGGTCGAGCAGGCGGGTCTGCAGCAGCGCCATGGCGCGCGCCTTGTTCTTGTGCTGGGAGCGTTGATCCTGGCACTCGACGACGACGCCGGATGGCAGGTGGGTGATGCGGATCGCCGAGTCGGTTTTGTTGACATGCTGGCCGCCGGCGCCCGAGGCGCGGAAGGTGTCGATGCGCAGATCGGCGTTATTGATCTCGATGGCGTCGATCCCGGCTGCCTCCGGCAGTATGGCGACGGTGCAGGCGGAGGTGTGGATGCGCCCCTGTGACTCGGTCTCCGGCACACGCTGTACGCGATGGGTTCCGGATTCATACTTGAGGCGGGAGTAGACGTTTCTGCCAGAGATGCGCATCACCACCTCCTTGTAGCCGCCCATCTCTCCCGGACTCTCACTGATCGCCTCGGCCTGCCAGCCGCGTGCTTCGGCGTAGCGCAGATAGGCGCGCAGCAGGTCGCCGGCGAACAGGGCGGCTTCGGCGCCGCCGGTTCCGGCGCGTACTTCGAGATAGATATTGCGCTCGTCGTTGGGGTCCGGCGGCAGCAGCAGCATCTGCAGGCGTGGCTCCAGTTCGGCGATCTGTTGCCTGGAACTCTCGATCTCCTCCTGCGCCATTTCTGCCATCTCGGCATCATTCAGCATCCCTGTGGCGCTCTCGATATCCTCTTCAAGCGCGGCGTACTGGTTCCAGGCGGCGACAATGGGGTCGATCTGCGCATACTCCATGGTAAGTGCGCGGTACTGATCCTGGTCGCCCTGGACCTCGGGCTGAGCCAGCAATGCAGTGATTTCCTCGAAGCGCTCACTGGCCTGCTCCAGTTTGCGGCGGATGGAGTTTTTCATGCGGGACTACTTTTTGAGTTGAAAGAGGGCGTTGGCGGCTTCGAGAATCTCGGTATTGCCGCTGCTGCCGGCTTCGCGGATGGTGGTGCTGGGGATGTGCAGGAGTTTGTTTGTCAGGGTGTGCGCCAGGAACTGCAGCACCTGGTCGGCGTCCTTGCCGTTCTCGAGCTGGCGCAGCGCCCGTTGCAGAACTTCGTCGCGGTCATGCTCGGCAGCCGAGCGAAAGCTGTGAATCAGCGCGACTGCGTCGAGGGATTTCATCCAGCCAAGGTAGTGATTCACCTGCTGCTCAATGATCTCCGCGGCCTCTTCGGCAGCCTGCTCGCGTGATTTCATATTCTCCTGAATCACCTCCTGCAGATCGTCGACGCTGTAGAGATAGATGTCGCCCAAAGTTCCGACCTCAGCCTCGATATCCCGCGGTACGGCGATGTCGACCATGAACATCGGACGGTGCCGGCGACGCTTCAGGGCGCTTTCGACGGTGCCCTTGCCAAGGATCGGCAGCGGGCTCGCAGTCGATGAGATAACGATGTCAGCCTCGGCAAGATGCGCCGGAATCTCTGTCAGGCCGATGGCGTAGGCGTCGAACTGCTGCGCCAGTTGACGCGCGTTTTCGAGGGTGCGGTTGGCGATGATCATGTGCCGCAAGCCCTGCTGGTGCAGATGCCTGGCGGCCAGTTCGATGGTTTCGCCGGCGCCGATCAGCAAAGCTGTCTGCTGCTCGAGATCGGCGAAAATCTGTTTTGCGAGGGTGACGGCTGCAAAGGCGATGGAGACCGGACTCGAACCGATGGCGGTATCTGTGCGCACCTGCTTGGCCACGCTGAAGGTGTGCTGAAAGAGCCTGTCCAGCAGTTTTCCGCAGGCATTGGCGGAGCGGGAGGTTTGCCATGCATCTTTTACCTGGCCGAGAATCTGCGGCTCGCCGAGCACGAGGGAGTCCAGGCCGCAGGCTACGTTCATCAGGTGATGAACGGCGTCTGCGTCACAATGACGGTAGAGATAGGGGGTTACCTGCCGCGCTTCAAGGCCATGAAAGTCAGCGAGCCACCGTTCGACGCGCTCGCAGCCGTCATCATCGGCGGCGCAGTAGACCTCGGTGCGGTTGCATGTCGACAGGATCGCGGTCTCATCGACTCCCGCCTGTTCGCGCAGGCCGCGCAAGGCGGCTGCGATAATATCGGGTCCGAAGGCAAGGCGCTCGCGGATGTCGACCGGTGCGGTTTTATGATTGAGGCCTATAGTCAGTAGCATAAGATAAAAAGTTTGCAGTTATCAGTTTGCAGTAGGCAGCAACAGAACATTTGCACTCATCAGTATGCAGTTGGCAGCAAAAGAAAGTTGGCAGTTTCTGTTCCATATTTTTCCTGCAAACTGCATACTGCGAACTGCCAACTTGATCTTGCCAACTGCCATACGCGAACGCTGCGGTTCGCAAGCTCACCACATCCTACATACTTGTGACGAGCAGGGGATTGTTGAGAAATTACCGCATATTGTACCAACTCTTTGAATCATATTGGTAAAAGAGTGTATTCAACATATACTGCACAATTATGAAGCCGTTGATTGAACTACCCGGAGCCGCTCTCTTTTCTGTTGTGGCAGCGCTGCTGTTGCTGCTCTTCGCAGTTGTTCATGCGGCAGAAACAGAGGATGAGGATCCGCCGCAGGCTGAAAGTGCGGTCCTCAACTCTCCCGAACTGATGTCTCACTACCTGGCGGCTGAGATTGCCGTGCATGATGGCGATCTGGAGAGGGCCTTTGAACACTTCATGCAGATCCTGTCGCTCGCCAATGAGGCCTCCATTGCCCGTCGCGCCACCCACATAGGCCTGCACCTGAAATCCGGGCGTGTGCTGGATGCAGCAAAAATGTGGGTTCAATTGTCGCCGGACGATCTCGAGGCATGGAAGGCGCTGCTGGTGCTGCAAGTCAACGCAGATGACCGTGAGGGCGCCCTGCAAGCGACGCAATCGCTGATGGGGCTGGCTGCAGCGCAGCAGAGTGACGGATTTCTGCTGGTGGCGGCCGTGGTTGCCGAGAGCGGCAACAAGGAGATCGGCCTGGAGTTGGTCAAGGAGCTGGCGCAGCGTCATGGCGATGATCCACGGGCACACTATGCCCTGGCTATTGCCTATTTCGGACAAAAAGACGAGGCTGCCGCGGAGACATCGTTGCGCACGGCGCTGGAGTTGAAAAAGGACGATTTGAAAATCTGGGTGCTGCTGGCGCGCATTCTTGATGCGCAGCAGCGCTCTGAAGAGAGTGAAAAGCTGCTGCAGCAGGGGCTGGTGCATCTGCCCGACAATGACCTGCTGCGTCTCTCCTATGCCGAGCACCTTGTCATTCATGAAAAATTTGACCAGGCCTACCGGGAGTTCAAATTGCTGCACAAATCCCTGCCGGAGAATGACGAGATCACCCAGGCGCTGGGCAGCCTGGCTATCGAACTGGAGCTGTGGAGCGATGCGCGTGAAATCTGGAACGAGATGCGGGAAAAGCATGGTAAAAAAGAGCGCGCTCTCTACTTTCTGGGCCAGATCGAAGAGGGCAGCGGCAATAGCGAGAAGGCGCTCGACTATTACAACCAGGTCGGCGGGAAATTGCGCACCGATGCGAGAATCAGGAGTGCGCAGCTGCTGGCCAGGCAGGGGGATCTGCAGCAGGCGCTGAAGGTGATTGCGACCGCACGCCTGCTTTCCATGGAGGATGCGGTGCGGCTCTATCTGGTCGAGAGCGATCTCCTCGCGGAGGCCAACAAGTGGATGCAGGCAATGGGACTGCTTGACAGAGCCCTTGCCGAGCATCCGCAGCAGGTGGATCTGCTCTATGCGCGGGGTATGCTGGGTGACGACATGGGCTCCCTGGAGATTCTCGAGAGGGATATGCATGCGATCATCAAGATCGACGCTGAGAATGCCCAGGCGTTGAATGCGCTCGGCTATACGCTGACGGCGTATCCCGAGCGCCTGGAAGAGGCCTATACATTAATCAAACAAGCCTATACGCTGATGCCGGAGAGCGCCGCGATCCTCGATAGTATGGGATGGGTCGAGTTTCGCATGGGCAATTACGCCGAGGCGGAAAAGTTTTTGCGCCAGGCGGCGGCGAAAGACAAGGACAGCGAGATCATGGCGCACCTGGGCGAGGTGCTGTGGGTCAGGGGGCATCATGATGAGGCTGCAAAAATCTGGCAGGAGGCGCTGAGCCGCGAGCCGGAGAGTGAACACGTATTAAGCACCATGAAGCGCCTGCAGCCGCAAGATGAGCAGCAAGTCGAGTAATAATGAGCGTCAGTAGCGGCTGGCCCGCGCCGGCCAAACTCAACCTGATGTTGCACATCACCGGGCGCAGGGAGGATGGCTACCACCTGCTGCAGACAGTGTTTCAGTTTGTCGACTACGCCGACGAGCTCTCTTTCAACGTGACGCCAAGTGGTGAAATCAGCCATCTGACGCCGCTGACCGGCGTTGATCCGGAGCAGGATCTGATCATTCGTGCCGCCCGCCTGCTGCAGCAGCGCAGCGGCTGCCGACAGGGTGCGGCGATCTCGATTGACAAGTGTCTGCCGATGGGGGGAGGGCTCGGTGGAGGGAGTTCCGATGCCGCCACCACGCTGGTTGCCCTGAACCATCTGTGGGGCATTGGCCTGCCGCTAGACGAGCTTGCAAGACTTGGCGGCGAACTGGGCGCGGATGTCCCTGTATTCGTGCATGGAAACGCTGCCTGGGCAGAGGGGGTTGGCGAAATTTTACAACCAGTCGAGCTGCCGCAGCCCTGGTATCTGGTGGTTATACCTCCCGTAGAGATCGCCACGGCAAAATTATTTTCAGATCAGGAATTGACAAGAGATTGTTCACCCATCAAAATAGCCGACTTTATTGCCGGTGATACACTTAACGTCTTTACTGCCGTGGTCAGAAAGAGGTATCCGGCGGTAGCTGCAAGCATGGATATGCTGGCATGTTTTGGCGAAGTCAGATTGACTGGAACAGGCGCCTGTCTGTTTCTCGCATTCGGGACTCGGCAGCAGGCTGTTGAAACTGCGGAACAACTTCCGCAACAGTTGAACACTTTTATCGCACAGGGTTTAAACAGATCGCCGCTCTACCGGCGGCTTGATAATGATCGGGGAGCTTAGCGACTTGATCAGGGTTTCCATCACTGGGGCGTCGGCAAGCGGTTAAGCCACTAGACTTTGACTCTAGCATCGTAGGTTCGAGTCCTACCGCCCCAGCCATTTTTACCACATCATTTTCAGCACAACATGAGGTGCTACCGTGGCAGCCAGCGGTATGATGATATTCTCCGGCAATGCGAATCCGGAGCTCAGCAGCAAGATTGCGGAACATCTCTCCATTCCCATGGGCAAGGCCAAGGTCGGCCAGTTCAGCGATGGCGAGATTCTGGTGGAGATCCAGGAGCATATCCGCGGCCGCGATGTTTTCGTGGTGCAGTCGACCTCCGAGCCGACCAACGATAATCTGATGGAGCTGCTGGTGATGATAGACGCCTTGCGTCATGCCTCGGCAGAACGCATCACCGCGGTCATTCCCTATTTCGGCTATGCGCGGCAGGACCGCCGTTCGCGCTCATCTCGCGTCCCTATTACCGCAAGACTGGTCGCCAAGATGATCGGCACAGCGGGAGCGGACAGGGTGCTGACGATGGACCTGCACGCTGACCAGATCCAGGGCTTTTTTGATATCCCGGTCGACAATGTCTATGCATCACCGGTGCTGCTTCAGGACATCTGGTTAAGACAGTACCCGAAAATGATGGTTGTCTCGCCAGACGTTGGTGGCGTAGTGCGCGCGCGGGCGCTGGCAAGGCGGCTGGATGATGCCGACCTGGCCATTATCGACAAGCGCCGTCCCCAGGCCAACGTGGCGGAGGTGATGAATATCATCGGTGACGTCGAGGGACGCACCTGCATCATGATCGATGACCTGGTCGACACGGCAGGCACCCTTTGCCATGCGGCTGGAGCACTGAAAGAGCAGGGGGCCAGCAAGGTGTATGCCTACTGCTCCCATGCGGTGTTGTCAGGACCGGCGCTGGCAAACATCACCAAGTCACAGCTCGATGAGCTTGTTGTCACGAATTCGATCGCACTGACGCCGGAAGCCAGAAAGTGTGGTAGAATACGCCAGTTAAGCATTGCTGAACTGTTGGCCGAGACCATGCGCCGCATCAGCAATTCGGAATCGGTCAGTTCACTCTTTGTGGATTGACATCTCTGCGGTGAGCTTTTGTTCATTCGTGGAAACAATGCCCTGTTGAATCCTGGTCGCGGGTTGGCAGGGCTTTTCTTTTCATCAGCATCTATCAGGAGAAATCCATGGCTGACATGTTAACGATTACTGCATACTCCCGCAGTGACTCGGGGAAAGGTGCGAGCCGCCGCCTGCGTCGCACGGGTATGGTCCCGGGAATCATCTACGGGACAGGTAGTGAACCGCAAAGTATCGCGGTGAAACACAACGAACTTGCCCATCAACTGGAGAACGAGGCATTTTACTCGTCGATCCTCAGTGTTGAGGTTGACGGCAAAGCCGAGAAGGCGGTATTGAAAGATATGCAGCGTCACCCCTCCAGGCCCTTTATCATGCATCTCGACCTGTTGCGCGTCAGCAGCAAAGAGGTGATCAAGATGTCGGTGCCGCTGCACTTTACCGGGGAAGAGACGGCGCCTGGCGTCAAGGAAGGCGGTACGGCTTCGCATCTCTTTACCGAGGTCGAGGTAAGCTGTCTGCCGGCCGATCTTCCGGAGTATATCGATGTCGATGTCTCCGCCATGGACATCGGTGATGCCGTACACCTCTCCGAGATCAAGCTTCCCGAGGGCGTGGAGTTGCCTGCCCTGGCGCTGGGTGAAGATCACGATATGTCGATATTCACCATTCTTGCTCCACGCGTTGAAGAGGAGCCCGCGGAAGAGGAAGCAGCCACAGAGGCTGCTGCTGAAGGCGAAGCCGCGGAAGCCGCTGAAGAGGGTTCTGAAGAGTCGTAATCCGGGACTTCAGCATCAAGCAAAAGGGGGCATTTGTCATCAAATGTCCCCTTTTTTCATTCACTGAATGCATTGAGTGTGTTTCATGACTGAATCACAAGGGATTCAAGTAATCGTCGGGTTGGGGAATCCCGGCGAGAAGTACCTGCAGACCAGGCACAATGCCGGTTTCTGGTTTGCTGATGCAGCGGCTGACCGCTTTGGCGGCAGCTTGCGCCAGGAGAAGCGGTTTTTCGGCGAGTCCTGCCAGCTTCAGGTGGCCGCACTTCAGTGCCGCTTGCTCAAGCCCATGCTCTTCATGAATCGCAGCGGCCAGGCTGTCGCAGCGCTATGCAACTTTTTCAAGCTTGAGCCGCAGCAGCTGCTGGTCGTGCACGATGAACTCGACCTGCCGCCCGGCGTCGTGCGTTTCAAGCAGGGAGGCGGTCACGGCGGCCACAATGGTCTGCGCGATATTCACAAGGCAGTTGGCGCCGACTACTGCAGGCTGCGGATCGGCATCGGCCATCCCGGCCACAAGAGCCAGGTCGTCGATTACGTGCTCAGGAGAGCATCACGGGGTGATGAAGCGCTGATTCGCGATGCCATCGCAGGCGCAGTGGAAGAGATTCCCGACCTGCTGGCAGGCGACTACCAGCGGGTCATGAACCGCTTACACCAATAATTTCATCCAGGCAGCAGGGCAGGGAGGGCTCCTTGCCCTGTCTATTTTCCCTGCGGGAGTTGCTGAGACAGCAGGCAAGCATTCTGCCGCGAATGAACAGCTTGAAACCCGCAAAAGCCGCCAGCAGGTATCCAATTGCCGTCAATAACGTAAAATCCGACAGGATTAACAGTATGCCGAGCAGAAACCATGCAACCGGCACAGCCAGCGGCCTGTTCATTGATTCTTCCCGGTCTTCTTTGAAATGTTCGCAAATCGTCATGTCGTACCTCGCAACTACACTGAGTATTTGTAATTGTTATAAAGCAATTTAGCAAATACTTATAAAGATTGCAAGCTGATATTTATCAACCAGTTACGTCATGTGAAGGTGACTTTTCAATAACTCCGTGCAATATCGCGGTCAGAAGACCGCTCCTACGGCTCGATGCAGAATCAGATGTAGGGGCGGTTTTCTGACCGCGATTACGCACAGGCTTCAACAACTCACGGGTTCATTGAGAAAATGACCTGTGAAACAGGTTGTATGCAATGGGGGTTGTTGTGGGGGGAGGTGAAAAGCCCACCTCCAGGGTAGGTCCTGGAGGTGGAAGAGAGCGATAATAGTTTATTTACACGGGTTTTTTGCACCACCGACTTTACCGGTGAGCAGCAGGAACTGTTCGAATGGGCCGATGACGCTCATCGCCTCCATCTTGGGACCGCTGAACTTGAGCTTGAAGGTGCCCATGGCCATCTTTGGCCCGCAGCCGAATTCGCCCTTGCCAATGCAGGTCCAGTTTTTATCGGAGGCGTGCATTACGTAGTCAAAGTCGTCGTTCAGCGCCTTGCCGTCCGGCTTGCCGCCATAGGTGCACATCGCCTTGCCGCCCTTGTCCTCGATATTGAGCTGGACTTTCGAGCCGGCGCCGCACTCGGTGCGATAGACCTGTATGACCTTGTAGCCGCGTCCGCCGTTGTTGGCCGCCCACTCGTCGCCGGCCAGTTTGCCGGTCAGGGTGCCATTGCCGTTCCACATGTCGCAGGCCTTCTTGGCCCAGGCGGCATCCATGAAGTCGGCGCTGGCGACAGCGGGGAGTGAGGTGATTGCAAGTGCTAGAATCAGTTTTTTCATCATGTTGAATACTCCACGGGGAGATTGAGAGAAAAAACCCGCGCAGTGCGCGGGTTCGCTGTACAAGCTGTCAGCTTACAGCTTCCAGTTGAGGCTGAGACC
>JBDLII010000087.1:0-9595 GCA_039714995.1 Pseudomonadota bacterium
ACATCCTACAGAATCTCCAGCGGGTCGACGTCGACCGACCATCTGAAGCGGCGCGCCTGCGGCTGCTGGCGCAGCCATTGCAGCCACTGCTTCAGCTGTTGCTGCAGCACACTTCGATTGCCGGTTTGCAGCAGCAGGTGCCAACGAAATACCCCCGCCTTGCGCTCGATGAGCGCCGGCGCCGGCCCCCACAACTCGATACCGGGTAGCAACTGTGGTGAGGTCTTGATGGCTGACTGCAGGAACTGTTGCACCTGTTTCGAGTCGCTGCCCTCTGCGCGGATCAGGGCCTGGTGTGCAAACGGCGGCAGTCGGGCGTCGCGGCGTTGTTTCAGCTCTTCACGCGAAAAAGCCTCGTAGCCCCGGTGCAGCAGCGTCTGCAGCAGCGGGTTGTGTGGATGACGCGTCTGAATCAACACCTTGCCCGGTTTCTCTGCACGGCCAGCGCGCCCGGATACTTGCAGCAGCAACTGGGCAGTGCGCTCCGGTGAGCGAAAATCCGGATTCAGCAATCCCTGGTCGGCATCGAGAATGCCGACCAGCGTGACGCGTGGAAAGTCATGCCCCTTCGCCAGCATCTGCGTACCGACCAAAATGCAGGCCCCGGTGGCTTTGACCTGCTGCAGATGCTTTTCGAGGGAGCCTTTGCGGCGCGTCGAGTCCCGGTCGATGCGGATAACAGGTACTTCGGGGAAGATGTCGCACAGATACTCCTCGAGACGCTCCGTTCCCTGTCCCTGGTAGATCATGCTCCCGGTGGCGCCGCAGTCGGGGCAGCGCTCCGGTTTTTGCAGCTGCTCGCCGCAGTGGTGGCACCACAGACGTTGCAACTTCTCGTGCCATGTCATACGGGCGTCACAGTGACGGCATTCAGCAATCCAGCCGCAGGCATGGCAAGTGAGCTGCGGCGCATAGCCGCGCCGGTTCAGAAACAGAATCACCTGGTGATCCTTGTCGATCTCTTCGTGGATGGATTTGATCAGGTCGGAAGAGACTCCGGCGCGCAGCCGCTGTGCACGGATATCGACCAGGCCGATATGCGGCGGTTTTGCTCCGCCAGCGCGCTGCCGCAGCCTGAGCCACTGATAGCGCTCCCTGAAACAGTTCTGTACGGTCTCGAGTGAGGGCGTCGCCGAACCGAGCACCGCCGGAATGTTGCGCTGCCTGGCCTTCATGACGGCCAGGTCGCGCGCCGAGTAGCGAAACCCCTCCTGCTGTTTATAGGAGATGTCGTGCTCTTCATCGATGATGATCAGGCCGAGCCTGGGCATGGGGGTAAAGATCGCGGAGCGGGTGCCGATCATCAGATCCGCCTGCCCGCGTTGCGCCAGCATCCAGGCCCTCTCCCTGTCGCCGCTGCCGAGACCCGAGTGGGAGATGGCGACAGAGCCGCTGATGCCGCGTTCGAAGCGAAGCAGCAGCTGCGGCGTCAGGGCGATTTCAGGAACCAGCACCAGTACCTGGCGTCCCCGGGAGATGATCCTGTCCGCCGCCTGCAGATAGATCTCCGTCTTGCCGGATCCGGTGATGCCGTCCAGCAGCAGGGTGGTGTAATCCGTTGCTGCATTGATGGCATCGAGCGCCTGCAGTTGCTCCTCCGAGAGTTTCAGTTGCCTGGCGGTGTCCGGAAGGGCAGATGACGGTGATCTCTCGCAGCGCTCGATGCACCCCTTATGCTGCAGTCGTTTCAGCGCCGAACGGGTATCTCCCTCGAGACGCCGGATCTGTTCATCGGCCACGCAGCCGGGAGTCTCGAGCAGGCATTGGAGGATGCGTTGCTGAACCGGGGCATTTTTGAATGCATCGACGGAGGTCTTACCGTGATGCGCCACTCGCCAGCCCTGTTCAACTGTCGGGTGAGGCTGTCTTGCGCTCCGCAGGCGGTTTGGCAAAGCCGCATTGACCACCTCGCCAAGCGGGTGGTGGTAATAGTCAGCGCACCACTCCAGAAAATCACGCTCCTGCTGATCCAGCAAGGGTGTGGAGTCGACGATCATGTCGATGGATTTCAATGTATGCGGCGAAGCGCTGCTGTCGCCGTCACAAACCTCCCAGATCATGCCGATACGACTTCCCCGACCAAAGGGAACCCGTACCCGGCAGCCGGGGTGCAGCGCCCTGGCGGATTCGCCGGCTGGCAGGTAGTCAAACAGGCCAAACAGCGGAGCCGCCACCGCCACCTTAATAATCACAGGCTGTGGATAACTTTGTGGAAAAGCCTTGATGTGTTGCCATGAATCGTCACTTTTACTGCCCGAATAGCATTTAACCACTTGTTTTGTGGTTGATTGTGAATCGCTGAAAAAACAATAAGATATGCTAGATCAGAAGATTCTGAAATAGTAACTTAGTAAAAACCCTGATTTCATCCGCTCTACTGCGGTGCATGTGTAAAACTCAGCACAGCCTGAATCACTTTGGGAAACTGTGAATGTCTTCCCGGCATCTCATTTCGACCGCAGGGAGAAATCTTAACCCTGTGAAAAACCGGCATGTAATGCGTTCAAGGATTTCTCGCTTTGCTCGAAATGACAATCAATTTGAATTCCCTCTAACGCAGAACAGATGTAATAATCCAGCCCTGGTAACCGCTGTAGGCCATGAGCAGCAGCACTCCGCCGACTCGGGAGATACGGTGAGTCCCTTTCAGCGACCAGGCAACGCCGCCAATGGCAAGGGTCAGTACCAGCATGACCGGCATGTCGCGGGTGAGGACTTCACTTGAAACCGGGCCGGCCGCAACCAGGCCTGGAATCGACAACACGGCGAGAAGATTGTAGAGATTTGAGCCCAGCACATTGCCGATTGCCAGGTCGTGTTCATTTTTCAAAGCACTGGCGATACTGGCGGCAAGCTCTGGCAGGCTGGTGCCGAGGGCAACGATCGTCAAGCCGATAACGAGGTCGCTGACGCCAAGCCGTACGGCAATGCCGACAGCTCCCCACACCAGCATCTTGGATGCCACGAGTAAACCGGCCAAACCAAGAAGCAGCCACAGGATGGCTTTGGCGGTTGGCATCTCTTCAGGGAGTTCGCTCTCGATTTCAGCGGCGAGGACTTCATCGGCGCCCGCGGAGGCAACCCGCCACATGTAGAAGAGGACGACAAACAGCAGCAGCAGCAGAATCAGACCGTCATGGAAGCCAAGTTCGCCATCAATGAGCAGCAACAGGGAGAGCAGGGTGACGCCAACGACAATCGGGTATTCACGGCGCAGCGTAGTCGAGGCGATCGTCAGCGGAACGATGATGGCGGTCAGGCCCAGTATCAGGCCGATGTTGGCGATGTTGGAGCCAATGGCGTTGCCGATTGCCAGGCCGGGATTTCCGCCTAAGGCAGCCATGCCGGAGACCAGGATCTCGGGAGCTGAGGTGCCAAAGCCGACTATGGTGAGGCCTATGACCAGTGTCGATACGCCGAAATTATGCGCCAGCGCCGCGGCGCCGGCTACAAAGCGGTCGGCGGTGAAGACCAGTAGTACAAGACCGCCCAGGATGGCGGCAAGTTCAGTCCACATAGTACGGTGTCCAGTCCATATTGTCAGGCTCAGTTGGTTTGTCAGCGTTCAAGGGCAGGCGCAGCTCGCAGCAAATGGCTGGCTCCTTTGCAAGAGATGCTGACTTCATCAGCAACGCATTCAGGGGCTGATTGTTTCAGATCACGGGCGAGGAGACAAGAATCAGATCCATGCGTGTAGCCCGGGCTCTATACATTTCCCGGCAGCTGGTATATAATTATTCCGTGAAATACTTCTATAAGTTGTTTTAATTGTGCTATACTTATTGTCGCGTTTCAATAATCTACATTTTTTGCTTGGGAGAACGACATGAAAAAACCTTTTGCATTGGCGCTTGTAGCTGCGTTCGCCGTTGCGGCGGCATCCAGCGCTACAGCCTTCTGGAGCGACGACGACGACGATTGGTGGCGCGCCCCTTGGGATGACTATAACGACTACGACGAGTGGGATCCAAGATACTGGATGGAAGAGATGGAAGACATCTTCGACGACGACGATGACGACTACTGGCGTTATGGTGGTTACGGCGGCTATGGTGGTGGTTATGGCCCTTACGGCCCACCGATGGGTATGGGCGGCTATGGTCCTTACGGCCCACCGATGGGTATGGGCGGCTATGGTCCTTACGGTCCTCCAATGGGCATGGGTGGTTATGGTCCGGCCCCTTATGGAGCCCCGGCGCCTGCACCTTATGGAGCCCCGGCGCCTGCACCTTATGGAGCCCCGGCGCCTGCACCCTACGCAGCGCCTGCCCCGGCTCCTGCAGCACCGGCACAATAAGCGTGTGCTGACTGATCATCGATTGTGATGATCGCCGTCAATCAGCCCGGATTCTTTCCGGGCTGATTGCGCTCCCCCCTTCCCTCTCTCCTCCTCTTTATATTCAATCCTTCCTCCTCAGGGTAATGCTGCCCACTGCTCCCCTGAACTTCCATCCTTCCGCTTCAATCAGAGTTACCATAGTGAACTACTATTGGTTTGGTTGTTACAATTAACTTTGCTATTTCTATTTCCTCGATTAGACTCTGCGTTATCCAGTCTTTCTCTGGATGAAACTACTCACTATTTGGAGGAAATCATATGTCACTCAAAGGTTCACAAACCGAAACCAGTTTAAAGGATGCTTTTGCCGGGGAGTCCCAGGCCAATCGCCGCTATCTCTATTTTGCTGCCAAGGCTGATGTTGAAGGCTACAATGACGTTGCGGCTGTTTTTCGCTCAACGGCTGAAGGAGAAACCGGACACGCGCACGGCCACCTGGAGTATCTCGAAGAGGTGGGTGACCCGGCAACCGGTCTGCCGATCGGCGGCACCGGCGACAACCTGAAGTCAGCGATTGCCGGCGAGACGCACGAATATACCGACATGTATCCGGGAATGGCGAAAACCGCCCGTGATGAAGGCTTTGACGAGATCGCGGACTGGTTTGAGACCCTGGCAAAAGCCGAGCGCTCCCACGCCAACCGCTTCCAGAAAGCCCTGGATGCGCTTGACGACTAGCTGGTTAACAGACGGAAACGCATTTTAAGAAAACTGCGTCATTCCTTGTCAGGTAGCAGGGTTGGGATTCGCCTTTCAGGGCTGTATAAAACAGGGGTGTTTTATCAGAGCGTACAGGGATGTATTCACAGCGGCCCTGAAAGGCGGGTCCCAACCCTGCGCAGACTCATGCAAATCACGGATGCCAGCTCGATTGATGGCGTGATACCAGGTCCACAAAAAAGAGAACCGCTATGGCAACCACTCGCGAAGGCAGCCTCGAGGCGCCCACACGCCATCCTCTGAACTGGCAGCAGCCGGAATTCTATGACAAGGAGAACCTCTTCACTGAACTGGAGCGGGTATTCGACATCTGTCATGGATGCCGCAGGTGCGTCAGTCTGTGCCACGCGTTCCCGACACTGTTCGATCTGGTCGATGAGTCTGACACCATGGAGGTCGATGGCGTCGCCAAAGAGGATTACTGGAGTGTCGTTGATCACTGCTATCTGTGTGATCTCTGCTACCTGACGAAGTGCCCCTATGTGCCGCCGCATGAGTGGAATGTCGATTTTCCGCACCTGATGCTGCGCGCCAAGGCGGTCAGATTCAAGCAGCAGGGTGCGCCGCTGCGTGACAAGGTGCTCAGCAGCACCGACAGGGTCGGCCAACTTGCCGGCATCCCGGTGGTGTCGAACCTGGTCAACAGCGCCAATGCAAACAGCGGTTTTCGCAAGATGCTGCAGAGCAGTTTCGGCGTCAGCGCCGATGCCGTGCTGCCGAAGTATCATAGCAAGAGTCTGCGCCAGCGCCTTGCACCGGTCAGCGGTGAAGACGCCAAGCCTGCCGGCAGGACGACTGGCCGGGTGGCGCTTTTTGCCACCTGCTACGGTAACCGCAACGATCCCCGCATCGGCGAGGATCTGAAGGCGGTGTTCGAACACAATGGCATTCCGGTCACTCTGGCCCCGAAGGAGCAGTGCTGTGGTATGCCCAAGCTCGAACTGGGTGATCTCGAAGCCGTCAGGCGGGCCAAGGAGGCGAATATACCGGTGCTGGCAAAACTGGTCGACGAGGGCTGGGATATCGTGGCGCCCGTCCCCTCTTGCGCCCTGATGTTCCGGGAGGAGCTGCCGCTGATCTTTCCAGATGATGCGGATGTTATCAAGGTGCAGCAGGCCATCTTCGATCCCTTCGAGTACCTGATGCTGCGCCACAAGCACGAGTTGTTGAAAACAGATTTCAAACATCCGCTGGGGAGAATCGCCTACCAGGTGGCCTGCCACCAGCGTGTACAGAAAATCGGGCACAAGACCCGTGACCTGCTGCAGCTGGTTCCCGATACCGAGATCGATACTATCGAGCGCTGTTCAGGGCATGACGGCACCTATGCAGTCAAAGTGGAGTTTCATCAGATCGCGATGAAGATCGCCCGTCCGGTGGTCAACAGGGTGCGCAAGTTCGAGGCAGACTATCTGACCAGCGACTGCATCATGGCGGGTCGCCATATCGCCCATGGCCTCGATGACGGTACCGAAGCGATGCACCCAATGACCCTTATTCGTAAAGCTTACGGTATCTAGTGCTCCATCAATGTAATATTTTCGGGTTCAGTGAGCTTGTCAGCGTTCATGGCAAGGCGCGTCTCGACGGCAATGGCCAATCCCCTTGCCAAGAGGCGCAACGCAGTCCATGGGCGCTGACAAGCTCACCCGCAGGGCGCTCCTGTGGTGTCCCGCAGCGGCGTTGCAGCACTTGGAAAGGGGGGCGGGCCATTCCCTGCGTGCTGCGCCTTGCCGCGAAACACCACAGAAGCGCTGAACCCCTAAATATTACATTGATGGAGCACTAGCCATGACACATTTAACACGAGAAGACCTCTTGTCCCTGGAGGAGTATGCCGAGCAGCGCGGCGAAATGCGTACTGCGGTGATGGAGCATAAACAAAACCGGCAGCTGCACATCGGCCCCCATGCAACCCTCTATTTCGAGGACAGGCTGACGATGCAGTACCAGATCCAGGAGATGCTGCGCGTCGAGCGCATCTTCGAAGCTGCCGCGATCCAGGAGGAGCTGGACGCTTACAATCCGCTGATTCCGGACGGCAGCAACTGGAAGGCGACCTTCATGATCGAATATACCGACGTTGAAGAGCGCAGACAGGCATTGACCAGGCTGGTCGGGATCGAGGACCGGGTGTGGATGCAGGTGCAGGGATATGATCCGGTCTACGCGATTGCCGATGAGGACCTCGAGCGCGCTGACGAGGAGAAGACCTCCGCGGTGCATTTTCTGCGTATCGAGCTGACGCCGGAGATGGCGGAAGCCGTCCGCGCTGGAGCTGCGATCAACGCCGGCATCGATCACCAGAACTACCTCCACGCTATCGACGCGATTCCAGCCAACATTAGAGATTCGCTGGCCGAAGATCTCTCCAGCTGATGAGCCCCTCTCCCCGACGGGGATAGGGTTAGTGTGAGGGAGATTCGGGAATATTGATGCAACAGTTATGGCTGCTCGTTTTTTTTGCTGTCCTCACCTGGTCAGTCATCAATCCCCACGATTATCCGACCTGGGCGCTGGAGGCAGCTCCGGCGCTGCTTGCTCTGCTCGTCATGGCTGTCACACGCCGCTCATTTCCGCTGACGCCACTGCTCTATCTGCTGGTTCTGCTGCACTGCATCCTGCTGCTTGTCGGCGCCCACTACACCTACGCCGAGGTGCCGCTGTTCGACTGGATCAGTGAAGTACTGGGATACAGGCGCAATAATTTCGACAAGGTCGGTCACTTCGCGCAGGGTTTTGTTCCAGCCATCGCAGCGCGCGAAATCCTGATACGCAATGCTGTGGTGAATGGCCGCGCCTGGTTGAATGTCATCGTTGTGGCCTTGTGTTTGGCGATCAGCGCCCTCTATGAACTGCTGGAGTGGCTGGCAGCTGAGCTCATGGGCAGCGGCGCTGAGGCTTTCCTCGGCACCCAGGGCTATGTGTGGGATACCCAGAGCGACATGGCACTGGCTTTAGTGGGGGCGGTTGCCGCCCTTGTTCTGCTCGGACGCATGCATGATGATCAGCTATCCCGCTTGTAGCGACAGCATGGAGCGCCATCGCGCGGAGCAACGGGCTGGTAAGTCTCCTCATATTGCATTTCAATCGTGGTCAGAAGATCACTCCTGCATCTGGTGCAACATGGTGTTGTAGGAGTAGTCTTCTGACCGCGATTATGCACGGCCTTCTTGAAAAGTTGCGTTCTGAGGCAATCAGAAATTACCCAGTCGGATCGACCTGTTGTTCAGTATGATCCAGGCATTTTTCAATTTCGGCCATATTGAATTCATTTCCAGCTTTTGCCTTGAGTCGCAGGCTTACGGTTCCGCTTGAATTCTCTATCTCAAGAGAATCCAGCTTCGAAAATTCCTCTGTCGGACAAGAGCAATGGCCATTCTGGCACTCCTGGAACGCTTTGAGTAAACGCTCTTCTATGCCGTTGATTTCGGAAACCTCAATTGTCAAGGAGCCTGGCTTGATCTTATCGGCGATATCCCTGGACGGAAAGCCGTTCAGCCTGCGTTCAGCAACCTTGTGCTAATCTATAAATAAGCCTGAAAATGTTCAGGAGAAACTTAAGGAACCTCTGATCTAATTGTTTTTCCCGTCATTGCGAGCGCAGCGAAGCAATCTCGTTCATATAAACCAATAGCTTGGAGATTGCTTCGTCGCTACGCTCCTCGCAATGACGAATAAATCAAAGTTTCCTTAAATATAGTCTGCTCGATACCGTTATAAATATGCGTCTTCGCTCGGCTCATTGGAAGCGTGCCCCAAACGCATAGGAGGAACATGCCATGAACCACCTCTATACTTTGTTTTTCGCTCTCTACGTCTTTGCCGGTGGTACCTCTCTGGTGGCCGAGGAAGCCGGGGATGGGCTACTAACTGTAGCTATGCAACCTGAGACAACCGAAGAATTTGCTGGCTGGCCCCGGGAGTATGAAGACGATGAAGGAGAAGTCGTCATCTACCAGCCTCAGATTGACGCATGGAATGACTATACGACGTTGACAGCAAAGGCGGCGTTCTCGGTGCAGTTGACAGGAAGTGATGCGTTTCATTATGGCGCCCTCTATTTCACCGCAGCGACCGAGGTGGACAAAGCGAAGAGTGAGGTGCTGCTGGATACCATCGAAATCACCAGGCTGCACTTTCCTGATACCGACGACAGGATTGCCGCACAAGCCGGCGACTTGGTGAGAATGGCGCTTCCGGCCGACGGGGGCATGATCATGTCGCTGGAGCGGATCGTGGCCGAACTGGAGGCAGAGGGTCAGGATATCCAAACAGTCGACGTCAACCTCGACCCGCCGCCCATCTTCTACAGCAGTCAACCCGCCATTCTGCTCACCTTCATGGGCGAACCCTACTTCAAACCGGTCGATGGCGTCGATGGCCTGATGGTTGCCGTCAATACCAACTGGGACCTGTTTCTGGATTTCTCCACCTCCACCTATTACCTGCGCGACGAAGAGAGCTGGCTGGAGACGGCGGACCCGCTCAAGGGGCCGTGGAAAAACACGCAGAGACTTCCGGATATCTTCACCA
>JBDLII010000088.1:0-9476 GCA_039714995.1 Pseudomonadota bacterium
GCGACGTTTTCCGTCATGGGGCATATCGCCAAGGCCGATGGCCAGGTGACGCATGACGAGATCCAGATCGCTGAAGCACTGATGCAGCAGATGGATCTGGATGGTGAACAGCGCAAACTGGCGATGGGGCTGTTCCGCCAGGGAAAGAGCGCCGGCTTCGATCTTGACGGGGTGCTGGATCAGTTCAGGCAGCAGCTCGGCAGGCAGAGAAACCTGCTACGCATCTTTATCGAGATACAGGTGCAGCTGGCCTACAGCGACGGCGTGATCCATCCGGCGGAAGAGAAAATCCTGCTGCTGGTGTGCCGGCAGCTGGGGATCCGCCAGGCTGAATACCGCGCCATTGTCTACCTGGTCAAGGCTTCCGGACACTTTGCCGGTGAGGAGCGTCAGCGGCAGGGACGCGAGCGCACAGCGGCAACCTCTGCTGCAACCATCAAGGATGCCTACGAGGTGCTGGGCGTCGATGCATCCACATCGGATGCCGAGGTGAAAAAAGCCTACCGCCGCCTGCTGAGCCGGCACCACCCGGACAAGCTGGTTTCAAAAGGACTGCCTGAAGAGATGATGAAGGTCGCTGCCGACAAGACCCACCAGATCAAACAGGCCTACGAGATGATCAAAAAAGCCCGCGGGATGTAAAACGACCGGCTACAGTCATTACCACGGAACACACGGACGACACTGAGATTTCCGTCCGACATCCTGGCGCCCTTATACCCCCCTGTACTGCACCTTGTGGCCGATCCAGCGATGGATCAGAGGCGCGACGGCCTGTGGATGCTGCTTCTGTATCGTTTTTGCCGCCTGTTGAACACGGGCCAGCAGCTTTTGATCACGCACCACGTCGGCGATGCGAAACTGCAGCTCGCCGGTCTGGCGCGTTCCCAGCACCTCGCCGGGGCCGCGAATCTCGAGATCCTTTTGTGCAATCAGAAAGCCGTCATTGCTGTCGCGCATCACTGCGAGGCGCTGGCGCGCCTGCCGTCCCAGCGGCGGGTGGTAGAGCAGCACGCAGTGGCTCTGCGCCGAACCGCGGCCGACGCGCCCGCGCAACTGGTGCAGCTGAGCCAGCCCCAGGCGTTCGGGGTTTTCGATGATCATCAGGCTGGCGTTGGGGACATCGACTCCGACCTCGATGACTGTTGTGGCGACCAGCAGGTCGGTCTCTCCCGCCTTGAAAGCGGCCATCGCGGCCTCCTTCTCCGTTGCCTTCATGCGCCCGTGCACCAGAGCGATCTTCAACTGGGGTAGCTGCTCCTGCAGCTGTGCAGCGGTATCCGCTGCGGCCTGCGCCTGCAGCGCCTCGGACTCCTCGATGAGAGTGCATACCCAGTAGGCCTGCCGCCCCTGGCGGCAGGCCTGCAGTACGTGCTCGATGACTTCGTCACGGCGGCTGTCGGAGAGCGCCACAGTAGTGACGGGAACCCGTCCGGGAGGAAGCTCGTCGATGACCGAGAGGTCGAGGTCGGCATAAGCGGTCATCGCCAGCGTACGGGGGATCGGCGTTGCTGTCATGATCAGCTGATGCGGCAGCAGCCCCTTCGCCTCACCCTTCTGCCGCAGCGCCAGGCGCTGATGCACGCCGAAGCGGTGCTGTTCATCGATAATCACCAGGCCCAGCGCATGAAATTGCACATCACTCTGAAAGAGCGCGTGAGTGCCGATGACCAGGCGTGCTTCGCCGCTGGCGATCTGCTCCAGGCGCTGTGAACGCGCCTTGCCCTTGTGGCAGCCAGCCAGCGACAGCAGCGCCACGCCCAGCGGTTCCAGCCACTGCTGCAGGCTGTCGAGATGTTGCTCCGCGAGCAGCTCGGTCGGCGCCATGATCACGCTCTGGTAGCCGCAGCTGATGACCTGCAGAGCGGCAAGCGCGGCGACGATGGTCTTGCCGGAGCCGACGTCCCCCTGCACCAGGCGCTGCATCGGGTGGGGCTGCATCATGTCGGCGCTGATCTCATCGATCACCCGCTGCTGGGCGGGCGTCAATGAGAAGGGCAGGGTAGTCAGCAGCTGTGCCGCCAATGGCGCCTGATTGTCGATGGCAGGCGCCTGCTGCCGGCGCTGCTGCCGGCGCATCTGCAGCAGGCTCAGCTGATGGGCGAGAAGCTCCTCGAAGGCCAGGCGCTGCTGTGCAGGATGCGCACCATCCTGCAGATCCTGCAGCGGGATATCGGGCGGCGGGCGATGCAGCAGTTGCAGCACCTGGGAAAGCGGCTGCGACAGCAAGGGATCGAGAGAGGGCGGCAGCAGTTCACTGAGCAGCGCACCGTTGTCGAGCAGCGCCAGCGCCTGCTTCGTCAACTCCAGCCAGGTCCGCTGCTGCAGCCCCTCGGTGGAGGGATAGACGGGGGTCAGGGTGTCATCGATCGTGGCCTCCTGGTCCTGCTGCAGCAGGCTGTATTCGGGATGCACGATCTCGTAGCTGGCCGGGCCGTTGCGGATCTCGCCAAAGCAGCGCAGCCGCACGCCCTGGCGAAAAGAGGTTTTTTGCGCATTCGAGAAGTAGAAAAAGCGCAGCACCAGTGTGCCGGTACCGTCGCTGACCTGCACCAGCAGCGAGCGGCGCCTGCCAAAATGCACCTGGGCATGATCGACACTCGCCTCGATCACCACATGCTCGCCGGGGCGCACGGCGCCCAGCGGATAGACGCGGGTACGGTCCTGGTACCGCAGAGGCAGGTGAAACAGCACATCCTGGACAGTTTCGATGCCAAGCCCCGCAAGGCGCTCGGCAATGCGCGGACCGACGCCTTTCAGCGTGGTGACCGGTAACTTCTGCAATGCTTGTGGATCAGCAGCCGTCAATATCCTGGACTTGAAATGGTTATTTCGTCAAGACTGAAAGCGATCTTCTGTTGCGCTATGATAGAGCAAAACTTCCTATCAGCCGGTTGATTATAGATGACAAAGAGTTACCAGCAACAGCTGCAGTTTCAAACGCGAGGACGAGGTAGCGCAAACATCACGGCGGAGGTTGCCGCGGCGGCGGCTGAATCAGGAGTCGAGAGCGGCCTGTGCCATCTCTTTATCCACCACACCAGTGCTTCGCTGATGCTGTGTGAGAATGCCGATCCGGCGGTGCGAACCGATCTGGATGCCTTCATGCTGCGGCTGGCGCCGGATGGCGACCCGCTGTTCACGCACGTGGATGAGGGGCCGGACGACATGGCGGCGCATGTGCGTTCGATCCTGACCGGCATGGACCTGACGCTGCCGGTGACCAGCGGGCGCCTGGCGCTGGGAACCTGGCAGGGGATCTATCTGTGGGAGCACCGCCACCGTCCCCACCAGCGGCGGGTGACGGTCACGGTTCAGGGTTGAAATCTGGCGCTCAGGGCTTCTTCATGCTTTCGAGGCCGGCGGTAAAGCCGGAGAGAGAGACCGGCGCATTGACCTGTTTGCCATCCGGGCCTAGAAAGGTGACGACAAGCCTGCTTCCCTTTTTCAGCCGCGCTGTAAACTCCTTGTCCAGCTGCACCCCGGCCTGGCAGCCTGCAGGCAGGCAGGAGGTGACCGGCATCTGGGCTGCTTTGCCTTCGTCTTTCTCCTTGCCTTTCAGGATGGTGAGCTGGATGCCTGGCGGCAGGATGATGCCAAGCGGCAGCGTGATGACCATGACGGCTTCCTCTTTGCCGGGAACATAGCCCACGGCAACTTTCAGCATCGGCTTATCGAGCTCCTTATTCGTCAGTGTCTGGGAGATCTGGCAGAGCTCGACCTCCTTGTCTTCAGGACCCTTGACCATTTCACACTCCTTGATCCAGTCCTTGAATTGCTCCATGCCTTCAGGAAGTTTCTGCTCTTCTGCAGGCTGCTCCTTTGTGTCTGTATCTTCAGCAAACACAGCCCCGCTGGCCATGATGACAAGAGCCGACAGGCTCATAATAACTCTGTTTAGCATCGATATTGCTCCATTGTGTCGATGGAAGGATCTGATTTTTCCCTCCGGTTGATCGCATGAGATGTTCATCAAAAACAGCTGGGAGTATATCACTCCAGTACAGTGATGCATAAGTTCGGGTTCCATATCGGTGATGCACGGTCATTCCTGGCAAGGCGCGTGACCGCAGGAATACTTCGACGTATTTCAAGGTTGTGCAACGCAGACAGGGGCGGCCGTGCGCGCCGAGATGGCATGCGATACTTGTGCATCACTGTACTTGAATAGCGGCAATAATGTTTCGTTCTCTCTCTCTTATCGATGCCGCAGCTTCCGGCGGCAGCGGGCCATTGGCACAGCTCTCTTCAACAAGACGCCTGACGCTGCTGCTCGCATTGCCGTTTTGTGCAAGCCCCCCTGTCATTGCGCTGGAGAGATGCCGGAGCTGCCATTCACGGCGTTGATCATGGAATGCCTCGGGCGAGTCGATATCAAGCAGCAGCTCCATTTCGAGACACAGTTGCTGGCTGCGGTCCAGATTCTCTTGCTGCTGCGCGCACAGCTGATCGATGGTGTTGCCGCCCTTGGCAGAGGCATCCAGGATGCGCTGATAGCGCCGCTGCATCCTGGATTCTGCGCCGCCTTGCACTTCAGGCAGAGCTGTCCACCGCTCATGCAGCGCGTTGTCAGCCGCCCCCTCGCCGCACAGTTGCTGCTCCATCTGATCGCAGAGTTCCGCTTGTTGCAGCAGTAACTCAAGCTGGTTGCGACTCTGCTGGTTGAGCGCCGCTTTTTCAGCCTCGTCAAATGCCCGTTTGAGGCGGGCGAATTGCTGTTGCAGCGATTTGTATTGATGCCGCGGTGCCGGGCCAATGGTTTTCCATTCGGCCGCCAGCCTGTCCCGCTCCTTGCGCGCCGCCGACCAGCCGCCGTCTGCAGTGCTCTTCAGCTGCTGAAGCTGTTCGCAGATAGCCTGTTTGGCTGCAGCATTGGCTTGTTCTTCCTGTAGTTCGCTTTGCTGTATTGCGCTGCGGCGTGCAAAAACCGCATCAGCCGCTGCCTTGAACTGTTTCCAGAGCTGTTGCTCCATCTGCCTGCCGGCGCTGACGAGGGGCTTCCACTCTGCCTGGGCCGATTTGGTCTGCTCGACGGCAATGTCGATATCGGGGTCATCGGCCAGCCGCTGTACCTGCCTGATGAGCCGCTCGCGGCGCAGTTTTTCAGCCTTGCGCACCTCCGAGAGCCGCGCCTCGAAGGGTTTGATGGTGTCGATAAAGTGCTGGTTGAGCCTCTTCCAGCTGCTGGAATCGACACCGCCGAGCTTGCGCCACTGTGTACGCACATCCTGTATGCGTCTGTCGATAGCGGGCCAGTCCGGATTTGACCAGTCAATTTGCGCATACTCCCCGGCAAGCCGGTCGCAAAACTCCGTGCGCTGCTGCGCTGACTCCTGTTGCTGCTGCTGATGCCTCTGTTGCGCGGCAACGACAGGCGCATAAGCCTGTTCTGCGACAGTGTTGAAGTTGTTCCACAGAGCCTCTGGAGCCGGTCCGCCCTTGCGGTCGAGCTTGCGCCACTGGTTGCGCAGGTCTCGCACGTTGTTGGCGAGTTCTCTCGGCGGAAGGCCGGAATCGATTAGCCGCTGCATTTCACCAAGCAGCTCTTCACGCACATGGTCGCTGCCATAGCGCTGCCAGTCATGCAGTTCGGCATAGCGCCCCAGCAGGCGGTGAAAGTTCGATTTGCGCTGCTTCAGCCGGGCGGGCGCCAGCTTCTCAAGCCGCTCCATGGTCTGCTGCGCCTTGCTGCGCGCCGCGCCGGCGGCATTCAGCTGCCCCTGCTCGAGCGCCGTCTCAAGCTGTTGCAGCCGGGCATCCAGTTCGGTTTCAAGCTTTGCAGCGGAGGCAATATTTGCCTGCAGGTGTTGATTTGCACGCGAAAGGTGTTGTTGAAAATGCTTGACCATCCCGGCAGCCGGCTTCGGAGTCTGCGCCTGCCAGCGGGTTTCGATCTCCTTGATGCCTCCTGCCGTCAACTTCCGGTGATCATCGGCGAGGTTCTGCATCTCGGCAATCATGGCGAGTTGTTGTGCGTGCAGCTGGCGGTGTTGTTCGATTTGCCGGCGGCGGCGTGCGAGTGTCTGTTGTGATTCGGAAAAACGCGCCTCAAGCGCAGGGTTGAGGAGGCCGAGTTCCTGTTGAAGCTGCTGCCAGCTGCTGGCCAGCATCCATTCAGCGGCTTCAACCTCGTTCAGGTTTAGTGACGGCGCATTGACCTGCTGCTCCAGGTCATGCAGCAGCGCCTCGCTCTGCTCGCAGAGTTCGCGCTGACGATCCAGCTGCGCCTTGCTGTCGCGTGATGCTTCGATGGCATCCCTGATCTGTGAGCGGGCATGACTGAATCTGCTCTTCAGCGCCTCGGGAGCAGTAGCGCCGACCTTCTGCCACTGCTGGTCCAGCCGATGCAGGGTGGTATGGTCGGGTTGCTGCAGTGACGCCAGCTGCTCGATGTCGTCGCACAACTGCTGCTGCAACTGCGGCAACTCCTGGAGCAGCGTCTGCTCTTCGACCAGTTCGCGGGCGCGGCGGGCGACGCGCTTGTTTTTGCCGCGTGCCTCCCTGGCGATGCGTTTCAGCGTCGAGAGTCTTGTAATGCGCTGCAGCGCCTGCAGGCGGATGGCCGTGTCGGCATCAGTGAGGGCGATCTCGGCGAGCAGGGCCGGCCCCCGGATAGCATCGAGAAGCTGCTGCCGTAGCATCGTGGATCTGCTGTGGCGGATCATATATTCCGCCAGGCCGGGGTTGCCGCGCTGTTGTAGCAGAGCCAGAGTCTGTTGTATGGATGCGGCATCATCGCTCTGCGCCAACAGGTACCAGAGGCGCCTGTTGGCAGCACGGGATACCGATGCATCGCTATCGCTCTCGGCGATATCCTGCAGCAGCTGCCTGTCGGTAACACGCCGCAACGCCTGCCGGCGAATACCGGTATCCGGGTCCTGGCGAACGGCGGCAACAAAGCCGGGATCATCGACCGGCAGCTGCTGTATGGCCTCGGCGCGAATATCCCGGTTGCGGTGCCGCCATTTCGGCCTGAACAACTTATGCCACATATGGTGCCTGTTTATCCATCAAAAGAGTCAGCGCAAGTAGACTGCCTCAGCCTGCAGTTGTCAAGGAGGCTGTTGTTCGGGGCGCCCTGAATGAATCGATGGGAAGGGGGTTCGGGGGAAGGGCCGAACAAACATCCGTCATAACCCATTGAATTACAGCTCTTCCCCCGTAGAGAAACTTGCAAGGGAGTTCTGATTGAAGCGCGAAGCGATTCTTTCAGAGCTTCCTCAGCTGAACATCATCAGCAGGTTATTCAAAAAAGCGCGCCCGGACTTTGTCGCCTTGAGTCTCTGCATGTCAGGCTCCATCATGCCGGACCGCCGGGCGTGCCGAAGCCGGGGCTGAATGGCTTGCAGCGAGAGTCCGGTACGCTGTGCAAAGCTTTCCGTGGGGACTCCGGCATTGAGGCGTAGACAATTCATCATGAACTCAAGCACCAGGTCTTCATCCTGCAGCCGGTTTTGACTGGAGAGCGCATCTCCCGACGCTGCGGCGTCGATATAGGCTGTCGGCGAGCGCTGTTTGCGACGGCGCCAGATATGCCCCTCCTGCTGTGTCAATTTACCGTGTGCGCCTGCTCCGATGCCGATATAGTCGCCAAACTGCCAGTAGTTCAGGTTGTGACGGCATTGATGCCCTGTGGTTGCAAACGCCGAAACCTCGTACTGCCGGTAACCATGATCCTCGAGCAATTTCATACCCGCATCGGCGGTCTCCGCCAGCTGCTCATGCGACGGCAGGTTGCCGGGAGGCTGGCTGCCAAAGGCGGTGTTGGGTTCGATGGTCAGCTGGTACCAGGAGAGATGCTGCGGCTTCAGGGCGATGGCCTGATTCAAATCCTCCATCGCCTGGTCGAGAGATTGCCCGGGCAAGCCATGCATCAGGTCAAGGTTGATACATTGAAACCCGGCATCACTGGCCAGCGCAAAGGCATCCAGCGCCTCCTGCGCGTTGTGAATGCGACCGATGCTGCGGAGATGTTCATCATTGAAACTCTGCACGCCGATGGAGAGGCGGTTGACGCCCGCCTGCCGGTAACCGGCGAAGAAGGCGGCATCCGCTGCGCCCGGGTTTGCCTCCAGCGTGATCTCGGCTCCGGGGTCCAGATCCATTTGCAGGCGCACCCCGTCAAGCAGCTGCGCGATGGCTCTATCGCTAAAGAGACTGGGGGTGCCGCCGCCGATGAAAATGGTCTCCAGCGTACGGCCTCTGCCGAGGAGCGCCTCGGTGGAGAGATCTCTCAGCAGCGCCTCGATATAGGCGGTTTCATCGATCCCTGGATTCTTGCCGCTGCCAGACGCATGCGAGTTGAAATCACAGTAGGGGCATTTTTTTACGCACCAGGGGATATGGATATAGAGCGACAGCGGGATTTGCATGGAGCTTTTCCGGATATGCTATTTTGCTCTGGCATTCAGGTAGGCCTGATCCGAGACCGCGCAAAAATTTACCGAATCCTCGAGAAACTTCTGGTAGGAGGCATAGACCCTGGCGCTGAAATCATCCTGGTTCGCCAGCTCTGCGACTACCTCGGAGGAGACCTTGCGCAGCTGCTGCAGCACATCGTCCGGATAGCTGCGCAGCTCGACTTCATGCTTCTCCAGCAGGGTCTTCAGGGCGCCGGGATTGCGCGCGGCATACTCCGCCACCATATCCATGTTCACCACCTTGCAGGCATTCATGACGATTGCCTGCAGGTCGGTGGGTAGCTTCTGATAGGCCTCCTTGTTGATGATCGCTTCGAGCGTGGTGCCCGGTTCATGGAAGCCGGGGTAGTAGTAATATTTGGCCGCCTTGTAGAAGCCGAACGCCAGGTCGTTGTAGGGCCCGACCCACTCGGTGGCATCGATGGTGCCTGAAGAGAGGGCGGTAAAGAGCTCGCCGCCGGGAAGATTGACCGGCGTACCGCCGAGGCGTTTGAGCACCTCGCCGCCAAGACCGGGAATGCGCATCTTCAATCCCTTGAGGTCCTCGACGCTGTTGATCTCCTTGTTGAACCAGCCGCCCATCTGTACGCTGGTATTGCCAGCCGCTGCAGGCAGGACCTTGAAGGGCGCATAGGCCTCATTCCACAGCTCCATGCCGCCGCCGTAGTAGAGCCAGCCGTTCATCTCGTTGGCAGTGAGCCCGAAGGGGACTGTCGAAAAAAACTGGAAGGCTTCGTTCTTTCCCTTCCAGTAGTAGGCGGCGCCATGGCCCATCTCGGCCGTGCCGCTGGAGACGGTGTCGAAGACTTCAAATGCCGGCACCAGCTCCTTGGCGCCGTAAACCTTGACTGTCAGGCGGCCACCGGACATGGTGGTGATCAGTTCGGCAAGCTTGTTGGCGCCTGTGCCCAGCCCGGGAAAGTTTTTTGGCCAGGTGGTAACCATTTTCCATTTGAACTCGGCTTTGGCATGCGCTGCTGTGGATGCAGCCACTGTGCCGCCGGCCGCGATGGCGCCGGCGGCGGCTTTTTTCAGAAAGTCTCGACGTTGCATAAA
>JBDLII010000089.1:0-9475 GCA_039714995.1 Pseudomonadota bacterium
CCCTCGTCGACAAACTGCTGTTCGATCCCGGCAGAGAGCCTGCGATTTTGAAAATAACGGCTGTGCTGCAGCGATTTGCGCCGGGCAAAGTAGTGAAAACTCTCGCCGTTGTCGCGCATCTCGGCAAGCATGCGCGCAGAGGGGGTCTCTTCCGTGTTCTCTATTTTTCTCCTTTGCAGCTTCAGGGCTGCCTGGTAGGGAGCGCCATCCCTGTGACTGTCCAGCAGTGAGCAGACTGCCTCCATGCTTGTGAGCAGCTGTTCGCCCCATACTCTCAGCGGAATATCCGCGCCATTGCGGCGCAGCTGCAATCCAGGCTCCCTGCCGCGTCGCGCACTCAGCCGCAGGTTGTTGTCGATTTCAGGACGCTCGTTGCCGCTGATCGGCACGCTGCGTTGAAACATACAGGTCAGCAGAAAAGCCTCAAGAAACAGCATCTGGGTCTCATCGATGCCCTGCGGCTGGTAGGCATTGACATCCAGTGAACGCAGCTCGACATAGCGGATACCCCGTGTTCTCAAGGCGGTGACGGGCTTCTCCATCCCCAACAGAACCTGCTTTGGCCTGACGGTGCTGTAGTATTCATTCTCAATCTGCAGAATATTGGTATTGAGCTGCCTGTACTCCTCCTCTGCATCCCTGAGACCGATCTGCTCCCATACCGGCGACGAGGTGTTGATAGCGCACCTCAGGGAGTCGATATAGCTCTCCAGGTTGTTGTAGTTGGCCTTGATGCCGACACTCTCCTCTTTTTGATTCTGATAGCCGATATCACTCATGCGCAGTGAAGTGGCAAAGGGCTCATAGTATGTCCCCTCGTCAAACAGCTGCATATTGGTGGGATGGTCGGTGAAAAAGGTTTTACACACGGCCGGGGAGGCGCCGAACAGATAGGGGATGATCCAGCCAAAGCGCTGCAGGTTGCGCACCATGGCCATGTAACTGGCATTGACCAGAGACTGCGCCCCGTCATGCCGCCGGTTGATCTCCGCCCACAACGGCCAGAAGCTCTCCGCCACCGAGTAGTTGTAGTGCACGCCGGCAATCACCTGCATCACCTTGCCATAACGGTGGCCTAGGCCGACCCGGTAGAGATGCTTCATACGCCCGGCATGCGACGACCCGTAGCGGGCGATAGGGATGTGTGTCTCGCCAGCCAGCACGCATGGCATCGAGGTCGCCCATAAAATCTCGTCGCCGAGGTTTCTGTAGACGTAGGTATGGATATCGTGCAGAAACTCCAGGCTCTTTCCGGCGCCATGAAGCGGCGGCGTGATCAGCTCCAGCATCGCCTCGGAGTAGTCAGTGGTGACCCATGGGTGCGTCAGCGCAGAGCCCAGCGCCGGTGGATGCTCCTGTTGCGACAGGGTGCCGTCAGGCGCCACGCGCAGGCTCTCTTTTTCAAGGCCGACGCGATGCTGTTGCAACAGTTGCGCTGCGCCGCTGCGTTCCAGCTCGACCACAAGTTTGTCAAGATCGATCACTGGAAGCGCTCGTGGGTCTGAACGATCCGCAGAATCTGCCGCGGCGAATCGACACGCCAGGCAGAGAGGCCCGCAGCCGTGGCTGCATCGGCATTGACGGCCGTATCGTCAAAAAAGGCTATCTGCGCTGCATCGCACTCGAGTTCGCTCACGACCTGCCTGTAAACATCTGCTGCGGGCTTCATTCTACCGAGATCACAGGAGAGAAAACGGCGTGAAAACTGATATTTCAATGCCACCCGCTGATCGAGATGCCTGATATGCGCCCGGCTGATGTTGGAGAGCATGGAGAGAGTGAAGCGCTCACCCAGGGTTGCCAGCATGCTCTCGGTGTGTGGTTTCAATTCACCCAGCAGCGCCAGAGAGGCGGATTGCACCGCTGCGGAACTATCGAGATGCTGCTCTTCGCACCAGGCCGCAGCAAACTGCGCCAGATCCAGGGAACCGGTTTCATGCGCATGGACTGCCGCAGAGTCTGCCCAGCGAAGCTGCGCTTCGTCGACTGAGAGCTGTTCACCAAAGAGAGCGACTATATTCCGCCGCCACTCCAGGTCGATCAGCACGCCGCCGAGATCGAGAACGATGTGTTTGATGGGCATTAAAGGAGTTCCGGTGACTCGCAAAAAAGGGACCTCGCGGCCCCTTTTTTCAAACAGCCTTGTTGCGGGTGTTACTCGCCCGCTTCGACAGCCTTCATGCTGAGGCGGATGCGCCCCTGCTTGTCCAACTCCAGCACCTTGACCTTGACATTTTCGCCCTCTGACAACTTGTCGGTCACCTTCTCGACGCGTTCGTTGCAGATCTGGGAGATATGCACCAGACCGTCCTTGCCGGGAAGAATGGTGACGAATGCGCCGAAATCCATGATGCGCGCTACCTTGCCTTCGTAGACCATGCCAACTTCGACATCGGCGGTAATCTGCTCGACACGCTTGATGGCCGCATCGGCGGCGGCCTTGTCAGCGGATGCCACCTTGACGATACCATCATCATTGATATCGATGGAGGCGCCTGTCTCCTCGGTGATGGAGCGAATGGTGGCGCCGCCCTTGCCGATGACATCGCGGATCTTGTCCGGGTTGATTCTCAACGTAGTGATACGCGGCGCATGCTCTGACATCTCCTCGCTGGGCGCGGAGATCGCCTTGTTCATCTCCTCGAGAATGTGCAGGCGGGCGTGTTTCGCCTGCTCCAGCGCAATCTCCATGATCTCCCTGGTAATACCTTCGATCTTGATATCCATCTGCAGGGCATTGACGCCGCCAGCGGGACCGGCGACCTTGAAATCCATGTCGCCGAGATGATCCTCGTCACCCAGGATATCGGTCAGCACGGCAAAATCATCACCCTCCTTGATCAGGCCCATGGCAACACCCGAGACCGGTGATTTCAATGGCACACCGGCATGCATCAGTGAGAGGCTGGTGCCGCACACGGACGCCATCGAAGAGGAGCCGTTGGACTCGGTGATCTCTGAAACCACACGAATCGCGTAGGGAAACTCATCCATGGACGGCATCGCTGCCTGCACGCCGCGCTTGGCTAGGCGCCCATGGCCGATTTCGCGGCGCTTGGGGCTGCCGACACGGCCGGTCTCGCCGACGCAGTAGGGGGGAAAGTTGTAGTGCAGCATGAAGGGCTCTTTATAGGTGCCCTCCAGCGCGTCGATGATCTGGGCATCGCGCTCGGTGCCCAGCGTGGTGACGACCAGCGCCTGGGTTTCGCCGCGGGTGAAGAGCGCCGAACCGTGCGTGCGCGGCAGTACGCCGGTGCGTACCGTGATCGGCCGCACCGTCTTGGTGTCACGGCCATCGATACGGGCCTCTCCGGCCAGGATGCGGCTGCGAACGATCTTTTTCTTCAGTTTGTCGAGCACATTGCCAACGTGGGTAGCGTCCCATTTGGGCTCATCGCCGCCGCAGAACTGTTCGACGACATCCCTCTTGACCCCATCGAGCATGGCATAGCGTTCCATCTTGTCGGCAATCTGGTAGCCTTCGACGATGCCATGTGCCGCGGCAGCCTCAATCGCGGCAACCAGCTCCTCGTCGACTTCGGGCGCCGACCACTCCATCACCGGCTTGTTGACTTCAGCGGCCAGCGCCTTGATGCTGTCGATCACGATCTGACTCTGCTCATGTCCATAGAGCACCGCACCCAGCATGACATCCTCGGACAGGGCATTGGCTTCCGACTCCACCATCAATACGGCGTGCTCGGTGCCGGCAACAACCAGGTCCAGTTCAGAAGCATCGCTTAGCCCGGCTGGCGGATTGAGCAGGTACTCCCCATCCTTGTAGCCGACGCGCGCCGCGCCGACAGGGCCGTTGAACGGCAAACCGGAGATTGCCAATGCGGCAGAGGCGCCGATCAATGCCGGGATTTCAGGATCAATCTCAGGATTCAGGGAGACCACCGTCAGGATGATCTGAACCTCATTAGTGTAACCTTTCGGAAACAGCGGACGAATCGGCCGGTCAATCAGGCGGCAGGTGAGGATTTCCTTCTCGCTGGGACGTCCTTCGCGACGAAAAAAACCGCCGGGTATCTGGCCCGCCGCATAGGTTTTTTCCTGGTAATCGACCGTCATTGGAAAAAAGTCACGTCCTGCATCGGCATCTTTACTGCCGACTACTGTTGCCAGAACCATGGTTTCATCCATATTGACCATCACGGCGGCATCAGCCTGGCGGGCAACTTCTGCCGTCTCCAGCGTTACAGTGTTGTCGCCAAATTGAAATGTTTTACGAATCGGTGTGGGTATCACGAGTTCATCCTCGACAGGGTGTTATTGAGTTGTTGGTTAGCGGCGCAAACCAAGACTTGAAATCAGATCGCTGTAGCGCTGGATATCCTTTTTCTTCAGATAGTCGAGCAACTTGCGGCGGGAGTTGACCAGGCGCACCAGGCCACGACGTGAGTGGTGGTCTTTATTATGTGTTTTAAAGTGTTCGGTCAGGTACTTGATACGAGAAGTCAGCAGCGCCACCTGGACTTCCGGTGAACCGGTATCGGTCTCGGAGCGCTTGTATTGATCAATAACAGCCTGTGTCTCTTTTGCACTCATTGTCATGATAATTCTCCATCAGAGAGAGTTAAACAGAGCGGCCTCCGGCAATGAGTCCAGAATGACCGCAGATAAAGGCAAAGCATGATAACACACAGAAGCCCGCTGTTCAGCAGGATATTTCATCTTTTTCACCACAGATAAGCACAGATGCACACAGCTATTTTCATCTCATCATCTGTCTGCATGTGTCGAAAAACAACAAAATCCTTGCATTAGACCGACCGGTCTATTACTATAAGCAACATGCAGACAGCAATCGACACCCGCCAGCGCATCATCGATGCCGCAAAAACACGTTTTCACAGCCGCAGCTATGCGGATGTCGGCGTCAAGGAGATCTGCGACAGCGCCGATGTACAGAAGGGAAGCTTCTACCACTTTTTCCCCTCAAAGCGCGACCTGGTTGTGGCGGTGATCGAGGAGTTTGCCCAGGACTGGGCCACCGGCTTTATCGCCGAGGCGTTTGATTCCAGGCTGCCGCCGATGGAGCGCTTCGACTACCTGATCGATGCCGCCTATTTCTGGCAAAAAGCCGCCAGGGATATCAAGGGCCATATCCCCGGCTGCCTGTTCGGCAACCTCGCCCTGGAGGTGAGCACCCAGGATGACATCCTGCGCGCCAAGCTGAATGCCGTGTTCACGATGGCAAAAAAGCGCATCATGGAGACCCTGGATGAAGCCGTGGCCGCAGGCAGCATCGAACCGCTGGACAGCGACAACAGCGCGGAAGCGATGCTGGCCTATCTCGAGGGGTTGATTCTGCTGGCCAAGACCCAGAATGACCCGGATGTCCTCTACCGGCTCGGCAAAGCCATCAAGAGCATTCGCATCGAATCAGACTGAACAAAGGGGTTTAAATCCGAATTTTTCTGCCTTGCAACTTGACCGACCGGTCATATTAGCTGGCATTTCAACAAACTCTGATTCATGCAGAGTTTTCACAACACCGGAGATTGATCATGACGACAACAGTAGCACCTACGACAACCCTGGACGCACGCGGACTGAACTGTCCGCTGCCGATACTGCGCACCCGCAAGGCCCTGACGGCAATGGCGAGCGGTGAAGCCCTGCTGGTGCAGTCGACCGACCCCGGCTCCGTCAAGGATATCGAATCCTTCTGCAGCCAGACTGGCAATGAATTGCTCTCTGCATCGACCGATGAGGGCGAGTTTCAATTCATTATTCGCAAAAACTGAAGCACAGGAGCACAACATGAATGCAACGGCGCAACAACTCTCTTCACAAAATACGCCGGCAGTGGATCAAGCCGCTTTTCAGGAGCTGTTTGATCAACGCTTTGACGAACGCATGGCGCAGATCGAGGCGGACCACATCCCCTCGATGTCGATCATCTCGACCAAGGGCACCCTGGACATGGCCTATCCGCCCTTCATCCTGGCGGCAACGGCGGCAGCCCTTGGCTGGGATGTCTCGATTTTTTTCACCTTCTACGGCCTCAAGCTGCTGAAAAAGGAGCTCGATCTTGAAATCAGCCCGCTCGGCAACCCGGCGATGCCGATGAAAATGCCGCTCGGGCCCGAGTGGCTGCAGAACATGGAGATCAAGATCCCCAACCTGGTGATGGCCGGCGTCCCGGGGTTCGAGAAGATGGCGACAGGGATGATGAAAAAGAGCCTCAGCAACAAGGGCGTCGCATCGATCGAGGAACTGCGCTCGCTCTGCCTGGAGGCCGACGTCAAACTGGTCGCCTGTCAGATGACCGTCGATCTGTTCAACATGGAACAGGATGAGTTCATCCCGGAGATCAGCGGCTGGATCGGCGCGGCCAGTTTTCTGCCGACCGCGCAGAAGTCCGATGTGACGTTGTTTGTATAGGATGTACTGAGCTTGCGAAGCTTCCGCGTCCTGCTCACGCCCCTGACCTACGTCCATGAAGGCCAAGCGCATCAACCTTGATCGATGCGCCTCGTACCTTGGCACATCCTATTGATCTAACCACAGATAAACACAGATACACACAGATATAAATACATCTCTTCATCTGTGTGTATCTGTGTGCATCTGTGGTTCCTTTTATTGGTCGGATCAGTCTCCGAAGCTGGTGCCGACGCGGCGCGCGCTCTCAATCCAGGCGTGGTCCGGCGGCACCAGTTTTTTCTTGCCGGCGACCTCTTCCAGTGGAATGGCGACAGCCTCCTCCCCTTTCGCGGCGACCATCACGCCATAGTTCTCTGCCTCGATCAAATCGGCGCAGGCGGTGCCGAGACGGGTCGCCAGGATGCGGTCCGCGGCCGACGGCGCGCCGCCACGCTGCAGATGGCCGAGGATCGTGATGCGCGACTCCAGGCCTGTCAACTCCTCGAGCTTGCCGGAGAGTGACAGGGTGTTGTCGATATGCTCGCGTTCGATCTGCGCCAGCACTTTTTTCGCCTCTTTTTTCTCTTTTTTGCTTTTTGGATCGCGCTTGATCGCGTCCGCCTCGTGAAATTTTTCCGCGACGCCGACAGGCATCGCCCCCTCCGACACGGCAACGATGCTGAAGTTCTTGCCGCCGCGCACCCGGGCGCGAATCGCCTCCGCGATGCGCTCGACATCATAGGCGATCTCGGGAATCAGGATGACATCGGCGCCACCGGCAATGCCGGCGCCCAAAGCCAGCCAGCCAGAGCGGTGACCCATGATCTCCGCCACGATGATGCGGTGATGGCTGTGCGCGGTGCTGTGCAGGCGGTCGATGGCATCGGTGGCGATACCCAGCGCCGTGTCATAGCCAAAGGTGACATCGGTGCCCGAGACATCATTGTCAATCGTCTTCGGCAGCGTGATGACATTCAGCCCCTTCTCCTTCAGTAGCAGCGCATTTTTCTGCGTCCCGCCGCCGCCCAGGCAGACCAGCACATCCAGGTGGCGTGCATGGTAGTTCTCGACGATGGCATCGGTCATATCCATGGTCTTGCCGCCCACCGTCATGCGATTCGGCTTGTCGCGGCCGGTGCCCAGGATCGTGCCGCCCTGGGTGAGAATATCCGACAGCACGCCGCCGTCCAGCGCCATGGTGCGATTCTCGACGAGACCGCGAAAACCGTCGCGAAAGCCGATAATCTGCATATCGTAGTAGCTTTGCGCCGCCTTGCCGACGCCGCGTATGGCCGCATTCAGGCCCGGACTGTCACCGCCAGCGGTGAGGATGCCGATATGTTTGGTCATTTTTCTCTCCTTCAAGATTTCTCCCCGCAATCGAAATGACGGGTAGACGTAGGGGGGATAAGGCGGTAGCCGCATCCACCAATGTTCGGGAATCATGGTGGATGCGCTTGACGCTTATCCACCCTACATTTTCTCGTTTTTGCCATCAAGCTCGCGCAGCCATGCCAGACGCTCGGCGATCTTTGCCTCCAGGCCGCGATCCACCGGATGGTACCAGTGCTGTCCATCAAGCTCTTCGGGCAGGTAGTTTTCACCGGCGGCATAGGCATTGGGCTCGTCGTGTGCATAGCGATACTCCCTGCCGTAGTCGAGCTCTTTCATCAGCTTTGTCGGCGCATTGCGCAGATGCAGCGGCACCTCCAGCGATCCTGAATTTTTTGCCGCTTTCATGGCGCCCTTGAAGGCTGTGTAGACGGCGTTGCTCTTGGCCGCAACCGCCAGGTAGACGACGGCCTGGGCGATGGCGAGCTCTCCCTCCGGGCTGCCGAGGCGCTCCTGGACATCCCAGGCATTCAGCGCCAGCTGCAGTGCACGCGGATCGGCGTTGCCGATATCCTCGGAGGCCATGCGCACCACCCGGCGGGCGACATAGATGGGGTCGCAGCCGCCGTCGAGCATGCGGCACAACCAGTAGAGCGCGGCATCCGGCGACGAACCCCGCACCGATTTATGCAGCGCCGAGATCTGGTCGTAGAAGCTCTCCCCGCCCTTGTCGAAGCGGCGCACCCTGCCTGCAACGATCTCTTTAATGGTGTCGCTGCCAATCCGCTCCGTTTCGCTAAGGTCCGCAGCAATCTCCAGCAGGTTCAGCGCCCGCCGGGCATCGCCGTCGGCCGCCTGCACCAACAGCTGCAGATCAGCCTCGGCGATTGTCAAACCACGCTCGCCCAGTCCCCGCTCCCTGTCGCTCAGGGCATTGCGGACAATAGCTGTCAATGCCTCCTCGCCGAGCGCCTTGAGCACGTAGACCCGCGCCCGCGACAGCAATGCATTATTGAGCTCGAAGGAGGGGTTCTCCGTGGTGGCGCCAACAAAGACGATGGTGCCGTCCTCGACATGCGGCAGAAAAGCATCCTGCTGGGATTTGTTGAAACGGTGCACCTCGTCGATGAACAGCACCGTCATACGTCCCTGCTGGCGCAGTGCGCGCGCCTGCTCCACCGCAGCGCGGATCTCCTTGACGCCGGAGAGTACCGCAGACAACTTGATGAAGGCGGCGCCGGAGTGGCTGGCCAGCATCGAGGCCAGCGTGGTCTTGCCGGTGCCCGGCGGCCCCCAGAAGATCATCGAATGCAGCCGGTCACTCTCGATCGCCTGGCGCAGCGGCGATGATTCGCCGACGATGTTCATCTGCCCGTAGAACTCCTGCAGATTGCGCGGCCGCATGCGGTCGGCTAGCGGCCTGAAACTCTCCTGCTCCTGCTGCTCGAACAGGTCAGTGTTCCCAGACATCATAACCGGGCGGCGCCTGGAATTTGAACAGGCTCTTGCTCAGCGAGGGATTGCGTTTGACATTGCTGAAGCTGAACCTGGTGTACTGCCCCAATTTGTCCGCCATCTCCAGTTTCACCAGGTTGTTGTCACGAAAAGCGACCAGCACCTCCTCCATCTGGCTGTCGGTATCGACAGGCGCCAGCAGCATCCACTGCAAACCCTCGCGCTGATACTCCCGGGTAATGCGAAAATGTTTGTCGACTTTCTCCCCTTGAGACAGCAGCTGGGCGGGGGTGCCACGCAGCGCCATCTTCTG
>JBDLII010000090.1:0-9457 GCA_039714995.1 Pseudomonadota bacterium
TGGATCTGGCGCTTCATGGGTCCGATGGACCTGTAACACTTGCCGATATCTCTGAAAACCAGGGTATCTCTCTCTCCTACCTGGAGCAGCTGTTTGCAGCCTTGCGAAGCAAGGGGCTGGTACGCGGTGTACGCGGTCCGGGCGGCGGCTATTTTCTTGGCCGCAGTGCTGATGAGATCAGCATCGCCAATATTATCTGTGCTGTCGACGAGTGGGTTGAATTTACCCGCTGTCGTGGTCAGGAGAACTGTTCAGGCGGACACCGCTGCCTGACGCATTCGTTGTGGAATTCATTGAGTGAACAGATCTATGAATTTCTCGAAGGGATTACACTGGAAGAGCTGATCAAGAATGCCGATGTGCTGGATGTCGAGGATCAACAACAGCAGGATAAAGATGCGTTGAAACTGGCCAGCTGATACAGACGACAAGGCCGAAAAATAAAAGCCCGCGCATGCGGGCTTTTTCATTTTCTGATTGAGGGAGTATGATGCCACCAGCAGAGAGCAATGACAGCTCTGTGTGAATCGTTCAACCTGGAGCATCGTATTGTCGCGCCTACTGCGAACTCTGATCCGCCGTATTCCCCTGTCGCTGTTTGCCGCTATTGTCGGGATCATTGCAGGTCTTGCGCTCTGGGAGTTGCTGGATACCCTGCAAAAGGATGAAGTCAACCAGATTTACCAGCAGCAGCTGCAGGAGAACCTTGAACAGCGCTCACATGAGTCGCTGATCTACTTTCACAACGCTATCCAGGGGTACAAAACCTCGGTACAGCTCCTCGCGAGCCATCGCAGCCTGGCAAACTACCTGGACCCGCTCTACTGGTTTGCCGGTGACGTGGAGCCGGCCGTCGTCTACCGGGAGCAGCCGCCACCCTGGCTGCCGTCGCCATCGCGCTGGAAATCCCTGATTTCACCGAGCCACATACTCTTGATCGACAGCCAGGGAAAGCTGCGTGAACTCTACCAGGCCGGGAATCTGCCGCTGCCACAGAGCCTTGCCTCGCGTCTCAATGACTATCTTGACATGGATCAGACCCATGCCTATCTCACCATCATCGACGGCAAGCCCTGGCTGCTCACTTCAACAGTTACCGAGGATGCCGCCTACAACGTCATGGGAACGCTGATGCTGGTGGTTCCTGTCGATGAGCAGTTTCTGCAGGCTGTGCAACCCGGGGTGTCGCGCAAGCAGGTGATTACGGCGCTGCTCGATGCCAGCGATCAGCGATTGCTGGCAACCAGCAATCTGCAGAAAGTTGCCATTGGGGGTGAAGCAGAAACCTTGGCCGATGAGTATGCGGTGACCTCCCAGACCTTTGTGGACAGTGGTGAAACCAACCAGGAGATGCTGTTCGCCACCCTGATTCCGCTGGATGAAATGCGTGGTATGGCGATCCGCATCGTGCGCCTCGAACAGCGGCAACGCTCTATTGTTGCACTGAGCTTTATCATCTTTTTCTCGCTGCTGTTCATGCTGGTATCGAACCGTCTCAGCGCCGCGCTGCGGCGTCTCTCCAGGTTTTCCCAGCGGGCCCTGGGCATCTCCCAGCCTATCAAGGAGAGCGGCAACCAGTTGATGATCCTCGAGGACTGGATGAAGCAGTTCATTCGCCTGGTGCTTGAAGCCAGGGAGGAGATGCGCGCACTGCATGAATCTGAAATCCGCAAAAAAGAGGCGTTGACCACGGCAATCATGGAGGCATCTCTCGACTCCATCGTCACCGTCGATCAACAGGGTTCCATCATCGATTTCAACCCCACTGCCGAACAGACATTCGGCTACCGGGCGGAAGACGTGAAAGGTGAATTTGTTGCGACCCTGATCATCGATGACGCCAGCCAGGCGGCTTTTTTCGAAGTGTTGAAATCCTGCTGCGAGAATGGCGAGGAGTTTCGGAATATGCGCCTGGAGATGACCGCGCGTCATAAAGACGGGCGCACATTTCCGGTTGAAGTGGCGATCAAGCCCATCCTGCTGGACAGCAGTACACTCTTTACCATCTACCTGCATGATATCTCCCAGCGGCGCAAGCAGGAGCAGGAGATCCGTTCACTGGCCGCATTTCCCGAAGAGAGCCCGATACCTGTCATGCGCGTCAACCGGCAGGATGTCATCACCTATGCCAATGCAGCGAGTGAGCCGCTGCTCGAGGCTCTCGGGGTAGCGCCTATGCAGCTGATCCCCCTGAACTGGCGCTCTGACATCGAGAGAGCACTCAACCAGGATGAGGATTCCGAGCGTGAATTCGAGGTGGGAGGGCGGATCTATTTTCTGCTGATCGCGCCGATTCCCGAGCTTGACTACGTCAACCTCTATGCCCGGGATATTACCGAAATGCGCGCCGCGGAAGCTGATGCCAGGCGCCACCAGACCGAACTGGTGCATGTCTGCCGGCTCAGCAGCATGGGAGAGATGGCGACGGGACTGGCGCACGAGCTGAATCAGCCGCTGGCGGCGATCATCAATTATGCCAACGGCGCCAGGCGCCGCTTCGCCCATGGCGCTACTGGTGAAGAACTCGCGAAGCCCCTGCAAAGAATCACCAGCCAGGCAGGCAGGGCCGCAAGAATCATCAAGCGCCTGCGGGAGATGGTCGAACGCCAGGTTCCGGTGAGAAGCAGTGTCAGCCTGAATAACCTGGTGCGCGAAGTGCTGCTGTTCCTGGATTTCGAGACGCGCAGGAACAATATTCAGATCGAGCTGAACCTGGCTTCCGATCTGCCGTCCGTCAGCATCGATCTGGTGCAGATCGAACAGGTGATTCTCAATCTGACCCGCAACGCCGTGGACGCCGTCATCGAGGCAGGGGTCAAGCCCGGGATAGTGCGTATCGGCACGTCACGCCGTGACGGGATGTTGCTGGTTACAATCGAGGACAACGGTCCCGGATTGAGCGCGGATGACGAGAGCAGGATTTTTGAACCCTTTTTTACCACCAAGCAGAGCGGTATGGGCATGGGGTTGTCGATCAGTGAAACCATTGTTGCCGATCATGGTGGTAAGATCAGCTATGCAAAAAGCAGTTTGGGCGGGGCGGCATTTACGATCCGGCTGCCGATGGCCAAGCAGAAGCAACACAGGAACAGTCATGAGCAAAAAGCATGAACCGGAGAGCGAACAACCGGGTGATCAATCCACCGGACAGACGCCCGGGATTGTATTTATCGTCGACGATGATGAGGCGCTGCGGGATTCCCTGCGCTGGCTGATCGAGTCGGTCGGGCTCAGGGTCGAGACTCATGATTCCGCGGCCTCCTTTCTGCAGAGTTACTACCCCGGCCAGTCAGGTTGCCTGCTGCTGGATGTGCGTATGCCGGGCATGAGTGGCCTCGAACTCCAGGAGCAGCTTGAACGCAGGGATGTCAGGATCCCGGTGGTGATCATTACCGGCCATGGCGATGTCGCCATGGCGGTGCGCGCCATGAAGGCCGGCGCCATGGACTTTATCGAAAAACCCTTTGACGATGAGCTGCTGCTGGCATCGATTCAGCGCGCATTGTCGCTGGATGTGGAGCAGCGCAAGAGTCGTGCGACCCAGGCCGAGATACTGGCCCGCATGGCGCAGCTGACGCGGCGCGAGCACCAGGTGATGGAGCTGGTGACCAACGGCAAGGCCAACAAGCAGATTGCCGCTGAACTCAATGTCAGCGCCAAGACCGTCGAGGCGCACCGCGCGCACGTGATGGAGAAGATGCAGGCCGGCTCCCTGGCGGAACTGGTCAGGATGTCGATGCTGGCGTCAGGTGACGGTTAGGGAGGCTCTGAAGGTATCAAGAAGTTGCGTTATTGCTGAAACTCGGTGCAGGGCCGGGAACTCGTAGGGGGGATAAGGCGTTTTTGCCGCATCCACCAATGTGCCAGCACCATGGTGGATGCGCTCGCGCTTATCCACCCTACTACTGACTGGTCAGCATGCAGGGCACAATAACCGCAGGGCATTGCACCGTATGGAAAGGAGCACTAATCCTACCTGACGATTCTGCCGATGCGCTGTCCCATCCTGAGGTCGGCGCCATGCGTCAGCTGTGTATCCCATGAGGCGCGCTCTTTCGCAAACAGCAGGATGACCGTCGAGCCCACGTTGAAGCGTCCCATCTCTCCGCCCTTGTAGAGGACCAGCTGTTCATTCGATTGCGGCGCATACTCCCAGCTGCTGATCCGGCGCCCTCTCGGCGTTACGATGCCGCTCCAGCGGGTCTCTATGCTGCCGACGAAGATTGCTCCGACCAGGATCATCGCCATCGGACCCGCCGCCGTATCAAACAGGGTAATCACCCGTTCATTGCGCGCAAACAGATCGGGCACGAGCTCGGTGGTCTGCTGGTTGACGCTGAAGAGGCGTCCCGGCACATGGGCCATCTTTCTCAGGTGGCCATCCAGCGGCATATGGATGCGGTGATAGTCCCTCGGAGCGAGGTAGATGGTCGTAAAACTGCCCTCCGCAAACTGTGCCGCCAGCTTTTCGTCACCGCCCAGCAGCTCCAGCAGTGAATAGTCGCGTCCCTTCGCCTGGATCATGCGTCCCTGCTCAATCACTGCGGCCTGGCTGACTTCGCCGTCGACCGGGCTGACGATCGCATCGGGTCCGGCATCAACGGGGCGCGCATCACGCTCGAGCGCGCGGGTAAAAAAGGCATTGTAGCTCGGGTAGAGATCCGCATCCTTGATGACTGCGTCACTGAGATCAACATCGAAATACTTGATCACGCCGTGAATGATGCCGCTCTTCAGGGGCTTCCATTCACTGCGGGCAACGGCATACATCGCGGCGGAGAGCAGATGATGCGGCAGCAGCCGCATGATGGCGGCCAGCAGACGGTATGGCCAGGAGGGAGTCTCGTTTTCAGCGGTTGGATTCATGGTTGAATGATATGCAGAATATCGGTGGTTAACTGTTCAGGATTTGTCAGATCGATAAAGTAGGCGGCAATTCTACCTTGTGGATTGACAAGTGACAGCGACACACTGTGATCGATCCGGTAGTTGCCGTCATCATCGGGCGGCTGTTGTTTGTAATAGATCGAAAACTCCCTGGCAAGCGCTTTCACATCCTCCTCACTGCCGGAGACGCCGGTGAAGCCCGGATGATAGCCGCTGACGTAGGAGCGCAGGCGTTCGGGCGTATCCCGCAGCGGATCCAGCGAGACAAAGATGAATTTCAGCGACTGCTGCACCTCTGGATTGACTGCCAGCCGGTTGTAGAGCCTGACGATGTTGCCCATCGCCGTGGGGCAGAGGTCGGGGCAGTGGCTGTCGCCGAAGTAGAGCAGCGACCAGCGACCCTCAAGATCTGCATTGTTCAGGCCGGCTTCATCGGCCCTTTCCAGCGAGAAGGGGGCAATGGGTTTCGGCGGGGAGTGCAGCATTGCCAGGCTCTGCCCGGCCATCCTGTTGCGCTGGTACTGGTTCCCCAGGTAGTAGCTGCCGATCAGCACCACGAAGGCAACCGCAAGCAACAGCATGCGGCTGCCGAGGGTGGATTGTCTACGCATTCAATACCTTGTAGGCCGCATCCAGGGCGTCATCGAGCGATGCCCGGTAGCCCATGTCACGCAGCACGCTGCCCAGCGCGGTGATGCACAACATGACGTTCTTGCTGTTGCTGGCATAGCCCATCAGGCCGATGCGCCAGATGTTGCCGGCCAGCGGCCCGAGGCCGGCGCCTATCTCGAGGTTGTATTCATGCAGCAGACGGCTGCGCACGGCGGCATCATCGATGCCATCGGGAATGGATACAGCGTTCAGCTGCGGCAGGCGCTCATCCTCGGGAACGACGAAGTCCAGTCCAATGGATTCCAGCCCCGCCTTCAGCGCCAGGTGGTTTTGCTGATGGCGCTGCCAGGCGTTCTCCAGACCCTCCTGCTGCAGCAGCACGAGCGACTCGTGCAGGCCGTAGAGGGCGTTGACGGGCGCCGTATGGTGGTAACTGCGCTGGCCTTCGGAGCCCCAGTAACCCATCACCAGGTTGAGATCGAGAAACCAGCTCTGCACCCTGGTTGTTCGATTCTGTATGGTCTCGATGGCGCGATCGCCAAAGCTGACCGGGGAGAGACCGGGGACGCAGGAGAGGCATTTCTGGGTACCGGAGTAGATGGCGTCGACCTCCCACTCATCGACCAGCACCGGTGTGCCGCCCAGCGAGGTGACCGCATCGACGATGGTCAGGCAGTCGTGCTTGTGCGCCAGTTCGACCAGTGTTTTTGCGTCCGATTGGGCGCCTGTCGAGGTTTCGGCATGCACGAAGGCGACGATTTTGGCATCGGGGTTCGCTTTCAGCGCATCCTCGACAGCATCGGCGTCAACGGCACGGCCCCAGTCATTTTCAACCATCACGGCGGTGCCGCCGCAACGTTCGACATTCTCCTTCATGCGCCCGCCGAACACGCCGTTCTGGCAGACGATCACTTTGTCGCCCGGTTCGACCAGGTTGGCAAAGCAGGTCTCCATGCCGGCGGAGCCTGGCGCCGAAACCGGCATGGTGAGTGCGTTCGATGTCTGGAAGGCGTATTGCAGCAACGCCTTCACCTCCTCCATCATGCCGATAAAGGCGGGATCGAGATGGCCGATGGTCGGCCGCGACAGGGCTTCAAGAATGCGCGGGTTGACGTCAGAAGGGCCGGGGCCCATCAGCGTGCGAACAGGGGGGTGAAAAGAGGTCGTCATTGTGTCTACCGTAATCGTTTTATGTCAATTCAACCGCAGAGTATAGGGGTGCTTGTCTATTGATAGCAACAGTAGATTTCTCAGGCTTATTGGCATCGATTTCTCAATCATGCCGAATATTGTTGAGGTATCGCGCAGGGCAGAGAGCAGCCTTTCATCCCTGAATGAATAAAGATACAGTGTCATTGCGAGCGCAGCGCGGCAATCTCATGCCTTGGTATCAATAAGCTAGAGATTGCTTCGTCGCTACGCTTCTCGCAATGACGATTCGTACAGAGGTTCCTCAGGTGTTGAATACGCGTGGAAAATTCAGCGCAGCCAGCATGTACAACAAGGCTGCCAGGGTGACGACCAGGGAGAAGCCGCCGTGAATTGCAAGCAGTGTGGCGAGTACTGCGCTGACGACAGAGGCGCAGCCGTTGATCCCCCATGCCCAGGGAAGTAACTGATGCGCATGCTCTCCCAGTTGGGACAGCGCCAGCGGAAAGGGCATGCCCATCAGCACGGCCAGCGGTGCGATCAGCAGAATGGCGATCAGCATCTTGACGGCCAGCGGTAGAGAGAGCAATGCATCCGGCAGGTTATTGAACAACAGCAGGTATGAGAGGCTGAAGATCACGATGCCGCCGACGGCAAGCATCACGCCCCGCCTGGCTTGCCCGCTCCCCACTCTCTGGCTGAGAAGGCTGCCGAGGCCGGCAAAGATCAGGAATCCCGTCATCACGGTGGCAGCGGAGTAGAGCGGGTGGTGCAGCAGCAGCGTCATCTTCTGGATGAAGGCGATTTCGATAAACAGGAAGGCCAGTCCGATGGCGAAAAAGTAGATCAAAACATGACGTCGACTGATGCCCGGCCGGGACGGCCGTTGCCGGCGTTTGAGGAACAACAACGGCAGGATGATCAGCAGCAGGCTGGCAAGAATGGCCTGCAGCAGGGTCATTACCGATATCAGGTACCCCTGTTCGAGCAGCGGCATGCCGCCGCGTCCCTGCAGGGCGATGACCTCCGGCAGGATGCGCCATTTGAAGAAGTGAAAAAAATAGGGGCGGTCGTCGGTCGAGGGCTGCAGGTCGAATTTATAGTCATCGATATAGCGAGCGGCCTCATCACCCAGCAGGGCAGCCGCTGATTGATAGAACCAGGGCTGATGCAGCCTGTTGAAGTGGTTGGACTCGCTGGCCTGCATCCCCGGATACCAGGCGACATCGAAGCCGAGGTCATTGCAAAAGCGCTTGACGGCATCGATCTCATCGCTGGTCAATTCGCCGTTTTTTATCAGCAGGGTGCTGGTCTGCCAACTCCTGATCAGCACCAGGCGCTGCGCCGCCTCCTTCACGCCCGACTCGCGCAGCGCCTCGATGGCTGTCGCCATCAGCTTCAGGGTATCGCGGGGGGGGAGTTTGACCCAGCGGCTGACGGAGAGGAATCCGCCTGGTTGCAGATGCTCCAGGTAGGTCTTGAATGCCTCGACGGTATAGAGATAGCTCTCGTTCAGTGCGTAGAGTCCGGCAGTGGATGCGCCAAACGCATCCATCAGCGCTACCTGTATCAGGTCATAGCGCTGCGAAGAGCGGGTGATAAAACCGCGCGCCTCATCGATATGCACCTCGACGCCATGTCGGTCATAGAGGTGTCCCGAGAAGTCTGCATAGTCACCGCGCAGCAGCTCCACGATCTGTGGATTGAGCTCCACAGCGGCGATCTGCGGCGCCTGGTGATAGAGCGCCTGCTGCACGTCGGCGCCGCCGCCGGCGCCGAGGACCAGTACGTGCCGCGGCTTGCGCAGATGATAGGGAAGGGCGGAGGTGGTCTGATCCAGGTAGGCAAACGCCTCTCTGTTGCCGGCATCACGGGTAATGACGCTCATGTTGCCGCCGTCGGTAAACAGGGCCACCTGGGGCGGAGGTTCACGCTCGGCTTTCAGGCTCAGGCCGGGAGCATGGCGAAACGGGGTCTGCCGGCTCTCGACGATGTCCAGCAGTCCCAGCGGCGAGGAGCGCTGGGCAACGCTCTCCATACCCGGAATACGCAGGATTTGCGACAACTCCTTGTAGGGAGAGATTGCCGGGGCGCTGTCCAGCGCGAGCCAGATCATGACCAGGGCGGGAATCATTGCGAAGCCGGCGACTGACCAAGCGGCTGCCGACTGCGTTGCCGCGGCGGCAAGCAGCGTTGCCCCCAGGGCGATCACCCCGATCCATGCCAGCGCCTCGAACGGCAGGAAGGCAAATAGCAGCAGGATGATGCACAGGCCGCCGAGACCGGCGCCAAACAGGTCGAAGGCGTAGATCTTGCCGATGACATCCGGGTGCCGCCCCAGGGCCAGGGCGATCGCGCTGGCGGCAAACAGGAATGGAATCGCCAGCAGCAGGTACATCAGCAGCAGCCACCCCGCCTGGCGCAGATCCCACAACACCTCCCCGGCATTGAACGGCAGCTGCTGCACGAGCAGAAAGGAGGCGATGGCGGTGATGCCGAAGAGGGCGATGGCAGCGGTAAAGAACCCCGGGAAATGCTTCTCGAGATGTCTCTGCAGAACGGTAATCAGAGCGCCGCTGGCGCCATAACCCAGCAAGGCCAGGCTGATGATCATGTAGGCAAAATGGTGCCACTGGATGATCGAGAAGAGCCGCATCAGCAGGATCTCGTAGGCCAGCGCCGCCATCGACAGCAGGGCGATCGAGAGAAACAGAAGATGTTGACGCTGTTTCATCGATAGGGGTCAGAACAGAATAGTGCTTAACATCAGATGAAAATACGCATTTACCAATCTATTCGTCATCCCGGC
>JBDLII010000091.1:0-9427 GCA_039714995.1 Pseudomonadota bacterium
TAGATCAGTCCAACACGGGAAATCACCGCATCGAATGGTTCTGCCTCGAGCTCGGTCAGGTTTTCGCCATCCAACACATGCGTTTGAATCGTATTCAAACCGGCAAGGTTGGCTGATACTTCAGCAAACTCCAGTATTTCAGGAGAGAGGTCGGTTGCCAGGACATGGCCCGACTCGCCAACTCTTTTCGCTGCAGCGACTGATTGCTCACCTGCGCCGGCTGCCACATCAAGCACGCGACTGCCCTGCGTAACATCACACATATCCAGCATGGTTTCAGTCGCCGGTCCCAGCCATCTGGATAACAGGGGGCCCCAGCGATGCCATGCCCCGGCGGCGGTATTCCACTGCTGCAAAGTGGTTTGCTTGTATTTGATCGCATCAAATTTGGGGGGATTCATGTTCATGGTCTCTCTCCGTTAGGGTTCTCTTGTAAAGGTGGAATAGAGTCTAGACTGATTATTTTTGCTTACAATTCTCCAAAAAAAGAAACATAATGTGCAAAATTGCACGGATGGACAGAAGATGATGAACTGGGATGACATGCGGCTTTTTCTTGCAGTCGCCCGCAACGGTTCCATCAGCGGCGGCGCCAGGCAACTCGGCGTACAGCATTCCACCGTTTCCCGCCGCATGCGCCAGATGGAAGCAAAACTGGGCGCACGCCTGCTCGATCGTAAAACAACCGGTTTTGAACTCACCGAGGCCGGTGAACGGGTAAAACAGGCAGCCATCAGAATCGAGGGGGAAGTGCTGGGTGTCGATGGAGAGTTGCTTGGTAAAGACACGAACCTGGTGGGCCCTGTGCGCGTCACCGCCATCAACAACATGGCCTCATCGATACTGATGCCAATGTTTGCTCGCTTCAGCGCACAACACCCGCAGGTCGATCTGCACATCGTGGTTTCCAACATGGATGCCAGTCTGTCGCAACGGGAGGCAGACATCGCCATTCGCCTGACCAACTCCCCTACCGATACGCTGATCGGGAAAAGAGTGGTGACCGTGGCTTCAACCATTTATGGAAGCCATGCCTATCTTGAAGAGATCAGAAAAAGTCGTTCAGAACCCGTCTGGATCGGTGTTGAATGCTGCGGCTTCCATAAATCCTGGACCAAACAATCCTGCGCAGGACAAGCGCATCATTTTTTCAGTGATGACACGCTGTTAACGCTGTCGGCCATCCGCGAAGGCCTGGGTGTCTCTTATCTGCCCTGCTTTATGGGCGATGCCGATCCTTTGCTGGAACGCTATTGTGACCCGGATTCTGAACACGATCTGGGGCTATGGATACTGTTGCACCCCGATCTGAAGCGCACTGCCAGGGTTCTGGCTTTTCGTGATCACATGATTAGCTCGATTGACAACAAAAGAGCCGAGTTTGAAGGCCGCGAATAAACACAGGGCAAGAGCTTCTGACTTATCGTATTTCCGGGATCATCACATGGATCATTCAACAGAAAATGGGGAAGCGTAAATTGACAGAGAGCGCCACACCCTACTATCGTCTTGGCCCGGACGCGATCATTCAGGCCATTGAGTCAACAGGCGTGGTCTGCGACGGGCGCTTGCTGGCCCTGAACAGTTACGAGAACCGGGTTTACCAGGTCGGCATCGAAGATGCAGCGCCGCTGGTCGCCAAGTTCTACCGTCCCGGGCGCTGGACAAATGCACAAATCCTTGAAGAGCATGCATTCTCGATTGAAATCGCCGAGGCGGATATTCCGCTGATTCCGCCGATGCCAATCAACGGGCAAACACTGCATGAGCATGATGGATTTCGATTTGCGCTGTTCGAACGCCGCGGAGGCCATGCGCCTGAGCTTGACCAACGGGATACGCGTGTATGGCTTGGCCGTCTGCTGGGACGGATGCATGCAATAGGTGCTGCAAAGCCGTTTGCTACACGCCCGGCACTGACGATCGATGGTTTTGGGCGTGAGTCTGTCAAGACTCTCGATGTCGGCCAATGGCTGCCGCCTCACCTGGAGGATGCATTTTCCAGCCTGGCGGCGGATCTGATAGCCTCCATTGAAGTCTGTTTTGAACATGCGGGTGAATTCGGCGTCATACGCCTTCACGGCGATTGCCATCCCGGCAATATCCTGTGGCGCGACGGCCCGTTGTTCGTCGATCTCGATGACTGTCGCAGCGGCCCTGCTGTCCAGGATCTGTGGATGCTGCTGTCTGGTGAAACCCCTGAGATGGCGGCGCAAATGAAAGAGGTACTGGAGGGTTATACGCAGTTTCATACGTTCAACCTGCAGGAGCTGCATCTGATCGAAGCCCTGCGAACCCTGCGCATGCTGCATCACGCCGCCTGGCTCGCAACACGCTGGCAAGACCCGGCCTTTCCAATCGCGTTCCCATGGTTTGCCGAAACCCGTTACTGGGAGGATCTGATCCTGGGATTACGCGAGCAACTTGGCCGCATGCAGGAAGCGTCAATGGATCTGAGCCAGGTCTGAGCCAATATGCGCATTATCATGTTGAAAATCCTGTCCTAACAAGTAATATCCGTGTTATTCGTGCGCTTAATGCAACTATCCAGATTAGGCCAGGAATACAATTCAGCAGAGAGAGCCAAAAATTATCAATAACGCCATGCCCATTCGTTTTCAATTGCCGAAGGAAGTGACTCACCGCCAGCGATTACTGCTGCTGTTGGTAGTGATGGCCACGGTAGCACTGACAGCCATGGGACTCTCCCTGTGGCTGCTCTACAGGGCGGCCTTCGATGAACTGCGCTTCAGCCTTGTCGAGATTGCCCGGAGTCAGGCGGTGTTGATTGATGCGGTTGCCCGCTTCGATAGCATCAACAGCCAGGAAGCTACTCCTCTCGGTGCGGCAGCAGCGACATTGATCCAGATCGCCGATGCCCATAAGCGCCACAAGGGGTTCGGTCAAACCGGCGAGATCAACCTCGGCAGGCGCAAGGGCGACGACATTGTGTTTCTATTGTCCTCTCGCCATGAAGGGTCAGGAATCCATCGACGCCTGCCCTTCCGCGGGGAACTGGGCGAGCCCATGCGCCGCGCGCTGGCGGGAGAATCCGGCTCGCTGTTCACAATCGACTATCGGGGCGTCAAGGTGCTGGCTGCCCACGAACCTGTGGCCGGGCTGGATGCCGGAATCGTCGCCAAGATCGACGTCGCGGAGATTCGGGCTCCCTTCATCGAGGCAGGCATTATCAGTCTTGGTGGAACCCTGATAATCATTGCACTGGGAGTGGTGGTGTCCCGTCGTTTCGGTTCACCGCTGGTGGAGCAGTTGGAATCGTCTGTAGCGATCCTGCGCAACGCCCAACGCATTGCCCATTTCGGGAATTGGGAGTGGGATATCAAGGGCAACAACGTGTGGTGGTCCGACGAGGTCTACAGGCTCTTCGGTCTCGACCCGAAGCGATTTACGCCCGATTATGAATCCTTTCTATCCGCCGTCCATCCACAGGATCGCGACAGGGTCCAGGCAACGATATACGCCAGCCTGGAGAGCAAAACGCCCTACACCATCGAGCACAGAGCCGTGCTTCCGGACGGCAGCATACGTTATATGTTCGGGCAGGCGGAAACACTCTTCGACAAGGCCGGCAAGCCGATACGGATGAACGGCACTGTTCAGGATATTTCTGAGCGCAAAATGGCGGAGTTGGCGTTGCGTGATAATGAACGCTCGGCCCGCGATCGACTGGAATCCCGCGTGAAGGAGCGCACTCTGGAACTGACGGCGCTCAATGAGGAGCTGCACAGTGAGGCTGAAGAGCGGAAACAGGCCCAGCATAAGCTCTACCGCAGTCTGTTCGACCAGGAGATCATCGCCTTGATCCTGAACCTCTCCCTCGAGGCCATACCGCTCGAAGAGATATTGCGCCAGTCACTGGTGCTGATCCTGCAAAGGCAGGGATTTGGCCTGAAACGCCAGGGGTGCATCTTTCTGATGGACGAAAATTCCGGGGAGTTGGTGATGAAAGTCCGCCACGGGCTGCCCGACTCAATCGAAGACGTCTGCGGTCGCCTTCCTGTTGGCCGTTGTCTTTGTGGACTGGCGGCGCAAAGCGGTCAGACCATACACACAACCGGGATTGATGAACGGCATGCTCTTAGCTACGCGGACATGGAACCTCATGGCCATTACTGCATTCCCATCCAGGATGAAGGTGAGTTGTTTGGCGTGCTGAATCTCTATATTCCCGAAGGTCACCAGCATTCCGATGACGAGGAGCAGTTACTGAACGTTATCGCGAATACCCTGGCCGGCGTTATTCACCGCAGGCGGGCGGAGGATGCTCTCCGGGAGAGCGAAGCCACTCTCGCCGAGGCGCAGAAGATCGCCCATATTGGCAGTTGGAACCTGGATATTGCCAGCAATAAACTGAGTTGGTCGGAGGAGATCTACCGCATTTTCGGCATTACAGCCGAACAATTCGGCGCGACCTATGAGGCCTTCATAGAGCGCGTTCACCCCCTCGACCGGGAGAGTGTAAAGCAAGCTGTGGACGCTTCGCTTCACGAACATCAAAACTACAATCTTGTACACCGGGTTGTGCAACCGGACGGGACAGAGCGCACTGTGCGCGAAAGGGCAAGAGTCGATTTCGACGCAGACGGCAATCCGGTGCGTATGCTGGGCACTATCCAGGATATCACCGAAAACGAGCGCATCAGACTCGCCCTCCTGGGGCTGAAAGAGGAGCTGGAAACAAAAGAGCGCAGTCGGCTGGCTGCACTATTGCACGATGGGGTCGGCCAAAATCTGCAGGCAATCAATCTTGGGCTAAAAATGATCAGCGAGAATCAGGCCCTTGATGTCGCCGAGATCATGACCGAACTGGATGGGGAGGTCCAATGCGCCATCGAACAGATACGCAACCTCTCCTCTGAACTCAGGCCGACGCATCTTGAAAAGATGGATCTGGCAGAGGCGATACGCACGCATATCAGTAGACTCCAGATGCGTGTCAAGGCGGATATTCGCCTCGTGACAGACCGGCAGAGTTACGCATTCCTGAAAGAGCGCATCAAGGAGCACTGTTTTCTTGTTTTTCAGGAGGCGCTTGCCAATGCCGTGAAACACGCAGATGCGACTGAGATAGAGATTCGCCTGCGTGTGGTCGACGAGGCCTGGTTGGTGCTTGAAATAGAAGACAACGGCTCGGGGCTCTCCGCTGACAAGCCATCGGTCCTTGATAGTGGTCTCGGCCTGATGATCATCCAGGATCGGTGCCAGCGCCTTGGCGGGAAAGTCAATATCCACTCCGCACCAGGCAAGGGCACAACAGTTAGCACCAGGGTCCCCTTACAATGATTCGATTGCTGCTTGCGGACGATCACGCCATTTTTCTCCAGGGGCTGACCAGGTTGCTTGACGCCTGGCCAGAGGCCAGAATCGTCGCCGAGGCAGCTGACGGCCAGGAGGCCTGGAATCTGATCCTGAAGCACAACCCGGACGTGGCGGTTGTGGATATCAAGATGCCGCAGATGAGCGGTATCGAGATTGCCGAACACGTCCGCGCCCGGGGATTGTCTACCAGGGTCCTGGTGCTGACCATGCATGACGAGCCTGCACTCGCCCTCGAAGCCGAGCAGGCCGGTGTCGACGGTTATGTGCTTAAAGACAACACCTTTGAAGAGTTGTCTGAAGCAATCAAGACAGTCTTCTCCGGCCATCGTTACATCAGCCCGTCGGTAGCCGAAAATCTCCACGCGTTTCGTCTAAAAAGCGGCGGTGTCTCCCTCTCGCCACGGGAGCGCGAAGTGCTGACGCTGATCGCTTCCGGGCTAAGCAGCAAGGCCATTGCGCGTCAACTCGGCATCAGCCCGAAGACAGTCGAAACGCACCGCAGCCGGCTGATGACCAAGCTCAACCTGCACTCTGTCGCCGAGCTCGTACGCTATGCGGTTCAAACCGGTTTTCTCCCCGACAACTAAGGAAGCTCTGATCAAGTCGCTACGCGACTCGAGCAGAGCATTCCCGCAAGTTTTTCTATGGGGGAAGGGATCAATATCAATGAGTTATAACCAGCTTTTAGTTTGCCCTTCCCCCAAACCCCCATCCCGGGGACTTGATCAGAGGTTCCCTAAGCTCCCTTCCCGTCGATTCATAAGAGCTTCCTTAATTTATTACCGCCTGTAGGGTATTAACCCTACAGACAACATGATCCTCCTCTGTCAGACTGATACTGCCAATAATACTAAAAGGGTATATCAGAATGTTGTCGAATGAAGCTATCCAGTGGTCTCTGCCAGATCATTCCCCGGCGGACAAACTCATTGCCATCGAAAAGATAATCCAACAAAACGGTGCAAAAGCTGTATTCAAGACCGCCTTCGATTGGGAGGGTGATGACTATGCGCCACTTGAGGCGATGGGCTTTGCGCCGGAACTCGAAGATGCGGACCGAGCTCCCTATATCGCCTATATCGCCTATATCGCCCATCACATGATGTCAGCAGATGAGAAGACTGCTTACGACCGGGAGGGTAACCTCGATTTGGTTCCTTGCTGAGACTACACTCAATTCCAATCACCAGAAGCATCCCTGAATAAAGGGATAAGCGACCAGGCTGGCAACAGGCATTTTGATAGATCAATGCCTTTTTCCACTCTTGGGTAACTTCTCATAACAGCGTGCAAAATCGCGGTCAGAAGAGCGTTCCTGCAGTTCTACGCAGAATGATGTAGGAGCGGTCTTCTGACCGCGATTTTTTGCGATTGGATTATCACAAATGTGAAAATGGTCACGAAGCATCAGGATGCTGTTGTAGAATGAGTATTGCATGTTGATGAGGTAGAGAGCTGCAGCTTTTGAAAGCAGGCTCCTGTCCCTCACCCTATACTCTTGCTGCAGACACCGGAGGATCAAACAGTGACACAGGAAAACGAAGATTTCATCACCAAACTCGGCATAGATATGGTTGCCCAGTCACCACTCGGCAGCGACCTGTCCCCCGAAGAGTGCGATACATTGGCCGGCATCATTACCGTGCAGGCCCTGAAAGCAGGCGATACCCTGATCGAAGAGGGACACAAAGATGATTCGATACACGTCGTGGTCAGTGGCCATCTGGCCGTCAACCGAAGTGTAGCCGGCGGCGGGCAGACCACCTTGCACGTACTCACGCCCGGCGATATGGCCGGCGAACTGGGTTTCATCGACGGCCAGGCGCACTCCGCCACGCTGACGGCGCTGGGGGATACCGAGGTCTTCAGTATCAAACGCGAGCACTTTGAATCGCTGCTGTATGACAAGCCGGACATTATTTACCAGGTTATGCGCGCAATCATGAGAACTGTACACAGTATCCTGCGCCGTATGAATCTGCAGCATGTCGAGCTGTGCAATTACATCAACCATCAACACGGACGCTATTGAATCATTGGTGCTGGCGTCGGAATGACGCGCATGTCGGAACAGCAGAAACAGCATCGCCCGATTCGCAGCTATGTCCTGCGCCAGGGCCGCCTCACCAGGGGACAGGAGAGAGCATTTGAAAGCCTGTGGCCGCTGTGGGGCGTTGATGTTGCAGCCGGGCAGCAGCTGGACTTGCGGGAGCTGTTTGACAACGACCATCCGCTGGTCGTCGAGATCGGTTTTGGCAATGGCGAGACCCTTGCCCATTATGCACAGCGGCATCAGCAGACCAACTTTGTCGGCATCGAGGTGCATCGCCCCGGCGTCGGGCATCTGCTGCTGAAAATCGAGGAGCTTGGGCTGACCAATGTGCGCATCATCCGCCATGATGCAGCTGAGGTTCTCGATGCGTTGCCTGATGCTTCACTCGATGGCGTACAACTCTTTTTTCCGGACCCCTGGCACAAAAAAAAGCACCACAAGCGGCGTATTTTACAACCCTCCTTTATCGAGCAGATGGCCCGCCTGATCCGCAGCGGCGGCTTTTTTCATGCGGCGACCGACTGGGAGGATTATGCTGGGCAGATGATGGAGGTGCTGTCGCAATCTGACCAGTTCGAAAACAGCGCCGGCAGCGGCAATTACAGTGAGCGACCTGCTGAACGCCCGCTGACCAAATTCGAACAGCGCGGCCAACGCCTGGGACATGGCGTATGGGACCTGGTTTTCCGCAAAAAAGCGTAATGCCGCGACTCAGGCTCGAACAATTTGCTCCGCTGATGCTCGAACCGCTGAATCTGGTCATCGATGCCGGCGAGACGGTGACGCTGTCAGGCCCTTCGGGCAGCGGCAAGAGCCGGCTGCTGCGGGCGATTGCAGACCTTGACCCCCACCGTGGAACGGCATGGCTCGATGACAGGGCCGCCGACGCGATGCCTGCTCCACAGTGGCGGCGCAGCGTCGGCTTCCTGCCTGCGGAGAGCCACTGGTGGGAGGAGCATGTCGATCAGCATTTTATCGCCACGCCGGATTTGCAGGCGCTCGGTCTGGCGGACAGCATCATGCACGCCCCTGTCGGCCATCTCTCCAGCGGCGAACGCCAGCGGCTCGCCATCTTCAGAATGCTGCAGCAACAACCACAGGTCCTGCTGCTGGATGAACCAACAGCCAACCTCGATCCCCACCACACACAGCTGGCCGAAGCCTGGTTACTCGGCTACCAGCAGCGCAGCGGCGCCCCGATTCTGTGGGTCACCCATGATCCCGAGCAGCGCCGGCGCGTCGGCGCACGCCATCTGGAAATCCGCAACAACAGGGTGATCTAGTGACCCTGATTACCCTGACACCGGTCGATCTCACGCTGGCCTCGTCGCTGGTGCTGCTGCTGGCCTTGTTGTCGTGGCGTCTGCAGCTGGGGGTGGAGCGGCAGCTGCTTATCTCGGCGCTGCGCAGCGCGGTGCAGTTGATCCTGCTGGGCTATGTATTGAAGCTGCTGTTCGCGCAGTCGAACCCGCTGTTCATCGGGTTGCTGGCGCTGCTGATGCTGTCGGTGGCCGGTTACGAGGTAATGTCGCGCCAGCAGCGGCGCTTCAGCGGTTTGTGGGGTTATGGCATCGGCGCACTATCGATGTTTCTCTCCTCGTTCAGCGTCGCGCTGATCACGCTGTGGGTCATTCTGCAGCCAGCTCCCTGGTATACCCCGCAGTATGCGATTCCGCTGCTGGGCATGCTGCTGGGAAACACCATGACGGGCATCGCCCTGAGCCTGGACAACCTGACCCGCACCGCATGGGACAAGCGCCACCTGATCGAGGCACAGCTGCTGCAGGGATATGATGCCCGGCAGGCAATCGCCGGCATTCGCCGTGATGCGCTGCGCTCGGGCCTGATTCCGATCATCAACAGCATGGCCGCGGCCGGCATCGTCAGCCTGCCGGGGATGATGACCGGACAGATCCTCGCAGGAAGCCCGCCGCTGGAAGCCGCCAAGTATCAACTGCTGATCATGTTCCTGATTGCTTCAGGCACCGGGCTTGGCAGCATGGCGGCCATCTGGGGCGGTTCGAAACGGCTGTT
>JBDLII010000092.1:0-9328 GCA_039714995.1 Pseudomonadota bacterium
CCAGCTCCTTGCGCTTTTTCTCTTCCGCCTGTTTCTTTTCAAGTTCCTTCTGCTTTTGCTCCTCGGCTTTCTTCTTTTCAAGCTCCTTCTGTTTTTGCTCCTCGGCTTTCTTCTTTTCAAGCTCCTTCTGTTTTTGCTCCTCGGCCTTCTTCTTTTCAAGCTCCTTCTGTTTTTGCTCCTCGGCCTTCTTCTTTTCAAGCTCCTTCTGTTTTTGCTCCTCGATCCTCTTCTTTTCCAGCTCCAGCTGTTTTTTCTCTTCGGCCAGCTTCTCTTCAAGCTCCTTGCGTCTCTGCTCCTCGGCCTTTTTCCGCGCCGCGACGATACGCGGATCTTCAGGCTTTCTGAGGCCCACGACAAGCTCCCTCTCCTTGCTCTTCTGCTGCATCAGTTGCTGCAATTTCTCCTCCAGCAGCGACTCCTCCACCACCACGACCAGCGCATCCTCGGGCAAAGCCTCATTGACCGGAGTCTCCGGATCATCCTCCGCTTCAGGAGCCTCCTCCACCTGCACCGACTCGAGTGGCGCCGCGGAACTCATATACCGCATCTCCGGTGTGACCCTGAAGAGCAGCATCAGCGCCAGATGAAACAGTAGTGCGAGCAGAAAGGCGTAGGGGTTGCGTTTGAGCAGGTCGAACAACTAGGAAACCTCTGAATAAATAGATGGGATGGGGTTTCGGGGAGGGGTTAACCGCTCCCATCCGAGATGATCGTCATCAACCTGACCTGTTTGCCCTTTTCAACACTCTGCTGCACCGCCTGCAGCAGGCGCAGGATGTTGCCGTACTCGACGCGTTTATCGCCATAAACCATCACATCCCTGTCCGGCTCCTTCATCGTCAGCGCAAGCGTTGCCGCCAAGGCTGCATCCTCGGAGGGAAGATATTCGCGTACGCCATCATCGTTGTAGAGAAAGTAGAGCCCCTTGTCGGTCACCCCGAGCACGATCGGCGGCTGCTCTTCGGCAACGCTGCCGGGATCTCCCTGGCTCATCGGCAATTCGACATCGACATTGCGCACCAGCATTGGCGCCGTCACCATGAAGATGATCAGCAGCACCAGCATGACGTCGATATAGGGCACCACGTTGATTTCAGCGATGGGCTTGTTGGTGCGGACACGTCTACTCATCGCTACATCTGCCGGTGAAGAATATTGGCGAACTCTTCACTGAAGTCGTCAAAACGCCCCTCCAGGCGAAACACTTCGTTGCTGTAGCGGTTGTAGGCGATGACGGCGGGAATGGCAGCAAAAAGCCCCATGGCGGTCGCAATCAGCGCTTCGGAGATACCCGGCGCAACCATGTTGAGACTCGCCTGCTTGACGCTTCCCAGCGCGTGGAAGGAGATCATGATTCCCCACACGGTGCCGAAGAGCCCGACATAGGGGCTGGTCGAGCCGATCGTCGCCAGCATTGGCAAAAAACGCTCCAGGCTCTCGGTTTCACGATTCATGGCAACCTTCATGGCGCGTCTCGATCCCTCCAGCACAGCATCGCGCTCGATCTCCGGCTGCTCCTGCAGCTTGATGAACTCGGTGAATCCGGCGACAAAAACGGCGGCCAAGGGACCGTCCCTGTTTTCATCGCTCTTTCTGTAGAGGCGCTCCAGGTCGGCGCCGCTCCAGAAGCGTTTCTCAAAACTTGTTGACAGCTTCCTGGCGCGGGATGTTGAGCGGGCGCGATCAATAATGATGCCCCATGAGACGACCGACGCCAGCACCAGCACCGCCATCACTACCTTGACCACGGGGCTGGCGCCCATGATCAATCCAAAAACATCGATATCTCCGGACATGACTTAATTTCTCACCATAGGTTGAATGTATTGCTTGTGTTTCATAAGGTTATTGCCGTTTATTGTAATGCCTCAACAACTTTTCGCAAGGCACGGATATTGTCATTTCGACCGCAGGGAGAAATCCTGAAGCCAGGCAGCCAACCGGGGCAATAAGATTTCTCCCTGCGGTCGAAATGACTCGGGATTCTATACTGGCGTTGATCAGTGTGCGGACTGATATTGGGTACTTACATTTTATTGACGATGCTTTGTGGAACTGCCGATGCCTTGAAACTGACCGCATCGACGCAGGCCAGCAGTATCTCACCCTGGCACAACAGTTGATCGTCGTGGCGCACCTGTTGTTCGAACAGCAGCGACGCCCTGCCTCTCTTTTTCAAGCGGAGTGAAACGTCCAGCAACTGATCCAGCCGTGCTGGCCGATGGTAATCAACAGCGGCGCGGCGGACGACGAAAACGACACCCAACTGCTCGGCTAGACTGTGATTGTCAAAACCGAGACTACGCAGCCATTCACTGCGCGCGCGCTCCATGAAAGCCAGATAATTGGCGTAGTAGACGACGCCACCGGCATCGGTATCCTCGTAATAGACACGCACTTGCCAATAAAATTCCGACAACAGCAGTTACCCCGGAGAGATCGGCCCGCACTGCAGAGCCGCAGCGAAAAACAGCTGCATTATATACGCAATCAGGCAGTCAATTCTCAAAAAGCCGGTGCATGGTTCCAGGCTGTGTGGACATGCCGCCATGCATGGTGTTTTGAGGACGCACATCAGGCATTGACAAGCAACAGAAAAAAGTGGACAATTCCGCTTCTTTATTTGGCCCTAACCGGCATTTACTCGATTAAGTAGGAGATCAATGTGGCTAACTCAGCACAAGCCCGCAAGCGTGTTCGTCAGGCAGAGAAGGCTCACGGCCGCAATGCATCACAACGCAGCATGATGCGCACCCACCTGAAAAAGGTAGTCAACGCCGTCGCTGCCGGCGACAAAGATGCCGCAGTTGCAGCCTACAAGGCCGCCGTACCGGTGATCGATCGCTCTGCCGGCAAGGGTTTGATCCATGCCAACAAGGCTGCGCGTCACAAGTCGCGCCTGAACGCACAGATTCACGCCATGTAACAACATCAGGCTCCGGCCTGTGACAGTGGTGCATCGCCAAAAGCCTGCTTCCGATAGCATGGAAGCAGGCTTTTTGCATTTGGGCGCAGGGTGGCAGTTGCCACATTCCCGGGCGACAGCTGTACAATAGCCGCCATCGTTTCTCCTCCGGCGCCAACCCATGTCAACCGCACAACGTATCAGCAAGCTCCTGCAACAGTGGGTGGAAAGTGTTGACGCATCCTTTGGCGACGACACCGAACTTGCCCGCCATGCACGGCTTGTATTGACAGCGAGCGAGTTTGCACTGAACTACTTCGAGGTGGAGCCTGAACGCATCAAGCCGCTGTTGGAGAGCGGCTCGCTGCAGCAGCCACCGCTTCCCGGTGAGTTGTCCTCCCTGCTCGGCGAGCGGCTAGCTGACAGCGACAGCGAAGAACAGCTGCAGCGGATTCTGCGCCTCTTTCGTCAGCAGCAGATGGTGCGCATCATCTGGCGTGACCTGACGCAAACCGCCGACCTGGATGAAACCCTTGAATCCCTGACCGCCCTGGCCGATGCCTCGGTGCAGCATGCACTGCAGTTTCTCTACCGGCAGCAACTGGAGAGCCTCGGCACGCCCCGGGACAGCGACGGCAACGCCCAGCAGCTCGTCGTCATCGGCATGGGAAAGCTCGGCGCGCGTGAACTCAATCTCTCATCCGATATCGACCTGATCTACTGCTTCCCCTCCGCGGGAGAGACGGACGGCAGACGCCCGCGCTCCAACGAGGAGTTCTTTACGCGCCTGGGGCAGAAACTGACCAAGGCGCTCAGCGCACGCACCGTCGATGGCTTTGTCTTCCGCGTTGACACACGTCTGCGCCCCTATGGTCAGTCCGGACCGCTGGCGACCAGTTTCGACTTCATGGAGCACTACTACCAGTCACAGGCACGCGAGTGGGAGCGCTATGCCATGATCAAGGCCCGCATCGTCGCCGGGGAGATGCAGGCAGGAAAGTCATTGCTGGAGATGCTGCGTCCGTTTGTCTACCGGCGCTATCTCGACTTCGGCGCCATTGATTCGCTGCGCAAACTCAAGCAGCTCATCGACGAGGAGATGCAGCGCAAGGGTATGGCCAACAACATCAAGCTCGGCCCCGGCGGCATTCGGGAGATAGAGTTTCTTGGCCAGGCGTTCCAGTTGATTCGCGGCGGACGGGACAGCGAACTGCAGATTGCCCCGATCCAGGATGTGCTGAGCCTGCTGGCGGAAAAAAACATGCTTCCTCAAACCACGGTCGGCGAATTGATCAGCGCCTATCGTTTCCTGCGCCTGGTGGAGAACCGCATCCAGGCGTGGCGCGACGAACAGAGCCACCTGCTGCCGGATGATGAAGAGGGTCTCGAGCGCATCGCAATCACCATGGGATTCGACACTGCCGACAGCTTTATCAGTGAATTGACGAGCCATCGCGCCAGCGTACAGCACCACTTCGAGCAACTCTTCAAGGAGCCCGAACCGGAGCAACAGCAGCCCTCCCCGTTGCTGGCGGCATGGAGCAGCGGGCAGCCAGGACAAGATGTGCTTGTCGACGCCGGCTTCAAGGATGGCAAGCGGGCCGCCAAACTGATTCGGGACCTGCACCAGAACACCGCGCTGCAGAAAGCGGGAGCCCGGGGAAGCCAGCTGCTCGATACCCTGATGCCGCGCCTGCTGGCATTGACGGCGAAATGCAGCAGCCCCGAAGAGACGCTGGAGCGTCTCAGCGCCGTCATCGCCGCCATTGCCCGCCGCACCACCTATCTCGAGCTGCTCAGCGAAAACAGCAAGGCGCTGGAGCAGTTGACCAGGCTGCTCGGCGCCAGTCCCTGGTTCATGCAGTGGATCGTGCGCCAGCCGCTGCTGCTCGACCAGCTGATCGATCATCGCCTGCTCTACCAGCCGCTGAGCCGCGATGCGCTCAGCGATGAACTCAGCCACATGCTGCAGCGGGTCGATGGCGACCTGGAGCAGGAGATGGAGATCCTGCGCCACTTTGTCGCCACGAACCGTCTGCGAGTCGCCGCGGCGGATATCGCCAACATCATCCCGTTGATGGTGGTGAGCGACTACCTCTCCGAGATCGCCGAAGTCACACTCGATGCGGCCCTGAAGATAGCCTGGCGCGATCTCAGCGAACGACATGGCACTCCGCGGGGAACATCATCTGCCGCCATGGGATTTGCCATTATCGGCTACGGCAAGCTTGGCGGCATCGAGCTTGGATACGGCTCCGACCTGGACCTGCTGTTTTTACACAGTGCCGGATTGAACAGCATGACGGACGGTGAGCGGGAGATAGCGGCGGAGACTTTCTATGCGCGTCTGGCGCAGCGCCTGATCCACCTGCTCAGTGCGGTTACCCCATCGGGCCAGGCCTATGAAATTGATATGCGCCTGCGCCCCAACGGCGCCTCGGGACTGCTGGTCAGCAGCCTCAAGGCATTTTCCACCTACCAGGATGACAAGGCATGGGTTTGGGAGCACCAGGCGCTGGTTCGCAGCCGCGCAATTTGTGGCGACCAGGCGGTGATTGCCGCATTCAACGACATCCGCCTGCGCATCATCTGCAAACCGCGCGAGGCAGAGAGCCTGCGTGCCGAAGTCGTCAAGATGCGTGCGAAGATGCGCGAGGCGCTCGATAAAAGCAGCGCCGAACAGAGCGACCTGAAACAGGGGCGCGGCGGCATCACCGACATCGAGTTCATGGTGCAATATCTGATTCTACGCCACGCTCACGAGCACCCGGCGCTCGGCGAATTCAGCGACAACATCCGCCTGCTGCAGTCGCTGCAGGACGAGGGGCTTGTTGATGCGGAGTGGAGAGAGCGACTTTCCGGCATCTACCGGGTGCTGCGTGCGGCGATTCACCGCCTCTCGCTGCAGGAGAAACCCGCACACGTCCCGCAGGATGAATTAAGCGAGGAGCGCAGCATCGTCGCCGGCGCGTGGAAAACATTGATGCGGTAACGATGCAGTGGCAACTATAATAGACACCATGCAACATCGCTGGTTTACATCTCTGCTCTTCATCGCCTCGCTGCTGACATTGGTCCTGATACTCACGGGTTCCTGGCTACGCTTGAGCGACAGCGGCCTCGGCTGTCCGGACTTCCCCGGCTGCCATGGCCAGCTCTATCCGCCGCAAACCGCAAGCGGCAGCAACAACGCCTATGATGCCGCACAGGCATGGAGGAGCATGGTTCACCGCTATCTGGCTGTGCTCTTCGCCATCATCGTCGTAGTGCTCGTGATCGCTGCCCGGCGCATGAAAAGCGGCCGCCGATACTCCCTGCCACTCTACCTGGCCCTGCTGCTGACGCTGCTCCAGGGAGGACTGGGTTTTCTGACCATCAGCATGCAACTCCACCCCGCCGTGGTCAGCCTGCACCTGCTGACAGCCATGCTGATCCTGGCGCTGCTGTGGTCAGTCTATCTCAACAGCAAAATCATCGGCGCACGCTATTGTGAACGCCTTCCCGAAATCAACCTCCGTCCCTGGACCGTCATCGCGTTTCTCCTTGTCAGCCTGCAGATACTTCTCGGCGGTTTCACCAGCAGCAACTATGCAGCGCTTGCCTGTCCGGATCTGCCGACCTGTCAGCAGCAGTGGCTGCCTGAACTCGACCTCTCCGGCATCGGTCAACTCCTCAGCCGGCAAGAGGGCAACTACCAGGGCGGCCTGTTGAGCAACCGGCAGAGTGTTACTGTACACATGCTGCACAGATATGGCGCTGTCATCACCTTTTTCTACATTGCCCTGCTCTCCTTTCTGGCCACTCGCAAAAAAGCCGCCATCTATCGAAATGCCGGTCTGCTGCTGGCTGTTGTATTGCTGCTGCAGATACAGCTGGGGGCCGCCAATATCCTGTTGCTGCTTCCCCTGCCGGTTGCTCTCGCACACACCGGCGGGGCTGCACTGCTGCTGCTTTGCCTGGTCTATCTGCACCACCTCACCAGGCACAGCAAAGTCAGCATCTACTCGAAGTGAAGAATCAAATTGTTGTCATGCTGTGACTTGATCTATACTTTCAATCGCCTCGACTGAAAACTGCCAGACTCTCTCCAACAGCTGGGCTTTGAGATGAAACTCATCATCGTATCCGGACTTTCAGGATCAGGAAAAACCGTTGCCCTGCATGCGCTTGAAGATGCCGGCCTCTACTGCATCGACAACCTGCCGATATCGCTGCTGCAAACAGCGGTCACGGAACTGCTGGACAACCGGGAGATCAGCCAGCAGGATGTTGCTATCGGCATCGATGCCCGCACCTCCGCTGAAAATCTGCGCATGCTTCCGGAAAAAATCGACCAACTGCGCGACAAGGGTATCGCATGCAAAATCCTCTACCTGGAAGCCGACCAGCGGGTGCTGCTGCAGCGCTTCAGCGAAACCCGCCGACAGCACCCGCTGACCAAAGGGAACCACTCGCTGAATGAAGCAATCATCGAGGAGCACAGCAGGCTGCAGCCGGTGCGCGAAGCAGCGGACATCCTGCTTGACACGACCCGCCTGAACCTGCATGAACTCAGACGCTTGATACGACTCAAAATTGCCGATGACTCCGCTGCAATGCAGATTCATCTGCAATCATTTGGCTTCAAGTACGGCCTTCCACAGGATGCCGCGCTTGTCTTTGACGCCCGTTTTCTGCCAAACCCCTACTGGAACGCGGAACTGCGCGCATTGACGGGCAAGGATAGCGCGGTACAGCAGTTTCTCTCGTCGAGCAAGCACGCCCGGGAGCTGCAGCAAAAAATCACCGATCTGCTGTTGTCATGGATCCCCAGTTTCCAGGAGGAGGGACGCGCCTACCTGACGATAGCCATCGGTTGCACCGGCGGGCAGCACCGCTCGGTCTACCTTGTCGAGGTGATCAGCCGCCAACTGAAGGCGCTGGGACTCGATCCGGTGATCCAGCACCGTGAACTGGAAGAGTAGCCGGTGAGCAACAGCGGCCTCCTGATGGTTACCCACGCTCCGCTTGGCAGTGCATTTCTGCAGGTGGTCGCACACATTCTCGGTGCGACACCGGATTTATTGCGGGTGCTGGATATCGCCCCCAATACAAATCGCGAGATTATCCTGGATGAAGGGCTGCTGCTACTCAAGCAGCTGGACGATCACGAAGGCGTCGTCATTCTCAGCGACTGCAAAGGTTCTACACCGGGCAACATTGCCGAGCAGCTGCATTCGATCGTCTTCAACAGCAGTCTCGTATACGGTCTCAACCTGCCGATGCTGCTGCGCGCCCTCAACTATTGTGGACAGTCCCATCACGCTGTTGCAGCCGCCTCCATCACCGGCGGCAAAAACAGCATCGTCGAATCCGGGATTCGTCATGATTGAGAAACAGGTCACAATCGTCAACAAGCTGGGACTCCATGCCAGGGCCGCCGCAAAACTGGTTGCAACCGCCAGTGGCTATTGCAGTGAAATCCACATCGAAAAAGAGGGGCAGCGTGTCAATGGTAAAAGCATCATGGGCGTCATGATGCTGGCCGCAAGCAAGGAGAGTGTTATTACCCTGCAGGCGCAGGGAGAAGATGCCGGGGCAGCACTGAATGCCCTGGAGCAGCTGATCAATGACCGTTTTTGCGAACTGGAGTAACGCAGAGAGAATTTTCACAGGTGCATTGAACAAAACGCCATAGCTGTTTATAATTCCGTGTAAATTATAATTTTTTTATTAGTCAAGGGTAACAGTCAATGTCCAGGCGAATCGCACAAATTCTGACCATCCTGCTTGTCTCCACCACCACAGCTGTCGAAGCCGACTACTGGGACTCGGGGTCCTGGATTGATACCGGCGACAGCCGCATGCGCCATCGGCTGCAGTATCTGGGCGACAACAATCTCATCAAGGCGCCATTGACAACCTGGCCCTTGAATACGGTCGATGTCTACACCAGCATGCCCACCCACGCGGTCGACCCCGACCGCATGTCACCGCATCTGAAAGCCCTCTACCTCGACTCACGGGATCTACTGAAAGATGGCCTTGAAACCGGCCTGTCACCGGTAAAGCTGAACATCTCCGGCACCTCGGAGCCCTATCTTGTCAGGGGTTTCGACGATGGTCCGAGGGATGATGCCAGCGGTTATGTCGACGCCACCTATACGGGTGAATATGCAACCGGCCGCCTGAAGCTGTGGGGCATCTACTCTGATGACAAGAGACATGAACTTCGCGATGTTATTCCCGCTGTTATGGGGGAAGCCGATGAGCTGCGCTTCGACGATTCCTATCTCTCGGTACCGCTCGGCAACTGGGTCATCACCCCGGGAGCACAAACCCGCTGGTGGGGCCCAGGCTGGGACGGCTCGTTGATCATGTCAAACAACGCAAGGGGATTCCCCGGTATCAGCCTGGAGCGCCATAGTTCGAGGCCCTTCGACT
>JBDLII010000093.1:0-9314 GCA_039714995.1 Pseudomonadota bacterium
ATGATGTGATCCGGCGATAGATGTCAGCAATCTTCAGCGGCAGCTTCTCCACCCTGTCGATGACGGTATAGTTGGCGGCGCCATACATGTGCGGCAGATACTCCTGCCCGGTGGCGTCAATGGTGATGCAGTAGGCGTGCACGCCGCTGCGCTGCGCCTCGTAGAGCGCCATGCGGGTATCCTCGATGGCATACTGCCCGCGGTACTCCAGGTCATAATCGTCCGGTTTGCCGTCGGAGAGCGTGATCAGCAGCTTGATGCGGGCATCCACCTGGTTCAACTTGTCGATGTAATGCCTGATCGGGGCGCCCATGCGGGTGTAATCCTTCGCCTCGATACCGCAAATGCGGGCCTTGACGCCGTCATCCAGCCTCTCGTCAAAATCCTTGATGTGATAGCTCTCGCAGCGCTTGCGCGTGTTGCCGGAGAAGCCGTAGACGGCGTAGCGATCACCCAGTATCTGCAATGATTCGACCATCAGGATCAGCGCCTCGCGCTCTGCATCATTGATCCAGCCGCGGGTGGAGCCCGACATATCGACCATGAACAGCACCGCGATGTTGCGCTCCTCCTTGTGCATGCGGCTGAACAGCCTGTTGGTCATCTCGCTGCCCCTGATCCAGTCCGGCCAGGCTTCGACGACGGCATCGATATCGACATCATCGCCAAAGGCCTGGCGTTTCATCAGCCTGTCTTCGCCGCGCAGCAGTTCGAAGGTGCGCCGCAGCGAGATCACCAGGCCGCGATACTTCTCCAGTGTCTGCTGGTAAAACCCGCCATGCTGCTCCTCGATCTGCACTTCCCGCAGCACGCACCAGCGTTTTTTATGATGCTTGCGGCGATAGTCCCACTCATCGTAAAACCAGGCGCCCTCTTCATGGTAGGTTCCGGACCAGACGTCGTCGCTGTTCGCCTGCTGCGGTTGATACCTGCTGATATCATATTCACCGTCGCCTGCCGGAGTCAGGTACTCATCGGGGATCTCACCAAAATCGAGCATGATCGAGGTGATCAGCCTGGATACAATGGCCGGCGGGACGACAGGCTCATCCTCCAGCGTCAGCGTAAAGTCGAGATCATGTTCCGGCTCCTGCCGGTTTTTACTGATCTCAAAACGCTCCTGCTGCTCTTTTGGCGGCACCTCCCTGCGATGCTCTTCGGCCATCTCCCTGAAGGCAACCCGGAGCAGCGCCTTCTCCCGCTCGATGCGCGCATTGCGGGCCTCGGCAATGGCTGCAGGTTGCAGACATCCCTGGTAACAGCACGCAACGGCGTCAAAACCGCCATCGAATTCCCGCAGCAGCTGCAGTGAGCTATGCACCGTTGCCTGCGGTTCCTGAAGCCGCTCGATAACATGCACCGGGAGGCGCTGTTCCTGCTCGTCAAGCATCCCCGACAACGCCTGCATGTCACGATAGAGACCGGGCAGATCTCTTCGCAGGCAGGCATCGAGCCGGACACGCTCCAGGGCGTGAAAGCAGCGCAGGGCAAGCTCCTGGTCAGGATAGGCGGCAAGCTGCGACAACAGGTCGAGCTGGAAGGTGCCATAGCGGGTTTGCGCCCACAAATGGGCAGTCATCGCCTTGAGCAGGCGGAAGTTGTCCTTTTCAGCGGGCAGCCGGGCGACGATCTGCGGCAGAAAGAGTGTTTCAGAGTCAGTATAGGGAAGCGCCGAATCGATCATCCCGAGCTTGAGCTCCCGCCCGGACAACCCCTGTATGAAATGACTCAGGATGGCCTCATGCTCCGCATAGATCGCAGCCGCCTGGCGCTCCTTGCCAAACTGGATGAAAGCCTCCATGTTGCGCACGATCTCCAGCGCCGGCCGCAGGCCGCTGCGATCATAGTTGTCCATCGCATGCAGCAGCCACGCCTCGATCATCTCCTGGCCAAGCTTGTCGAGCGCCTCGACGGCGTGCAGCAAAAACTCGTAGCCCACCGCGATATTGATGCTGGCGGCGCGCTCGACCCAGTCGAGCACAAACTCCTGTTGCTGTGCCGGCAGCTGAGAGAGCGCCTCTGCAGGCGTCTCGATCTGGTAAAAGGAGAATTCGACCTCCAGCGACAGCTCCAGCCGCCGGGTGATCTCTGCGACACTCAGTTGCAACATGCTTGCGAATCGTCATTGCGTGATGCCGTGAAATTCTACGATCTTCATCACAACAAAGATAGGGGTGGCTGGGAAACCCTGAAAGAATCCACTACATGTCATTTCGACCGTAGGGAGAAATCTTATGCCCGATACTTTCAATAGGTTAGGTGCTTCAAGATTTCTCGCTTTGCTCGAAATGACATTTGATCAGGGGTTCCCTAAGGAAGCTCTGATTGAATCGTCATTGCGAGGAGCGCAGCGACGAAGCAATCTCCAAGTTTTTGATTTAACCGCACGAGATTGCCGCGTTGCGCTCGCAATGACGGGGTGTGCAGTTTCATTCAGAGCCTCCCTAAGTGGAAATTACAGATAGAGGGCGTTTGCTTGATCGAGGTCAATAACAACCGCCGGAAACTCTGCTTAAATTACAGGGCAGATTTATTCTGTGTTTCCCCTCTACGTAAGTAGTGTTTAGGCGGGTTTTTAACCCGCCTGTTTTTTCACAGCTTGTACTCCCCCTATGCCGGAAGGCCCAGAGATTCGCAGGGCTGCGGATTCGATTGAAGCAGCTATCCGCGGAAAAGAGACCACAGGCGTCGAATTCACCCTGCCACGGCTTATGCAGTGGCAGCGGCCGCTGACCGGCGTTACAGTCACTGCGGTAGAAACCCGTGGCAAGGCGATGCTGACTCGCTTTTCCAATGGCCTCTCTCTCTACACGCATAATCAGCTCTATGGCCGCTGGTATTGTGTGGCCGCAGGCAGGAAACCTGATACCGGGCGCCAGCTCAGGGCGGCCATTCACACCCATGATCAATCCGCCCTGCTCTACAGCGCATCAGAGATCACCGTGCTGTCAGCGAGTGAAGTGGACACCCATCCTTTTCTCTCCAGGCTGGGCCCCGATGTGCTCTCTGCGAAGACAACCGCAATGCAGTTGATGAACCACCTGATGGAAAAGAGATTCCATGGACGCCAGCTGGCAACGCTGCTGACTGATCAGTCCTTTCTGGCGGGAATCGGCAACTATTTGCGCTGTGAAATACTTTTTGTCTGCCGCCTGCATCCGCGTATCAAACCCGTACAGCTTTCACGGCAGCAACTGGCGCTGCTTGCACAATCCCTGCTCGATGTGCCGCGCCAATCCTATGCAAGCGGTGGGATCACACAGCAGCTTGCCGCGGCGAAAAATATGATGGCGCATGGAGCCACGCTGGAAGATGCGCGGTTTTGGGTCTTCCGCCGCGAAGGCAAGCCCTGTTACCGTTGCGGAACCCGGATCATGCGTCAAAACAGCGGAGGTCAACCCTGCTATCTCTGTCCGCAATGCCAGGCACAATGAGTGGTCATCGCAGCACACTGTTGCAGATTCCCGGTGTCGGTAAAAAATTCGTCGACAAATTTTCACGCCTGGGGATTGATTCGATCGATGATCTGAAAGGCAAAGATCCGCTCAGGCTATACCGGCAGTACTGCGAACTCTGCGGCAGAGAAGTCGACCGTTGCGTGCTGTATGTCTTCAGAACCGCTGTCTACTATGCGGAACATGACCGGCATGATCCGGAAAAGCTGAAGTGGTGGAATTGGAAGGATTGACGCACTGGTGAATTATTTTTCCAGCAGCCTGGCTGTCTCTGCATGCCCCTCTTTCGATGCCCAAGAGAGCGCATTCAACTGCTGGCTGTCCCTGATGTTTCTATCGGCGCCATTTTCGAGCAACAACGATACCATCTCGTGATGACCTCGTTTTGCCGCCCAGATCAGCGGCGTCCAGCCACGGTCGCTCTCGGCCTGGTTGATATCGGCGCCATGCGTCAGCAATAACCTGACAACCTCCAGGCGGTTGTTTCCGGCCGCCTGCATCAGCGCACTGTAACCGCTCTTGTCGGCAAGATTCAACTCCGCCCCGGCTTCGAGCAGGCTCTTCACCATGGCCACATCACCACTCATCGACGCCCGCATCAAGGGGGTAATGGCGCAGTGGTCGCGGGCATTGGCATCGCCGCCCTGCTGTAGAATTGCATCAAGGCGCGGCAGGTCACCGAGCTGTGCGGCAGAGAGCAGTTCCTCATCGAGTCGCTGTTCGTTCTCACAGGCAAACAACAGCGGCATCAACAAGATAGGTAGTAATACTTTATCCATGATGATGCGGTTCAGCAGGCGCTAGCTTGATGCCTCTGGAAAACCTGTTCACTGCATCCACGGGGTCTGATTCACTGGTCGTAATGACATCGATGCCGCGTGCCGCCAACTTGCGTTTAAAGCCTGCACCGCAGCTGGCGGTGATCAGCACATCCAGTTCATCAACAGGATGTACATCACCCCTGAATTCATGCATTGACATCTCTTTGGGAAGATCCAGTCGTCCTGTCTCTTCCCATTGGCCATCCGGGTTTTCAGAAAAAACAAGAAAACGACGTGTTTTTCCGGCATGACCGGTGATGGTTCTGAAGTTCTGGCTGGTAACACCAATTTTCATCTTCGGCTCCACAAGTTTTTCTACGTGGGATGGATTAACGGTCAATGGGTTGTAATGAGTACTTCGTTCATCCTGTCCCTGAACCTCCATCCCTTTGATTCATCCAGAGGTTCCTTGACAGGGATAGCCCATTTTATAGTTTTCAAAAGGCCTTGAAGACAGCTTTTTGCGGCTTGATCAAGGCAACTCTTAACATAGGTTAATAACCCACATTAATATCAGTTAATTATTATATTATTTCATAATTCTACTGGTTGACATCACTCTCTTTTTCAATCATCTTTCACTGCAAAGCTGATTGATATAAAGCAATTTGATGCACAGCGTTGCCTTATAGCCTCTCACTTAATTAGCTGAAAACCATATTGTGACATGGCCTCTCCCTGCTGAGTTGTCAATTCGGATGCAACCATGGTTAAACGGCATAAAAAACAGTTATTCCATCAAAATAAAGGCAAATATGACATGTCCATCAAAGTAAAAGTCCCCCTGTTACTCTCAAGCCTTGCATTCAGCTGCCTGGCTTTTATTCCAACTGTTCATGCCACCACCGATGCACCGGCAGCGGCTGATGACAGCTCGATCCATCACATCTCGGCCGAAACCTGCAAAAACTGCCACAAGGAGATCTACAAGCAGTGGAAAGGCTCCATGCATGCCAACAGCACGGCGATGAAGGACCCCATCCATGGGACCTTTTATAAAAAAGTGGTTGGAGATCCCCTCAAGGAGAATGTCAAACACAAGGCCTCGGGTAAGTACCCCGTCTGCCTGCAGTGTCATGCCCCCAATGCCGCCAAGGACAAGACCACCAAGCTTGATGCCAAACCCGCCTATAGCGAGGGCGTCAACTGCATCGCCTGTCATACGCTGAAGAGCTACAAGGGAATTCAGGGTGAAAATGGCAAATTGCAGCTGGGACTGAAAGCCTATGACTATGCCGATGCCGTACAGGGGTCGGGCCGCCACTCCAACAACATGCTTCAAAAGCTAACCGCCGCCGGCGACGAATTCGGATTTGGCGGCGAGGGGGGTGACGAACAAAAGCCCAATCCGCATCTTGGTGAAGCAGTCACCATGGATGGCAAGGAGATACCCTCGATCCCGATGGAGAGCAACCCCCAGCAGATGCGCACATCCGATGCCTGCATGGGCTGCCACGACAAGCGCAACAATCCGCACGGGGTACCGCTGTGCGCAACCGGTGACGAGTATGTCGAAAGCAAGTCGCAGGTCGACTGCCTCTCCTGCCATATGCCGATGGCGAATGGACTTGCTGATCACAGCCTGGGCGGTGGACATGACATGGGCATGCTGCAGCGTTCGGTTGTTTTCATGATGAACAGCAGCAAGGATGGCGACAAGATCAAATCGACTGTCAGCATCACCAACAAGCAGCCCCACACCATGCCCACCGGCGCACCCTTTCGCAATCTCTATATGAAAGTCGCCGCCTATGACAAGAGCGGCAATGTCGTGTGGGAGAACGCCAAGGGCCATCCGAAGAAGGATGATCCTGCCGCCTTCATGTTCATGAGCCTCAAGGATGACAAGGATCAGCCGGCGCCTCCGCCAACGGCGACCAAGCCGGGTGAGGATACCCGCCTGCAGGCATTCGAGAAGCGGGATTTCAGCTATGAGATTCCAGCAGGCGACGTGGTGCTGGTTCGCGCCGAACTCTACTACAACCTGCTGTGGCCGGGACTGGTGAAGAAGTTCACCCATCTTCCCCAGGAAGTCACAGATCCCAAGCTGATTGCGACTGCCGAGAACTCTCTGTAGTACTAAACAGTAACGCTGGACTGAAAAAAGTGTATCTGTCCTGCCATTAAGTGATCGTCATTCCGGCCTTCGCCGGGATGACGCAACACCCTGGGGTGGTAGAAGCGGTAACGCAACCCACCATGACAGAGGCTGGTGCAATGAGCTCCGCTTATTGCACCCTACACTATTCCTGTTCATCCGTTTGGCATCTCACCCCCTGTCATGGGAGGGAAAAAATGAATATCTTCATGAGCCATAGCCGCAGGATTTTACTTCCGGCAGCACTCTTTCTCTCGCTGCTCGGCGCCGCGGCGCAATCTCTGGCAGTCGAGGAGGCTCCGCCGGTAAAACCCTCCACCTCGACCGCCGACCACAGCAAATTCGAGGAGCTGCAGCAACCGTTTGCGACCGGCCCGGAAGTCACCAAGGCCTGCCTGGGATGTCATACCGAGGCCAGCAAGCAGCTGCACAAGACCAAGCACTGGAACTGGGAGTTCACCAATCCGGACACCGGCGAGGTCGTGGGCAAGAAGAAAATCATCAACAACTACTGCCTGACGATCACCAGTAATCAGCCGCGCTGCACCAGCTGCCACATCGGCTACGGCTGGAAGGATGACAGCTTCGATTTCACCTCGGAGGAGAATGTCGACTGTCTCGTCTGCCATGACACGACAGACACCTACAAGAAATTTCCGACTGCAGCCGGCCACCCCAACTACGAGGAGAAGGTCTTCCCCAAGGGGAGTAAAAAAGTATGGAAGGTCGCCGATCTCTCCCATGTGGCGCAGCATGTCGGCAAGGCCCGGCGTGAGAACTGCGGCGCCTGCCACTTCTATGGCGGCGGCGGTGACGGCGTCAAGCATGGCGACCTGGACTCTTCGATGACCAACCCGGACAATAACCTCGATGTCCACATGGGCGTCGACGGCCTGAACTTTGCCTGCAGTGAATGCCACAACTCCGATGGTCACGACATCAAGGGCAGCCGCTACAACATCGTCGCCAAGGACACCCACGGCATCGACATCCCCGGGCGCGATGACTACAGCCGCGCCACTTGTGAATCCTGCCATGGGTCAACACCCCATCCCGCAACCGTTAACAACAAGATCAATGACCACACCGACAAGATTGCCTGCGCAACCTGCCATATCCCCACCTACGCCAGGGGCGGCATCCCTTCCAAGACGTGGTGGGACTGGTCTACGGCCGGCAAGAAGGATGCCGATGGCAAACCGATCAAGCTCAAAAACAAGCAGGGCAAGGTCACCTACGTGACCAAGAAGGGCGATTTCAAATGGGGGGAAAATTTACAACCCGAATATGCCTGGCTGTCCGGCAATATCCGCTACAAGCAGCTCGACGAGGTGATCGATCCCGATGAGGTTATTCAATTGAATACCTTTACCGGCTCCTATGACGACCCAGGTGCGCGCATCTGGCCGTTCAAGGTGATGCGCGGCAAGCAGCCCTACGACAAGGGAAACAACACGCTGGTGCTGCTGCACCTGTTTGGCAAGGACAAGGAGGCCTACTGGAAATCCTACGACTGGAACAGGGCGATCAGTGCGGCCATGAAACAGGGCAACGCCGACTACAGCGGCGAGTATGGCTTCATCGAAACCGCCATGCACTGGCCGCTGGCGCACATGATCGCGCCGAAGGAGGAGTCTCTGGGATGTGCCGAGTGCCACAGCAAAGAGGGGCGCCTGGCGGCGCTGACGGATTTCTACATGCCCGGGAGGGACAGGAGCAGCCTGCTTGACATCATCGGCTGGCTCGTCGTGGCCGGCACCCTTGGCGGCGTACTCTTTCACGGCCTGATGCGCATACTCTTTGCCAGAAGAATGAGGAACAGATCATGAAAAAGGTAATGATGTACAGTCGTTTTGAACGCCTGTGGCACTGGTCCTCGGCGCTGCTGATCATCTCGATGATCATCACGGGTTTCGAGATTCACGGCACCATCTCACTATTCGGCTTTGAAACGGCCGTCAATTTCCACATCCTCGCCGCCTGGACCCTGATCGCCTTCTGGTTCCTCGGCATCTTCTGGCACCTTGTCACCGGGGAGTGGAAGCAGTATGTCCCATCGAGCGTCAACAAACTCCTCGCCATGATGAAATTCTATGCCATCGACATCTTTATCGGCGGTGGTCATCCCCACTACAAGACCCGCAGGGAGAAGCTGAACCCCTTGCAGCGCCTCGCCTACCTGGCGATTCATGTCCTGATCCTGCCCTTTACCGTGCTCACCGGACTGCTCTATTACTTCTACCCCTTCTGGGAGAATATCGGACTCGGAAGCTGGAACCTGGCGCCTATCGCCCTGGCCCACACAGCGCTTGCTTTTGCCGTGCTCTCTTTCCTTGTGGTGCATCTCTACCTCGCCCTGACCACCAGTGAAGAGCCGCTGGGCTATCTGAAGGCGATGCTGCACGGCTACGAAAACGAGTAGGTCAGCCATATTATCGCGGTCAGAAGACAGCTCCTTCAGCATGAGCCGGATTGAGTCGTAGGAGCGCTCTTCTGACCGCGAAGAACAGAAGAACAGAAGAACAAGAGATGCCATCCCGGCTAAAAAAACTGATTCGATACAACAACAATATTCAAGCAGGAGACAGTTGCATGAAACCTTCCCGACAATTCTCGTTCCACACCCTGATGATCATCGGGATCTTGCTGCCCACACTCCTGTTGTTGAATACTTCCGCCCTGGCAGCCAAGGTAACCCTTGGTCCCGAAAGTTGGGGTCATGAAGAGGGCAAGGCATGCATCGACTGTCACAGCAAGTCATCGGCGGGTCTGACCCACCAGTGGAAGCAGAGCGCCCATGCCGAGGCCAACGTCAACTGCATGGACTGTCACCAGGCCTATGAGGATGACGTCGACGCCATGGAGCATGAGGGCAGCGTCATAGCCACCATCGTCTCCCCCAAGGATTGCGGACGCTGCCACGAAACGGAATTCAAGGAG
>JBDLII010000094.1:0-9077 GCA_039714995.1 Pseudomonadota bacterium
TAAATATCTTCTATATTTGTCGCCTGCAAGAAATGTGAATTCAGCCTTCTCTAAAGAGGCAACTTCATCTATTTGAGCTACGACCTTGCTTGCCCACTCCTTAACTTCAGCTGTGCGCATATTATTAAGCGTTTGCTCATACGGCTCGATTTGCTGCTCCAAGCTTAACAGCCCGTGTTTTGCAGAAAGAATATATATGGCATCAGGCTCCAAACTATTGGCATATTTAAGATTTAACCTGAAAAGCGTACTTACATAGAGATCCTTCGCTTTTGCACGGTGAGATAGCTTTTGGCTTACGCATGAAATAAGAACTATCCGATTGCTCATGGTTTCTCTTTTTGGGGCTAACATTCTAAGTGGATGGAAGATCGCAGGATATCCCGCCTATTTGCAGTGAAATACTGCGATTCGCAATCAAATCCGCAGATATCCGCTGGATAGACTGCCAATGGCAGTGTTTAATCACAGCGATTTTCCTTTTTTCCACAGCCGATGGTTGTGTTGACGGGCAGTCTGTCTACAGCTTGCCCCCGTTGAATTCCCATCAATTTTAACAATCTACCAGAGTTTACCCATATTACGCCATGGTTTTTTCATACGTTGAGGAGGTGACAAAAGCCGCGAATCGCAATCTACTTCCGCTTACCCGGCGTCAGCTTGCCATTGATGGTACTATGCACTACACTTGGAATAGAACAAAAGGAGAACTAAGCCATGGCAAAACCCTCTTATTCTTCGCCATTTCTGGATCAGGTTGCAAGGGCGATACGCGTGCGCCACTACAGCATCCGTACCGAGAAAACCTATATAGATTGGATCAAGCGTTTTATCCGTTTTCATCATAAACGGCACCCGAAGGAGATGGGGGAAGCAGAGGTGGCTGCTTTTTTGACCTATCTGGCAGTTGAAAGAAATGTTGCCGCATCCACGCAGAACCAGGCGTTGAATGCACTGGTGTTTCTCTACAGGGAGGTGCTGGAGAGACCGCTGCAGAAAAACATTCACGGCATCGTCAGGGCGAAAAAGCCGCAGAGGCTGCCTGTGGTGCTCACGCAAGAGGAGGTGGCCGGGATACTATCCAGACTCGACGGTGTCTACTGGCTATTGGGATGCATACAGTATGTCTCTGGCTGGCGCCTCATCGAGAGCATGCGATTGCGGGTGATGGATCTTGCTTTTGACCGCCGAGCGATCTATGTGCGCACCACGCAGATTTACATGCATGTGATCAAGCGCGGCGGACTGGCTGTGCAGAGTCCGTTGAACGCCATTTTGTCCATGCAGCGCAGTGATTATTGACCGGCTATCTTTCTGACACACTCCAGATAACGTTGTTCATCCGGCATGGAGTTGCGTGCCTGGGCCTCCCAGAGGGACTGTTCCAGACATCCTAGCATCTGGTGCTCGGCTTGGTGCCTGTCGGCGGCAGCATGTTCGATTTTCTGATAGAGCGCGCGGATACCCGTGGGCCTGTCCGACTCAAGCTGCTCATAGAGGGTGATGTGCAGGCCCAGGTGGAAGAAAGGGTTGCCGCTGTCCGCACCATCGGCAAAATCCTGGTGCAGCGCATCTTCTCCGGAATCGAGCAGGCGCTGGTACTCGGGGTGCAGGTTGAGCGCGCGGATGACGTGCTGCTCGAGCGCGCTGAGGGTGAAGAGGCTCTGCTCTCGCTTATTCCAGCAGGAGAGGATGAAGCGTCTGATCTCTTCCCGGTTGTTTCCAAACATCGCTTGGCGGGGATTGGTGGAGTTGGGGTGAATATAGCACGGGAAGTGGTTGGAGAGTGCTTGAGCAGGAGGTATCAACCCTCACCCTGACCCCCTACCGGGGGGAGAGGGGATTATTGCTCAAGCAGGGCGGATTACTGTCTGTTCAATTCGGTGCAGCGGGCTGTGCTGCCGGCCTGTTGTAGCCATACCGGTAGTTGTAATAGTAGTTGTAGGGGGGGTAGCCGCGAAAGCGGGGGTTGTAGTAGCGGCTGTAATTGCGATTATAGAAGCGGCTGGCGTTGCGGTTGTAGTTGTCACTATACCCTTCGAAATCAGTTTCGAGATCGCTATCGAAATCTGCATCCGCATCGGCATCCCACTCCCAGTCCCAGTCAAATTCCATATCGAAGTCCATATCGAAATGCATATTGCCAAAGGTGTCGACATAGCTGTCGTAATCACCCCAGTTGCGGTTGGCCCAGCCGCTCTCGTTGTCCCAGCGATCGCTGTTGTCCCAACGGTTGTAGCTTCTGTAGCTGTCGTCGTCACCGCGCGGATACCAGCCGCGATTGTATGTTCTGTAGCCATAATAGGGGTAGGGGCGTTGCCACTGCCTCTGGTGGCCATAGGCAGGATAGTATGGCGTCTGGACCCGGGGCGCTGCTACTGGAGCTGCGGCGCGAGGCGCTACTGAGTCCATTGTGGCGGGCTTTGCAGGCTGAGGTCCGTACTTTCCCTCGGCTTGTGCGTTGATTGCAAAGCCAAGGAGTCCGATTGCCGCAACTCCTGATAACGCTTTAGTGAGAGTATTCATGGTCAGTAATCCAATTCAGCACTAATATATATAGTATAGCAATAAGTATATAAGCAAACACTGATTTAGTCACGAAATATCTTCACCATCGCTTCCTGAAAAAGAGCGGAGAGTCTTTGCTATTGCTCCTTCAGCAGGGTCTGGCAGCGCTGGGGGAGGATTTTGGGGGTGCTTTTTTTACTTTTCGCCCACGTTTTTCGGTTTTCAGGATACCAGGCCTTCAGATCCGCGCCACAGCCGTCGCCGGCAGGCGGTATGGCCTGCGGTTTGCAGTCGGGATCGCCTTTGGGGCAGTGCAGGCGTACATGAAAGTGGGTGTGATGCTTCCACCAGGGACGAATCTTGCGCAGCCAGCTGCGGTCGTCCCACTGCATGGCGCAGAGTTCGATCTTGATGACCGGGTTGACGAGGATGCGCGCCACGCGCTTGTCCTCGGCGGCGAGCCTTATCAGGCGCGCCTGACCCTTTGTCCAGACATCACGCTTCAGCTTGAATTTCTCCCTGTCCGCCATGGCGACAGAGTGAAGGCCGTCGCGTTTTCCCGAAGTGCGCTTGTAGTTCAACGGCAGCCAGATATCGGCATCCAGCCCGTTTTGGTGGCTGACGTGTCCGCCCGGCATCGGCCCGCCCCGTGGCTGTCCCATGTCCGCAACCAGCATCAGGCCGAGTTTTTCATCGGCAACCTTGTTGCCCAGATCCTTGAGGTACTGGACCAGGTCAGGATGTCCATAGTAGCGATTGCGTGAAAGGCGCACCACCTGGTAGCCGCGTCCCTCTGCGGGGAGCGCCTTGCCGCCGATGAAGCAGCCGTTGGTATAGCCGCCGATGGTGTCGGGCAGATCTGTCGTCGGCGCAGCGATTCTGGACCAGGCGTTGCCGTTGGATGCGGTGGCTGCATGTGTGGCGGCCAGCAGTGACATCAGCAGGAGGAGGGTTCGCAGCAGCATAGACTTGGCAGATCAGGTCAACAATGATCGAACATTATCGCATGATCATTTCAGTGCCTGCCAGCCTCTGTTGTGGTGCAGCACCTGAAGGGCGTTGAAGTTGCCCTTGTAGGCCATTTTCCGGCATTCGGCGATCCAGTAGCCGAGATAGAGCCATTTCAGGCCGAGTTGCCGGGCCTGCTCGATCTGCTGCAGGATTCCGTAGGTACCGAGGCCGCGACGGGGCATTTCGGGGTCAAAAAAGGTGTAGAGCGCTGAGAGGCCGTTGTCGACCACGTCGGTGACGGCGACAAACAGCAGTTGCTCATCCAGCCAGCCTTCCAGCAGCAGGGTCTCGCTCCATTCACTGAGCAGGAACTGCTGCATATCGGCGATGCTGTCGGCGCTCATTTCGCCATCTGCATGGCGCTGCATCAGGTACTTCCGGTAGAGTTCGAAGTGCTGCTGCTGCAGTGTGGGCGCGACCCTCAGTTCGATATCCCGGTTCTTTTTCAGGCAGCGCCGCTGGGAGCGATTGGGCAGGAATGCCCTGGTGTCGATTCTTGCCGGCTTGCAGGCGGAGCATGAAGGGCAGCCCGGACGGTAGACCATGTTGCCGCTGCGGCGAAAGCCGGCTTCAAGCAGTATGCCGTAGTGGGATGCCGATAACGGAAATTGCGGATCCACCACGTGCATGACGGCCTGCTGTTCCGGCAGGTAGGCGCAGCCGTGCGGTGTGCCCTGGTAGAGTTTGATGGAGGTGTCAGTCATGCTCCCTCCACTGGATGGGGTTCTGTTCCCGGCAGGCGATGGCGTTCATCTCGAGGAATGCTGCCCGTGACAGGGTCTCTGCTCCCAGGGAGAGCAGGTGGGGAGTCTCCATCTGGCAATCAATGAAAGCAAATCCATAGTGCTGCAGTTTGCGCGCCAGTGCAACCAGGGCGATCTTGGAGGAGTTGCTGGCAAGGCTGAACATCGATTCGCCATAAAAGGCGCTGCCGATGGCGACGCCATAGAGCCCCCCGCTCAGATGCTGCCCCCGCCACACCTCGACGGAGTGGGCATATCCCCGCTCGTGCAGTGCGTTGTAGGCGGTGATCATCTCGTCATTGATCCAGGTGCCGCTCTGGCCGTCACGCGGCGCAGCGGCGCACTGCAGCATGACTTCTTCGAAGGCGGTATCAAAGGTCACCCGGTAGTCGTCCCTGCGCAGCACTTTCCGCAGGCTGCGCGAGAGGTGGACCTTGTCGGGAAACAGCAGCAGGCGCGGGTCGGGTGACCACCAGAGCAGGGGCTCTCCTTCACTGAACCAGGGAAAGATTCCCGCGCAGTAGGCCTTTGTCAAGCGTGTGACAGAGAGGTCGCCACCAATGGCCAAAAGCCCGTTCGGCTCGGTTTCGGCCAGCCGGGGATCAGGAAAATCGCTGTCGCCGGGGGTGTTGTCCAGTGAGAAGAACATGAAATATTGCAGTTTGCATAGGATGTGCTTCGTTCCTTAAGGAGACTCTGAATGAATCACAATCATGTGTCATTGCGAGCGTAGCGAAGCAATCTCACGTAGTTAAATCAAAGGGTTGGAGATTGCTTCGTCGCTGCGCTCCTCGCAATGACGATTCGACCGCAGGTTCCCTAAGACTCCAGCGCATCCAGGTACTTCTCTGCATCCAGCGCCGCCATGCAGCCATTGCCGGCGGAGGTGACCGCCTGGCGATAGACATGGTCCATGACGTCGCCGGCGGCAAAGACACCCTCGATCGAGGTCTGGGTAGCGTTGCCGTCGATGCCGCTCTGTACCTTGAGATAGCCGTTGTGCATCTCAAGCTGGCCTTGGAACAGTGCCGTATTGGGTTTGTGTCCGATAGCGATAAACACGCCGTGCACATCGAGTTCGCTGGTGGAGTCGTCCTTGACGTTTTTCAGGCGCATGCCTGTCACGCCGTTGTCGTCACCAAGAACCTCTTCCAGCACCGAATCCCAGGCGATGGTGATATTGCCGTGTTCGGCTTTTTCGAGAATCTGATGCTGGAGAAACTTCTCCGCGCGCAGCTCATCACGGCGGTGCACCAGCGTGACATGGTCGGCGATATGGGAGAGATAGAGGGCCTCCTCGACAGCGGTATTGCCGCCGCCGATCACGCCAACCTTCTGGCCGCGATAGAAAAAACCGTCGCAGGTGGCGCAGGCGGAGACGCCCTTGCCCTTGTAGGCCTCTTCCGATTCAAGGCCCAGATACATGGCGGATGCGCCGGTGCAGATAATCAGGGCGTCGCAGCTGTACTCCTGCTGGTCGCCGCTGAGGCGGAAAGGACGCTGGCTCAGATCAGCTTTGTTGATGTGGTCAAAGATGATTTCGGTGTCGAAGCGTTCCGCGTGCAGGCGCATGCGCTCCATCAACTCCGGACCCTGGACGCCTTCGTTGTCACCGGGCCAGTTGTCGACATCGGTGGTTGTCGTCAACTGGCCGCCCTGTTCCATGCCGGTGACCAGAACAGGGTGCAGGTTGGCGCGCGCAGCGTAGACAGCCGCGGTATACCCGGCTGGGCCCGATCCGAGGATCAGAAGTCGACAGTGCTTGGTTTCACTCATGTATAATTCTCCGCAATCAAGATGGCCTGGGAGGCGTGAGCAACCCGGCAGATCTTGCCAATGTTACGCAATGGATTCAAAAGGGTAAAGGAATCATTGATTTTCGATATGGGCTTGCAATTGATGGAGAGTTGTCATCGTGTCCTGGCGTGAGTTAGCCAACAGTCATGAACGGGGGATCGGCGATCGTCTCAGAGAGGGGGCTTTCTGGCTGATTGTCGCTGTTGCCGCCTACTTTTTTCTCACCCTGATCACCTATTCGCAGGATGATCCGGGCTGGTCCTACATCGGTGAGCGCGAAGATGTGCATAACCTGGGCGGGGCGGCGGGCTCCTGGTTCGCCAGTGTTTTTTACGCACTGTTCGGTCTCTTTGCCTATCTGTTCCCGGTCATGCTGGTATGGAGCGGCTGGCTGATCCTCAGGGAGCGCACTGCCGATGACCACATGAATACGCCGCTGCTCACGCTGCGCTGGAGCGGGTTTGCATTGACGATCATCGGCGGCTGTGGACTGGGCGCCTTGCACATGACGGATTTCGGCTTGCAGCTGGCGGAGGGCGCCGGCGGCATTCTCGGCAAGGTGCTGGAGTCGATGCTGGTGGATGCGCTCAGTCCGACCGGCGCCACACTGCTGCTGGCGGCAATATTCGTCTCCGGAGCCACGCTCTTCACCGGCGTGTCATGGTTCATGGTGATGGAGGCGATCGGGGGGCTTGTCCTCGGCGTGTTTGATCGTGGCGCAGGCTGGTTCACGAAGCAGCGTGATCAGCGGGAGGAGAAAAACGAGTCCCGGCGCATCAGGGAGAAGCGTCTCGACTCGCTGAAAAAGGAGCGCGAGAAGGCCGAGAAGAGAACGCCGCCGAAGATCGAGCCGGTCATCCAGAAGATCACCAAGAGCGTCCGGGTCGAGAAGGAGAAGCAGACGACCCTGTTCGAACCTGACCCCAATACGGTGCTGCCGCCCCTGTCGCTGCTGGATGAACCCGGCGAGAGGGTGCAGCAATACTCGGAAAAGGCGCTGGAGATGATGTCGCGTCAGCTCGAGATGAAGCTGTCGGACTTCAAGGTGGATGGCGAGGTGGTCGCTGTCCATCCGGGGCCCATCGTGACCCTCTATGAACTGGATCTGGCCGCGGGCACCAAGGCCAGCAAGGTGACGGCGCTGTCGAAGGATCTGGCGCGTTCGCTGTCGGTCATGAGCGTGCGCGTGGTCGAGAATATTCCCGGCAAATCGGTGATCGGCATCGAGATTCCGAATGAGCACAGGGAGATCGTCTATCTCAGCGAGGTGCTGCGCTCCGAGGCCTATGACAGGTCCCGTTCGGTGATGACGCTGGGTATGGGCAAGGATATCGCCGGCAATCCGACCGTCGCCAACCTGGCCAAGATGCCGCATGCATTGATCGCGGGCACCACCGGTTCAGGCAAATCTGTCGCCGTCAATGCGATGATCCTCAGCATCCTGTTCAAGGCGAAGGCCGATGAAGTGCGCCTGATCATGATCGACCCGAAGATGCTGGAGCTGTCGGTGTACGAGGGAATCCCGCACCTGTTGTGCCCGGTAGTCACCGACATGGCCGAGGCGGCCAATGCGCTGCGCTGGTGCGTGGCCGAGATGGAGCGGCGCTACAGGTTGATGTCGGCGCTGGGCGTGCGCGGCATCACCGGCTATAACAAGAAAATCATCGAGGCGGAGAAGGCTGGCGAACCATTGAAGGATCCGCTCTTCGTGGTTGATCCCAACACCCTGGTGGATGAGGATGCCGAACCGCCGGAGATTCCGACACTGAGCAAAATGCCGTTCATCGTGGTCGTGGTCGATGAGTTCGCCGATATGATCATGGTGGTCGGCAAGAAGGTCGAGGAGCTGATCGCCAGGCTGGCGCAAAAGGCGCGCGCGGCGGGGATCCACCTGTTGCTGGCAACCCAGCGGCCATCGGTGGATGTCATCACCGGCCTGATCAAGGCCAACGTGCCGACCCGTGTCGCCTTCCAGGTCTCGTCACGCATCGACTCGCGCACCATTCTCGATCAGCAGGGCGCCGAGCACCTGCTGGGGCACGGCGACATGCTCTACCTGCCGCCGGGATCGAGCATCCCGCAGCGGCTGCACGGCGCCTTCGTCGATGACCACGAGGTGCATAATGTGGTCGAGTTTCTGAAACGCAACGGCAGCGCCACCTATATCGACGAGATACTGCTGGAGCCCTCCGAGGCGATACCGGGGCTGTCTCCCGAGGCAGCCGGCGTCGATACGGAAGATAGTGATCCGCTGTTTGATGAAGCGGTGCACATCGTCACCGAGTCGCGCCGCGCCTCGATCTCCGGCGTGCAACGGCGTCTCAAGATCGGTTACAACAGGGCGGCGCGCATGATCGAGGAGATGGAGCGCATCGGCATCGTCTCCGCTGCTGAAACCAATGGCTCCAGAACCGTACTGGCTCCGCCACCAATCGAGGATTAACTACACGCGGTTATCCTGTCATTGCGAGCGCAGCGCGGCAATCTGTTTGTTTACTGGGCATGCCGGTAGAGATTGCTTCGTCGCCACGCTCCTCGCAATGACGAATCTATAAAAGCTTCCCTTTGGGTTATAATGCACATCCAGATTACCCATCCCCCGAACCTCCATCCCATGGGCCGATTTCGATGTTCCCTATTCCAATGCGCCTGATGCTGCCGTTATTGGCGGTGCTGTTCTCGCCGCCGCTGTACGCCACCTCGCTGGACGACTTCCTCTCCGGCCTGAAAACCATGCAGGCCGATTTTGTGCAGAGCGTCGAGTCGCAGGGCGGCAGTCAGAACGTCTCGCAAAACGGCGTCTTCTATCTCAAGCGGCCGGGAAAATTCCGCTGGGACTATGCCGGCGAGAACGCTCAGCTGATCGTCGCCGACGGCAGCACGGTGTGGCTGCTGGACCGCGATCTGGAGCAGGTCTCGCATCAGCCGCAGAAGATGGCGCTGCGTGGCACCCCCGCCCAGCTGCTGTCTCAAGGGGAGAAAGTCGACAAACATTTTCGCATTACCCGGGAGTATCAG